>NZ_JBHZTC010000019.1:0-81705 GCF_042879195.1 Kocuria nitroreducens
GGCGTAGCGCACGGAAGACATGGGAAGGCCTCTTTCCCGGCAGGCACGTGCCGGACGATCCGAAGGAGAAGCGGGTGGGGGGCCCGCGGGCTGCGGGCCGGGTGGAGCCGCGGGTGCCGGCCGGACCGAGCGGTTCGGCCGGCACCCGCGGAGCGTGCGGGTCAGCTGATCGCCGACTCCATCTCGGCGATCATGCGCTCGGCGGCCTCCTCGGGGGTCGAGCGCTCGAAGAGCACGTCGAGCTCGTAGCGGTAGGTGATCTCCTGCAGGGTGCTGAAACCCAGCGGCGGGACCGGCAGCGCCTCGCCCAGCTCGGGCTGGATCTCCTCGACGAACTCCGCGGCCGCGGTGTCCGCCTCGCTGAGCTCGGGCAGCACGGCCTCGCGCACCGTCTCGTTGGCGGGCAGGCCGCGGTCCGCGAGGTTGATCTTGCCGGCCTCCTCGCTGTTGACCATGAAGTCGATGAACGCCTTGACCTCCTCCGGGTGCTCGGTGCGGGCGGAGGCGGACATGAACATCGCCGACTTCTGGAAGAGCTGGGCACCGCCCTCGGTGCCGTCCGTGCTCGGAAACCGGAGGGGGACCAGCTCGTTGCCGGACGCGGCGTTGAGGGCGCTCAGCTGGTTGGTCCACCACATGCCCATGGCCGCGCCGTTGGTGCCGGTCAACGACTGGTCGGGACCCGGCTCCTGGTCCTCCGTGACCACCGACGCCGGGGGCAGGGCGCCGTCCTGCATCATCTGGTGCCACATGCCCAGGTAGCCGGCGGCGTCGCTCGCCTCGAAGCCGAGCTCGCCCTCGGGCGTGGTCAGCTCCTTGCCCTGCTGGCGCAGCCAGATCTGGAAGCCGGCCGGCTCGTTCGGGCCGCTGGTGCCGTAGGCGTCCGAGTTCTCGGCGATCTGCTGGGAGACCTCGGAGAAGTCGTCCCAGGTCCACGTGGAGTCGTCCGGCAGCTCGACCCCGGCCTCCTCGTAGATGGTCGGGTTCGCCATCATCGCCATCACGTTGACGCCCGTGGCCACGCCGAAGAGACCTTCCTCGGTGCGGCCGCTGTCCACGACGCCCTCGTCGAGGTCGCTGACGTCCACGTCGGAGAGGTCCAGCAGCGCGCCGTTGTCCGCGTACTCGCGCAGGTACTTCTCGTCCATCTGGATGATGTCGGGGGCGTCGCTGGAGGCCGTCTGGGTGGCCAGCTTGTCCCAGTAGCCGCCGAAGTCGCCGTACTCGCCCGTGATCGTGACCCCCGGGTTCTGCTCCTCGAAGGCGTCGATGATCTCCTGCGTCTGCTGGTGGCGGGTGTCCGAGCCCCACCAGGCGAAGCGCAGCTCCACGCTGTCGTCGGCGCTCGCGCCGTCGGCGCTGCCACAGCCGGTCAGCGCCATCGCCGACACGCTGAGGGCGGTGGCGGCCTTCGCGAGAGTTCCCGTTCTTCTCATGCTGATCATGTCTCCTAAGGGTCGAGGCTACGCTTCGGAAAGCGTTTTCCAGAGCGTAGCTGTGACCTGCCTCACGGGTCAAGGGGTCGTGCGGGATTTTCCGGCCGTGTCGCGCCGGTGCCCCAGCGGGCGCCGGCCGGGGGCCTGTGCGCCGCCGAACTCCACGCTGTCCGTGGTCCAGGCGCGGGCCTGGCCGCTGAGCGTGACGCCCAGCCCGGGGCGGTCGGGGACGAGCATGCGTCCGTCCCGGGTCTCCAGGCGCTCCTCGAAGAGCGGGTCGAGCCAGTCGAAGTGCTCCACCCACGGCTCCCGCGGATAGGCCGCCGCCAGGTGCAGGTGGATCTCCATGGCGAAGTGGGGGGCCAGCCCCAGTCCGCGCTGGTCGGCCAGGGCTGCCAGGCGCAGGAACTGGGTGATGCCTCCCACGCGCGGGGCGTCGGGCTGGATGATGTCGCAGGCCCGGCTCTCGATCAGGCGCACGTGCTCCGCGACGGACGCGAGCATCTCGCCCGTGGCGATGGGCGTGTCCAGGGCGGCGGCCAGCTGCGCGTGGCCCTCGGCGTCGTAGGCGTCCAGGGGCTCCTCGATCCAGACCAGGTCGAACTCCTCCAGCCGGCGGCCCATGCGCAGGGCCGTGGCGCGGTCCCACTGCTGGTTCGCGTCGACCATCAGGGGCACGTCCGCGCCGATGTGCTCGCGGACGCCCGCGACCCGCCGCAGGTCCTCGGCGGAGTCGGGGAGGCCCACCTTGATCTTGATCCCGCCGATGCCCTCCTCGAGGGAGCGGGTGGCGCGGTCCTCGACCTCCTCCAGGGAGGCGTTGAGGAACCCGCCGGAGGTGTTGTAGGTCCGCACGGAGTCCCGGTGGGCGCCCAGCAGCTTGGCCAGCGGCAGGCCGGCCCGCTTGGCCTTGAGGTCCCAGAGGGCCACGTCGATCGCGGCCAGCGCCTGGGCGGCCACGCCGGAGCGCCCCACGGAGGCGCCCGCCCACAGCAGCTTGTCGTACACCTTCGCGATGTCGTTGGGGTCCTCGCCGATCAGGCCCTCGGCCACCTCCTTCGCGTGGGCGTACTGGGCGGGGCCCCCCGCGCGCTTGGAGTAGCTGAACCCCACCCCGGCGTGCCCCTGCTCCGTGGCGATCTCGGCGAAGAGGAGCACAACCTCGGTCATCGGCCGCTGCCGGCCGGTGAAGACCTTGGCGTCGGAGATGGGGGTGCTCAACGGCAGGGCGGCGGTGGAGAGCTTGACGTGGCGGACGGCGTCCGGGGCGTACGGCATGGCGGGGTCCTCGGGGGTCTCGGCGGTGGCGGTCAGTAGGAATACTATAAATAAACCACTTGTATGACTAATGTCGATCGAGCCCCCGCGAGTCGGCCCGCCGTCGAAACACTCTGTACATAGTTATTGTGACCTGCAACACTGGCGGCGAGACCGTGTACACCCCAGGCCCGCGGGGCGCGCTCCCGGGCACGCGCCGCGGAAAGGATGTGGATCGATGCCGATCGACACGCCCCACGCCGGACCGGCCGCCGCGCTGCTCCAGGACTTCTCCCTCGAGATGACAGGCAAGGACGTGCCGGCCCTGGACGAGGCCGCCGCCGTGGTCCCGCCGGGGACCCGGATCAACGTGACGTTCCTCGGCAACGAGGACCTGACCATGCGCGTGGCCGCGGCCCGGGCGGTGCGGGAGCACGGGTTCGTCCCCGTGCCCCATCTCTCGGCGCGGAGGCTGCGCTCCCAGGACGAGCTCGAGGAGTTCCTCGCGGCGCTGGCGGAGGTCGGCGCCGCCGAGCACGTCTTCGTGGTGGGCGGGGACCCCGAGACCCCGGAGGGTCCCTACGAGGACTCCCTCTCCGTCATCCGCACCGGGGTGCTCCAGCGGCACGGCGTGCGGGGGGTGGGCGTCAGCGGCTACCCGGAGGGCCACCCCGGCATCGACGACGCCACCCTGTGGTCCGCCCTGACCGACAAGACGGCCGCGATCCGCGAGCAGGGTCTCGAACCCGAGATCATCACCCAGTTCGGCTTCGACAACGACCCGGTCCTGGAGTGGCTGGCCGAGGTGCGCCGCCGCGGCGTCGACGCCCCGGTGCGGATCGGGGTGCCGGGGCCGGCGGGCGTCAAGCGCCTGCTCGGGTACGCGCGCCGCTTCGGCGTGGGCACCTCGGCCGGCATCGTCCAGAAGTACGGCCTCTCCCTGACGAACCTGCTGGGCACCGCCGGCCCGGACCGCTTCCTGCGCGACCTCGCCGCCGGCCACGACCCCGCCGTCCACGGGCAGGTGCTGCTGCACTTCTACACCTTCGGCGGGCTGCGGGCCACGGCCGAGTGGGTCCGGGAGTTCGGGACGGAGGGGCGGACCCCGTGAGCGAGGCCCGCCCGTCGACGCTCCGCCCGGACCACGCCAGCCTTGTGGTGCACGGCCGGGACCAGCCGGGGATCGTCGCCGTCGTCACCGACGTCCTCGCCCGGCACGGCGCGAACATCGTGGCCCTCGACCAGCACTCGGACGACCCCGAGGGAGGGGCGTTCTTCCAGCGCACGGTCTTCCACCTGGCCGGCTACCCGGCGCTGCGCCCCGCGCTCGAGCAGGACCTCGGCGCGGCCCTCGGGGACGGCTTCGAGCTGGAGTGGCGGTTCACGGACCTCTCGGTGCCGCGGCGCGTGGCGATCTTCGCCTCGAAGTCCGACCACTGCCTGCTCGACCTCATCTGGCGCCAGCGCCGGGGTGAGCTGCCCATGACGATCTCCATGGTCGTCTCCAACCACCCCGACATGGCCCAGGACGTCCGCGGCTTCGGCATCCCGTTCTTCCACGTCCCCACCCAGGACAAGGCGGCGGCCGAGGCGGAGCACCTGCGCCTGCTGCAGGGCAACGTCGACCTTGTGGTCCTCGCCCGCTACATGCAGATCCTGTCCTCCTCGTTCCTGGCCGAGGTCGGGGTGCCGGTGATCAACATCCACCACTCGTTCCTGCCCGCCTTCATCGGGGCCGAGCCCTACCGGAAGGCCAAGGAGCGGGGCGTGAAGATCGTCGGCGCCACCGCGCACTACGTCACCGAGGCCCTCGACGAGGGCCCGATCATCGAGCAGGACGTGGTCCGGGTGTCGCACCGGGACTCCGCGCAGGAGCTCGCCCGCCGCGGCGCGGACGTGGAGCGCCAGGTGCTCTCCCGCGCCGTGCTGTGGCACTGCCAGGACCGCATCATCCGCCACGACCCCCAGACCATCGTGTTCTGATCCCCGTTCCCGCCCCGCCCGCGCGAGCGCGGCCGGGGCACCACCGCAGAGAAGGAGTTCACCGTGGCACCCCGCACTCTCCAGGACGTCCTCGACGCCTCGAACGGCACCGTCGAGCTGCTGCGCAACTCGCAGATCGGCGCGTACGTCTACCCCGTCGTCGCGCCCGAGTTCCACAACTGGCGCAGCGAGCAGAAGGCGTGGCGGGAGACCGCCGTGCTCTACGACCAGTCCCACCACATGGACAACCTGTTCATTCGCGGCAAGGACGCCCTGAGACTGATCTCGGACACCGCGATCAACAGCACGAAGACGTTCCCCGTGAACAAGGCGAAGCAGTACGTGCCCACCACCCAGGCCGGCCACGTCATCGGCGACGGCATCCTGTTCCACCAGGAGGAGGACGAGTACGTCTACGTGGGCCGCGCCCCGGCCGCCAACTGGCTGCTGTACCAAAGCGAGACCGGCGGCTACGACGTCGACATCGAGATCGACCGCCGCTCCCCGTCCCGCCCGATGGGCAAGCCCGTGGTCCGGAAGTACTGGCGCTTCCAGATCCAGGGCCCCAGTGCGTGGCAGATCATCGAGAAGCTCAACGGCGGGCCGCTCGAGCAGCTGAAGTTCTTCACGATGGACCGCATGAGCGTCGGCGGCGCCCAGGTCCGCACCCTGCGCCACGGCATGGCCGGGGAGCCGGGGCTCGAGGTCTGGGGTCCCTACGAGTCCTACGACCAGGTCCGGGCCACGATCCTCGAGGTCGGCGCCGAGTTCGGCATCGTGCCCGTCGGCGCCCGCGCGTACCCCTCGAACACCCTCGAGTCGGGGTGGATCCCGTCTCCGCTGCCGGCGATCTACACCGGTGCGGGCACGGCGGACTACCGGAAGTGGCTCGGGGCGGACAGCTACGAGGCCACCAACGCGCTCGCCGGCAGCTTCGTCTCCGAGAACATCGAGGACTACTACCTCACGCCGTGGGAGCTGGGCTACGGGTCCTTCGTGAAGTTCGACCACGACTTCATCGGCCGCGACGCCCTCGAGCAGGTCGACCCCTCGACCCAGCGCCGGAAGGCGACCCTGGCCTGGAACGCCGAGGACATGCAGAAGATCTTCGCCTCCCTCTTCGACACCGAGGGCCCGGACTACAAGTACTTCGACCTGCCCCTGGCCAACTACGGCTCGTCCAACTACGACGCGGTGGTCGACGCCGACGGCCGCACCGTGGGCCTGTCCATGTTCACCGGCTACAGCTACAACGAGCGCAAGGGCCTGTCCCTGGCCACCGTCGACCCGAACGTGCCCGAGGGCACCGAGCTGAAGGTGGTCTGGGGCGAGCCGGGCGGCGGCAGCCGCAAGACGACCGTGGAGCCGCACGAGCAGCTCGAGGTCCGTGCCGTGGTCAGCCCGGTGCCCTACTCCGAGGTGGTGCGCAAGGAGTACCACGGCGGCTGGCGGACCGCCTCGGCCCAGGGCTAGCCGAGGAGCGGCCCGAGGGCGCGGAGCACGGGCCCGGGCTCCCACCGTCCGACGCCGTCGACGGCCCCGACCGGATGCACTCCCGCCACCGAGTTGGTCACGAACACCTCGGTGGCGCGGGCGAGCTCCTCCCACCGCACCGGGCGCTCGCGGACGTCCGTGCCGGCGGCGCGCAGCGCCGCCAGCACGCGGGCGCGCACCACCCCGGGCAGGATCCGGCCGTCCGCGGGCAGGGTCAGCACGGCGCCGTCGACGACGACGAAGACGTTGGCCCGGCCCGTCTCCAGGAGCGTGCCGTCGGCGTCCACGAGCAGCGGGTCGCAGCTGCGCGACCACAGGCCCGGGACCGGCTCGTGGGCGAGCGCCCGGCGGTCCGCCCACTTGTGCCCGCCGAGGCCGCCGGGCAGCCGGACGGGGACGAGCCGCCACGGCGGGACCGGCTCCGGCGGCAGCTCCGTGGCCGTGACCGTCACGGTCAGGGCGCCCTCCGGGGCGGGCACGGCGGTGATCCGCAGCCGGTGGGGACCGGGGAGCGCGGCGGCCCGGCCCACCACCTCGCCGTGGACGTCCGCGGGCAGGGCGGCGCTGTAGCAGGCAAGGCAGCTGGCGCCGAGCCGCTCGAGGTGGGCCTCGAGGTCCACGGGCGCGCGCTCGCGCACGAGCAGCGTGGTGAAGACCCCGTCCTCGCGGACCGGCGGGAGGACCGGCAGGACCGGAAGGAGCTCGAGGACGGTCGCGGGCCGGTGCCCGTCCCAGTCCCGCAGGAGGTCCTCGTCCAGCTCGGCCCCGACGGCGTCGAGCAGGGGCACCGCCTTCACGAGCGTCTCGTGCGCCTCGTCCGCGGGGTCGGAGTCGGCCACGATCCCGCCGCCCACCCCGAGCCGGACCCGGTCGCCGGTGAACTCGAAGGTGCGGATCGCCACGTTGAGCACGAGACCGGCCGGGCCCGCGCAGCCGATCGCCCCCGTGTAGACCTCACGGCCTGCGGGCTCGAGCGCGTTGACGATCTCCATGGCCCGGATCTTGGGCGCGCCCGTGCAGGACCCCGGCGGGAACGTGGCCCGCAGCAGCGCCCCGTCCCCGAGTCCGGGGGGCAGCAGCCCGTGCACGTCCGCCACCAGGTGGTGCACCCCGGTGTGGGGCTCGACCCGGGGCGCGGCGGGCGCCCGCACCGATCCGGGCACGCACGCCCGCGAGAGGTCGTTGCGCATCAGGTCCACGATCATGACGTTCTCCGCCCGGTTCTTCGCCGAGGCGTGCAGCGCCGCGGGGTCGCTCGTGGCCGGTGCGGTGCCCTTGATCGGGGACGTCAGGACCGTGCGCCCGGTCCGGCGCAGGAACAGCTCCGGGGACAGGCTCGCCACCGCCCCCTCCCGGAGGCGCAGGAAGGCGGCGAAGCGCGGGGCCAGGGCCTCCTGGCCGGCGCAGAACAGGTCCAGCGGGTCGCCCTCGAAACCGGCCGCGAGTCCGCGGCAGATGTTGGTCTGGAAGACGTCGCCGTCGCGGATGTGGCCCAGCACCGCGGTCACGGCGGCGGCGTGCGCGGCCGCCGAGGCGTCGGCCGTGAAGGGCCCGCACCGGTAGGGCGACGCCGCGTGCGGGGCGCGCGGCGCCGTCCGGGCGAGCTCGCGCGCGGCCGCCACCCGGGCGGGGTCCGTGCCCGGCAGCCACTCGAGCACCCAGGCGCCGTCCGCGGCGCGGTGGCGCAGGACGTGGTCGTAGTAGCCGAGGTGGTGGTCGGGCAGCCGTGCCGGACGCGGCGGGGCCGCGGGGAGCCGTTCGAGCCGCCGGGCCAGCTGGTAGCCGAGGTAGCCGATCCAGCCGCCGCCGAAGGCCGGCTCCGGGCCGTCCTCCTCCGGGGCCCGGGCGTCCAGGGCCGCGAAGGGGTCCTCGTCGGCGCCCAGCACGCGCAGCGGCCGGAAGCCGATCACGGTGTCGCCCTCGTGCCAGTCGCCGAACAGCCCGACCAGCCCGGGCTCGTCCCGCAGGGCCCGCAGCATCTGCACCGGGGACAGCCGGAGCCCGGTGAGGATCTCCTCCCTCGCCATGCCGGGCCTCAGCCGTTCTCCGTGGCGGTCGCGGACGGCCCGCTGCCGCCCGCCTCCGCCTCGAGCCGCCACAGGGAGTTCGCCAGGTGCGCGCGCATCGCCGCCGACGCGGCGAGCGGGTCACGGGCCAGGATCGCGTCCAGCACCGACCGGTGCTCGGCGGCGACCCGGGCCGCGCGCCCGCCGCCGGGGGCGCCGTCCAGCCGGCGCGGCGGCATCGTGATCATCGCCGGCCCGAGACCGGTCAGGGCGTCCACGTAGTACGGGTTGCCGCTGGCCTCCGCCACGGTCCGGTGGAACTCGAAGTCGTTCTCCAGGGACGCGGCCGGGTTGTCGACCTCCTCCTCGGAGCGCGCCAGGGCGTCCTCCATCCGGGCGAGCTGGTGCTCCTCCCGGGCCGTGGCCGCCAGCGCGGCGGCCTCGGACTCGACCCCGGTGCGGAAGGCCAGCAGCCGGCGCCGGTCCTGCAGGGTCCGCACCGGCCGGCTGACCCCGCTGGGCGCGGCCGGCGGGGTCAGCACGAAGCTGCCGCTGCCCCGCCGGGTGTGCACGAGCCCCTCCGCCTGCAGCCGGGCGACGGCCTCGCGCACCACCGTGCGGCTGACCCCGTGCTCCGCGATCAGCATGCTCTCGCTGGGCAGGCGATCGCCGGGGGAGATGCGCCCGTCGACGATGCGCCCCCTGAGGTCGTCCACGAGGGCGGAGGTGAGGTTGCGGCTCATGATGACATGATCCCACCCCGGGAGGGGCCCCGCAGCCCGGGCCTCAGGGCCGGCTGCCGCGCTCCTCGACCACGCTGCGCCCGGTGCCCGGCCGGGACTCCCAGGCCCAGGTCTCGTGCAGGCGCACCCTGCCGTCCCCGAGCACCTCGATGCGGGACGTGCACGCCCCGCCGGCCGTCTCCCCGGCACTGTCCAGGTGCGAGTAGCGGAAGTTCAGCGCGTCCCCGGTGCGCGTGCCGACGAGGAAGCCCTTGCGCACCGAGCCGCCCGCGTACTCGGCCCACACCAGGTCGCCCTCCTGCCGGTAGGCGAAGACCGTGTCGGCTCCGACGTCCCCGTCGGCGGCGTTGCTGACGCCCACGAACGTCCTTCCGTCGAGAACCACGGTCTCCGGTGCGGTCGGTGGTGTCTGGTCCGTCATGGGGTCCACCGTACGGGGCGCCGGGCGCCGTCGTGCGTCGGACCGCGATAGCCTGCCCTGGCGGGCCGTTCCACGGACCGTGACACCGGCATGGAGAGTCCAGGGTGCTGCGGGACGTCCGCAAGGAGGGAGCAGGGATGATCTTCATCGTCGTCAAGTTCACCGTGAAACCGGAGTGGGCCGACCGCTGGGTCGACTTCACGAAGGAGTTCACCGAGGCCACCCGCGCGGAGCCGGGCAACCTGTGGTTCGACTGGTCCCGCAGCGTGGAGGACCCCCACGAGTTCGTTCTCGTCGAGGCCTTCGCGGACGACGGCGCGGGGCCGCACGTGAACAGCGACCACTTCGAGAAGTTCGCGGCGGAGGCACCCCAGGCCCTCGTGGAGACCCCGCAGATCATCAGCGAGCAGATCTCGGCCTCGGGCTGGAACCGGATGGGTGAGATCACGGTCGAGTGACCGCTGACCGCATCGGAGGGCTCGGGAGCCGACTCGGCCGCCGCGTGGCCTCGGGAAGGGCCGCGTCGTCCAGGACACCGTGGTGCCCGGGACGTTCTTCGACCGCGAGCGGCAGGCCCGGCAGAGCGGCTGACCCTGACTCAGCCGAGGGGGTCGGTGACGCCCTCGGGGCAGTCGTAGCGCACGAAGTCCCAGGCGCTGCGGCGTGCCCCGGCCCGGTAGGCGCTGTCCCAGAACTCCAGGACGGCGCCGTGCGGATCGGGCAGCGCCCGCGCGTCGTCGTAGCGCAGGACCGCGAGGTGGCCGCCGCCGCGGTCGCTCCAGAACGCGGCGTCCGGCCGCAGGGGCTCGCCGGCCAGCCCGTCGGGCTCCGGGGCGGTGTAGGAGTAGAAGGCCGGTTCCGGGAAGGCCGCGTCCCCGAACCAGAACCCGGAGCTGATGACCTCCCGGGAGTAGGCCTCCCGGGTGACCGGGTCCGTGCCGGGCGGGGGATCCACGAAGCGGTCGGCGAAGCGGGTCACGGTGATGTCGAACGTGTGCCAGAAGTGGTGCACGGGGCTCGTCTTCCCGGACCAGCCGGCGGCGAACTCCTCCAGCAGCAGGTTCACCTGGCCGAGGACCTGCCAGTAGCGGGTGACGGCGGCGGGGTCGTAGGCGGCGTGCTCGGTGTCGGCGCTGAACGGACGCCCTGAGTCGGGCAGGTCGAACGGGTGCGGACGGGTGATGGTCACCTCCACCCCCACCGCTTCCAGGGCGTGCAGCACCCGGGCGTGGAACTCGGCGACGGACAGCCCCGGCAGCGCGAAGGAGTGCCGGGCCCCGGCGGCGGTGCTCACATCGAGGCGGTGGTCCAGGAAGTCGAAGTCGATCGCGAAGACCGGGTCCCGCCCCATCGGGCGGGTGGTGATGCCGCGGCCGGTGACGTGGAACGGGACGTTCCACCAGTGGTTGCGGCGCGGCGCGGCCGCCAGCCGCACCTTGCCGACCACCTGGGCGAACCGGTGGACGGTGTCCAGGGTGTCCCGCCAGGACTCGTAGGGCATCTCGGGAAAGGCGACGTGGGTCATGACTCCTCCTGCGCCCCAGTGTGCGGGCATCACGCCACGGCGTCCAAGGGTGTCCGCGGTCCGGCGGAAGTGCCACAGTGGTGCGGGAGGCCGCGGTGGGCGGCGTCCTGCGCTGTGGAGGTGGTCGGCATGAACCGCGACGACAAGAACCGCGACGACATGAACGTCGACATCGACGAGGCCACCGCCCCGAGCGGCGCGGGATGCGCCGAGTGCCTGGCGGCCGGAGGGTGGTGGGTGCACCTGCGCCGGTGCGCCCGGTGCGGCCACATCGGCTGCTGCGACACCTCGCCGGCCCAGCACGCCACGGCTCACTACCGGCAGACCGGCCACCGGTACGTGCGCAGCTTCGAACCGGGCGAGTCCTGGTACTGGGACTACTCCGCCGGGTCCTTCACGAGGGGTCCGGACCTGGCCCCGCCGCAGCACCGCCCCGAGGACCAGCCGGTCCCCGGTCCTCAGGGGTCCGTGCCCGCCGACTGGCGCCGGTACGTCCATCGGTGACCCGTCCGCCGAGGGCAGCGCCATGACCGCCCCGCCCGGCCTCGGCGCCGCGCCCGAGCTGCTCTCCTGGGGTGAGCGGCGGGCCCGGTGGGTGCTGGCCGCCACCGTGCTCGGCTCGGCCCTGACGTTCATCGACACGACCGTGGTGAGCATCGCCCTGCCGTCCGTGGGCGCCGACCTGGGCGCGGGGAGCACCGCCCTGACCTGGACGGTCAACGGGTACACGCTGACCCTGGCCGCCCTCGTCCTGCTCGGCGGCTCGCTGGGGGACCGGTACGGCCGGCGCAGGATCTTCCTGCTCGGCGTCGGCTGCTTCGCGGGGGCCTCCGCGCTGTGCGGCCTGGCCCCGGACGTCACCGTCCTCGTCGCCGCACGGGCCGTCCAGGGGGTCGGTGGCGCCCTCCTGGTGCCGACGGCGCTCGCGATCCTGCAGTCGTCCTTCACCCCGCGAGACCGCGCCCGCGCCATCGGAGCCTGGTCGGGGCTCACGGGGGTGGCCTCGGCCGTGGGTCCGCTCGCGGGCGGCTGGCTGGTCCAGACCACCTCGTGGCGGTGGGTGTTCCTGGTCAACCTGCCGGTGGCGCTCGCCGTGTTGCTGATCGCCCGCCGGCACGTGCCCGAGTCGAGGAACCCGGCCGCCTGCCCGCAGCTCGACGTGCTCGGCGCCGCGCTGCTGGTGGCGGGGCTCGGGGTGCTGACGCTCGGGCTGACGGCCGCGGCCGGTGACGAACCGTCGGCTCCGGTCACGGGCGGGGCGCTCGCGGCCGGGGCCGGGCTGCTGGCGGCGTTCCTGCTCCGGGAACGGCGTGCGGTGTCCCCGCTGCTGCCTCCCGCCCTGCTCGGGCATCGCCTGTTCGTCGCGGCGAACGTCATCACCTTCGTGGTCTACGCCGGACTGGGCGCGGTCTTCTTCGTCCTCGTCGTGGCCCTCCAGGTGGGACTGGGGCTCTCGCCCGTGGCGGCCGGGCTGTCCCTGCTGCCCGTCACCGTCCTGATGCTGCTGCTCTCGCCGTCCGCCGGTGCCCTGGTGCACCGGGTGGGCCCGCGGCTGCCCATGACGGCCGGTCCGCTCATCGCCGCGCTCGGGGTGCTCCTGCTGGGCCGGGCCGGGCCCGGGGCGCACTACCTCCTGGAGGTGCTGGTCCCGGCCACGGTGTTCGGCGCCGGGCTGACCCTCCTGGTCACGCCGCTGACCGCGACGGTCCTCGGCGCGCTGCCCACGGAGCAGGCCGGGCTGGCCAGCGGGGTCAACAATGCCGTGGCGCGCACGGCGGGCCTGCTCGCGGTCGCGGTGATCCCGCTGGTCGGCGGGCTCGGGGAGACCGGCCTCACCGACCCGGCCCGGCTCCGCGAGGGCTTCCCCGCGGTCATGGGGCTGTGCGCGGGCCTGCTCGCGGGAGGAGGGCTACTGTCCGCGGTGGTCCTCCGCCCCACGGTGCGGGACGACCCGTGATGCCTTCGCGCCGCGACACATCCTTGACCACCCGATCGGCGCGTTCCTACCCTGAAGCCCCTGGTGGCACGGCAGTGGGGTGCGGCGGCGGGGCGCGGGGGCGTCCGCGGGCCCGGCAGGCCGCGAGGCCGGTGGCAAGGGTCCAGACGTGGGCCTCCGCGCCCGTGCTCGTGCACCGATGCCCGGCCGGTCCGACCGAAAGCAGTGGTGATCCATGCGTCCTCCCGAGAACGACCATGGCCCTGACGGCATCCCCGGTGCTCATGACAGGAGGCCCAGGCGCGCGCGCCGGGCGGGCTCCGCGCTGGCACTGGCCGTGCTCCTGGCGGCCGGCCCGGCGGCCGGGACGGCCACGGTCGCCGCGCCGCCCGGTGTCGTCGTCACCGCGCAGGTCCCGCCCGGGCTCGAGGACTTCTACGCCCAGCAGCTCGTGTGGACCGCGTGCGGCGTGGCGGCGGAGTGCGCCCAGGTGCAGGTGCCGCTCGACTACCAGAACCCGTCCGCCGGGCAGATCGAGCTGGCCGTCACCCGGTTGGCGAGCACCGATCTCGCCGCACGGCAGGGCTCCCTGCTCGTGAACTTCGGCGGCCCGGGCGGTTCCGGGACGGCCTCGATCGAGGCATGGGCGGCCGGTCTGGACCCGGGCGTCCGGGCCGCGTACGACATCGTGGGCTTCGACCCGCGGGGCGTGGGCAGCTCCACCGCGGTGGAGTGCGTCGACGACGCCGCGCTGGACGCGCGGCGTGTCGGCACCGTCGACCCCGACACCCCGGAGGGGCTGGCCCAGGCCGTCGCGGCGGCCGAGCAGTTCGCCGCGGCGTGCGCCGCGAACACCGGCCCGCTGCTCGGCGAGGTCGACACGGTCAGCGCGGCGCAGGACCTGGACATCCTGCGCGCGGTGCTGGGCGAGGACGAGCTCGACTATCTCGGCTACTCCTACGGCACCCTGCTCGGCGCCACGTACGCCGACCTGTTCCCCGAGCGGACCGGGCGGTTCGTCCTCGACGCGGCCATGGACCCCTCCCTCGACGGGGCCGGGCTGACCCTCGATCAGGCCGCCGGCTTCGAGCGTGCGCTCCGGGTGTACGTCGAGACGTGCCTCCCGCAGGACGGGTGCCCGTTCGAGGGGACCGTCGACGAGGGGCTGGCCGAGATCGAGGCCCTGCTCCGGCAGATCGAGGCGCAGCCGCTGCCGACCGCCGACGGGCGGCCGCTCACCGTGGACGACGCGGTCAGCGGGCTCATCAAACCGTTCTACGATCCGCGCATCTGGTGGTTCCTGACCCAGTCCCTCACCCTGGCCACGGAGCACGGGGACGGGACCGGGCTGATGCGCCTCGCGGACATCGCCTACGGCCGCGGACCCGACGGCACCTATACCAACTCCTACGAGGCGAACATCGCGATCGACTGCCTCGACCATCCCGAGAACGACGACCCCGCCGCGATGGCGGCGCTGGACGCGCGGCTGCAGGAGGCGTCTCCGACCCTCGGCGACTGGTTCAGCCACGGGCAGGTCACCTGCGGGGCCTGGCCGCACGAGCCCGTCAGGACGCCCGCCCCGATCGACGCCGCCGGTGCCGGGCCCATCCTGGTGGTCGGCACCACGGGGGACCCGGCCACGCCCTACGCGTGGTCGCAGGCGCTGGCCGCGCAGCTCGAGGACGGACACCTGCTGACCCGGGTGGGCGAGGGGCACGGGGCCTATCTGAGCGGCAACCGGTGCGTCGACGAGATTGTCAACAGCCACCTCCTGGAGGGCGCGCTGCCCCCGGAGGAGAGAACGTGCTGAGCCGACGGAGTCCGCTGCGGAGAGGGCAGAAAGCGGCCGGTACGAGATCGCCCCCGCACCGGCCCAGCCACCAGGGAAATCAGGAAGATCCGGCGGCTTCGGCCCATCCTACTGAGACGCGGGTCACGGATCACCACTTGATTTTCCGGACCGGGTCCGGCACGTCGCAGGGTACGACGGCGGGACGAACTGCGGGGTTCCGGACGGTGAACGGGCAGGACATGAAGAACCGTGACGCGCTCCGCCGGTGCGGGGTCGTGGCCGCCGTGACCGCGGGGATCCTCAGCGGCGTCACGGAGGACTACGGGACGGCGGAGGACGGCCGCAGCCTGCTCGTGCCCGCCGACCGGGCTTTCGTCATCTGGGCGCCCATCTACGGCGGGATCATCGGCTACACGGTTCACCAGGCGAGGCCGTCGGCCCGGACCGACCCCCTCCTGCGCCGCACCGGCCTGCCGACGGCGTGCGCCGTGGGACTGTCCGGTCTGTGGGTCAGGGTGCAGGACCTCCCCTGGCTCCAGCTGCCGGTGGTCGCCGCGACGGCCGCCGCGGCGTGGACCGCCTACACCCGGGCGGAACCGGCCGGAGCCGCCGAGCGCGCTTCCGCGGCGGACCGGTGGCTGGTCCGGGCGCCGCTGGGACTGTTCGCGGGCTGGATCGGTCTCGCCACGGTGGTGGCGAGCGCCGAGGCGCTCATCGAGATCGGGGTGATGCCCGGGGCCGCGGCGCCGGATGCCCGGGCCGCGGTCCTGCTGGCCGCCACGGCAGCGGTGACCGGTGCCGCCTCGTGGCGGCGGCCCGTGTCGCGGGCCTATCCCGCCGCCGTGGTGTGGGGGCTTGCCGGGGTGGCCGTGCAGACGTGGGGGCTGCACCCCCGGCCGGCGGTCGTGTCGCTGGCGGGGGGCGACCGGCGTCATGGCCGCGGCAGCCCTCGGCCGGCGCCCGCGCGGCGGAGCCCGGCGCGCGGCAGACCCGGCAGCTGTCCGGCCAGGGCTGCGACGAGGGCCAGTGCGAACCCCGCGGCCTGCAGGCCCGTGAGCGTCTCGTCCAGCAGCAGCCGGCCCAGGACCGCGGCCGTCACCGGGGTCAGCGGGATCAGCAGGGTCAGGCTCGTGGACGGCACGCGCCGGCCGGCGTGGAACCACGCGGCGTAGGCGATGGCGCCGCCGGGCAGCGCCAGCCAGGCGTAGCCGAGCACGGCCGGCAGGTCCAGGACGAAGGCACCGGTGTCCAGCAGGGGGACGAGCGGGGCGATCATCAGGCCGCCGAGGGTCAGTTGCCAGCCGGTCGCCGCGAGCCCGTTCATGCCGTCGGGCAGCCCCCACCGGCGGGTCAGGACCACTCCGGCGGCCATGACCGCGGTCCCGGCGAGGGCCGCGGCGAGCCCCAGGGCGTCCAGGGTGACGGTGCCGGCGAACACGGCCACGGACACCCCCGCCACCGCGGCGACGGCCCACAGCACCCGGGGGAGGGGGGTGCGCTGCCGGAAGGCCAGGAGCAGCAGGAGCGCCGCGACCAGGGGCTGGGCCGAGCCCACGACGGCGGCGAGACCGCCCGGCAGGCGGTAGGCGCCGAGGAAGAGCAGGGGGAAGAACGCCCCGAAGTTGAGCAGGGCGAGCACCGCGAACCGTCCCCACCAGGAGCACGGCGGCAGCTGCCGGGTCAGGGCCAGCAGCAGCAGCCCGGCCGGGAGGGCCCGCAGCAGGGACGCGGTCATGGGCCGGTCCGGCGGCAGCAGCTCCGTGGTGACCACGTAGGTCGTCCCCCACACGACCGGCGCCACGGCGCCCAGGAGGATCAGCCGGGCATGACCGGCCGGGGCGTGGTCCACCGGCGCACCTCCGATCCGCTCTGCGCCCCGTCCGGAACGGGATGCCCCGATCCTACGGCTCCGGTCCGGCGGTGATCGGAGTAGATTGCCACCATGGACGTCCGCGGGAGGATCATGAGCACGTTGTCCGTGCTGGTGCTGCTGAGCGCCTGCGCCCCGGAGGGCGGCGGGACCGTGGCGACCGGCGATCGCCTGGGTGCCCCGGCGGACCCGCCCGCACTGGACGTCGAGGTCGTCGTGGACGGTCTCGAGCTCGCGTGGGACGTGGCCCACACCCCGGAGGGCACCGTGCTGGTCACCGAGCGGGCCGGCCGGCTGCTGGCCCACGACGAGCAGGGCACGCGGGAGGTCGCGGCCGATCTCGACGACCTGTTCGTGGGCAGCGAGGCCGGGCTGATGGGGCTGGAGGTGTCCCCGGACTTCGAACGCACCCGGGAGATCTTCCTGTGCCACGCGACGCGGACCGGCGACGGCCGGCCGCAGGACGTGCGGGTCACCCGCTGGCGGATCGACGAGGACGCCGCGGCGGCCGAGCGCACCGGGACGGTCATCGACGGCCTGCCGATCAGCTCCGGCCGGCACAGCGGCTGCCGGTTGCGCTTCGTCCCGGACGGCACCCTCCTCGTCGGCACCGGGGACGCCGCGCAGGGCGAGAACCCGCAGGACCCGGACTCGCTCGGGGGCAAGACGCTGCGGCTCCACCCCGACGGCACGATCCCGGAGGACAACCCGTTCGCCGACCGCGACGGGCCCGCGGCCGCCGTCCACACCCTGGGCCACCGCAACGTCCAGGGTCTCGCGGTGCAGCCCGGGACGGACACGGTGTGGTCGGCGGAGCACGGCCCCGGCACCGACGACGAGATCAACGTCCTCGAGCCCGGCGGCAACTACGGGTGGGACCCGGCGCCCGGCTACGACGAGTCCGTGCCCATGACCGATCTCGAGAAGTTCCCGGACGCGGTCCGGGCCGCGTGGTCCTCCGGGCGCCCGACCGCCGCGCTCAGCGGCGCCGCCTTCCTCGACGGGGAGCAGTGGGGGGCCTGGGAGGGCGCTCTGGCGGTCGCGGAGCTGAAGAACACCGGAGTGGGGGTCTACCGGGTCGAGGACACCGAGGTCACCGGGCTGACCCGCATGGCGGAGCTGGAGAACGAGCACGGCCGGCTGCGCTCGCTGACCCTCGACGACGAGGGCGCCCTGTGGGTCACCACCTCCAACGGCGACGACGACGCCGTCCTGCGCGTCACGGCCAGCGCCGGGGGCTCCTGAGCCGTGCGGCCGGGCGGCGCCACGAGGTGCCGGCGCCGCCCGGGAAGAAGCGTCCGAGGCACAGCGCCGCAGGTCGTCGTCGTGACGGTTCCGGAGCGGGTCGCACAACCGGTTCGACACGCCGATCGGCGCCCTTGCCGCTGCCTGCCGGGCAGCTCCTGTTGACTGGCGCCTGACACCGTCCCCGAAAGGCCCACGCGGAACGGTCATCACCGTGAAGGACGCCCCCCCCGACCTTGTCACGTCCCCCACCCCCACCCTCCCCCCCGCATCCCCGACAATGGGCCCTGGGAGTTCCCTCATGCACCGCCGCACCCTCCTCACGCTGGGCGCCGCCCTTGCGACCGTTCCGGCCACCGCCCCGACGACCCCCGCACTGGGAGCCACCATGCTCAGCCCCGCCACCACGACACAGCGGCAGATGGACGCCACGATCCGTGTGCTGTGGGCCGGCTGGAAGACGCTGCTGCGGCGCGACGCGGCCCGGAGCTGGTGGGCCGTCCGTGCCGACGCCCAGAAGGGCACCAACTCCTACGTCGCCGAGGGACAGGGGTACGGGTTAATGCTCTGCGCCCAGTTGGCACCCCTCGACCCCCAGGCGCGCGCCTACTTCGACGGGATCACCCGCTACGTCCTGGACCATCCCTCCCGGATCGACCCGGGGCTGCACGCCGCCGAGCAGAACGACCGCATGGTCTCCCACAACGGCCAGGACAGCGCCACCGACGGCGACATGGACATCGCCATGGGGTGGTTGATGGCCGATCGACGATGGGGCTCCGACGGGACGTACAACTACCGGCGGCTGGCCCAGGCCCGCATCGCCGCGATCAAGCGCTCCCTGATCTCCCCCACCACCGGGCTTCTCGAGCTCGGGGACTGGTCGAACGGGGCGTGGGAGAACGTCTCGCGCCCGAGCGACTGGATGATCGGGCACTTCGGGGCGTTCCACCGCGCCACAGGAGATGCGAGCTGGGGAGCCGTATGGAGCCGGCACCTGGCCGCGATCCGGCGGTTGCAGTCGGTCCACGCGCCGCGCACCGGCCTGCTCCCCGACTTCACCACGGGCTCTGCCTCGACCATCGCCCCGGCCCCGGCCCACACCTTGGAATCCGGCCACGACCGGCACTACTACTACAATTCGTGCCGCGTCCCGCTACGGCTGGGCGCGTCGCGGCATCCGGAGGCCCGCGCCGCCGCGGCCCGCATCTCCGGATGGGCGCGGACCAAGTGCGGTGGTGATCCCGCCCGGCTGCCCACCGGCTTCACCCTGGACGGAGCGACCCTGCCGGGTGGGTCCTACCAGGACCTCGCCTTCATCGCGCCTCTGGTCCTGGGCGCCCGCTGGGGCGGCGATCAGGCCTGGCTCGACGCCCTGGGGCGCTACCTGGCGGCCCGCACCGAGTTCACGTCCTACTACGCCAGCTCGATCCAGCTGCTGTCCATGGTGAGCGTCTCCCGGACCTACGCCCTGCACTTCTGAGGGAGCACGGTCCGGGCGTCACGTGTCCCGGCGTCGGCACCGGCACGGCGACGGAGCGTTCAGGACTCCGCCTGGCCCCGCCGCCAGTAGCCCATGAAGGAGACGTGGTCCTTGGGAATGCCCGCGGCGTCGACGCACAGCCGGCGCAACGCCTTGACCGTGCCGGACTCGCCGGCGAGGAACACGTAGGGGACGTCGGTCCGCGCAGGGGTGGCCACCGACCACGCACGGGGCTCGGCGGCGTTCTCCACGACCGACAGGGCGGGCGTCCCGCGGCCGCGCTGCGGGCGGCGGCCCGCCAGGACGTCGTCCACGGCTCCGCCGGGCAGCTCGAGCAGGCGCGCGAGGCGCACCGCGGCCCGGTGCCCGTGCCAGGACGGCCCGGTGTCCCCGGCGCGGGGCAGGACGTGCAGCCGCACGTCCGGAAGGTCGGCGGGCAGGCAGTGGGCGGCGACGTCCTCCGGGTGCGGGACCTCGAGCACCACGTCGAGGCGGGGGCGGATCCCGCCAGCGGGCAGCCCGTGGTGGGCGTCCGTGAACTCCTCGGCGACGGACATCAGAGCGGGGGCGGCGGTCTCGTCCCCGACGGCGAGGACGCGCCGGGCACCGCCGTGGTCCCACGCCGCCCAGGGCCGCTCCTGCGGGCCGGGCCCGAGCAGGTACACGCGCTCGCCGGGGGACACCGCGGCCGCCCACCGGCTGCCCGGGCCGTCCTGGGCGTGCCCGCCGTGCACCACGACGTCGATCACGAGCTCCGGGACCGTCATCCCGCAGAACGTGGTGCGCCGGACGCCGCGCACGGTGTAGGTGCGCATCCAGCCGCGCTCCTCGGCGGGCCGGGCGAACCAGCCCTCCCGCAGCCCCAGGGACAGGTCCACCCGCTCGGGCGCGCGACCGGGGGGCGGGACCAGCAGCTTGATGTAGGCGTCGCGGCACCGGGTCCGGTCACCGGCCCCGATGAGGGCGGGGGACAGGCCGGCCAGCTCCGGGCCCGCCAGGGTGATCCGGCGGAAGGACGGGCACAGCTGGGTCACGGACGTCACGGCGGCCTCGACGCACAGCACGGGGGCCGAGTGCGCGGCGGTGGTCTCGGGGGTGGGAGCGACGGTCACGGCAGGGTCCTTCCGATCTCGGCGGCGGCCCGCGGTGCGGGGTCCAGGGCCACGGGCGTGGGAGGCGGCACGGGGCGGGAGCCCTCGTGGGCCCGCCCGCGGGGCAGGACGACGGGCCGCCCGCCCACGGGATCCCGGGCGACGTCCGCCCGCAGCCCGAAGACCTCGGCCAGCAGCTCGGGGGTGAGCACCTCGGCGGGCGTGCCCACGGCCACGATCCGCCCCGCGGCCATCGCCACGAGCCGGTCGGCCACGCGCGCGGCCAGGTTCAGCTCGTGCAGGACGGCGACGACGGTGGCCCGGCCGCCGCCCGGCCCCTCGGGGTGCTCCAGCCCGCGGAGCATGTCCAGCAGGTCCACCTGGTGGGCCAGGTCGAGGTAGGAGGTGGGCTCGTCGAGCAGCATGGTCCGGGCCCGCTGGGCCAGGGTCAGGGCGATCCAGACCCGCTGGCGCTGCCCGCCCGAGAGCTCCTCCACGGGCCGCCCGGCCAGGGCCGTGAGCTCGGTGAGCTCCATCGCCCGGGCCACGGCCGCGTCGTCGTCGGGGGAGGGCGCGCCCCACCACCGGCGGTGCGGGTGCCGTCCGCGCTCCACGAGCTCGGCGACGGTCAGGCCCTCCGGGACCACAGGAGACTGCGGCAGGAGGCTGACCGAGCGGGCGTACTGGCGGGCGTGCCACTCGCGCACGCCGCGGCCGTCCGCCTCGAGCGTCCCGGCGAGCGGGCGCAGCTGCCGGGACATGCCCTTGAGCAGCGTGGTCTTGCCGCAGCCGTTGGCGCCGATGAGCACGGTGGTGGCCCCGTGCGGGATGTCGAGGTCCACCTCCCGCACCACAATGCGGTCGTCGTAGCCCAGGGACAGGCCGCGCATCCGGAACGCGGGGACGTCGGCCGCGGGGTCCTCCACAGGGCGCAGGTCGGCGCGCAGCTCGGGGCTCATGCCAGGGCTCCTCTCCGCTGCCGCACGAGCAGCCACAGCATCACGGGGGCGCCCACGGCGCCGGTGACCACACCGGCCGGCAGCTGCACCTGCGCCAGCAGGCCCGCGCCGATGGAGTCGGCGACCACCACGACCACGGCGCCCACGAGGGCGCACGCCACGATCGAGGTCCGCCCGCGGGTCAGGGCGGTGGCCACCGGGGTGGACATCAGCGCCACGAAGGCGAGCGGGCCGGTCGCGGCGGTGGCCACGGCGGCCAGCAGCACGCCCAGGCCCAGCGCCAGGGCCCGGCTGCGCGCCGGGCGCGCCCCGAGCCCGGCCGCCAGCTCCGGGCCCAGCTCGGCCGGTTCGAGGGCGCGGTGCACCGCCACGGCCGCGGGCACGGCCAGCACCAGGCACGCCGCGAGGACGGTGATCCGGTCCCACGTGGCGGCGTTGAGCGAGCCCGCGGTCCAGAGGGCGGCGTCCTGGGCGGAGTTCAGGGACAGCCGCACCAGGAGGGCCGCGGTGAGGGCCTGGGCGAGCGCGGCCACGCCGATGCCGGCGAGCAGGAAGCGCTCGCCCACGATCCCGCCGGTGCGCAGGCGCACCGAGGCGGTGGCGATGAGGGCCGCGGCGAGCAGCGCCCCGGCCAGGGCGGTCCAGGACACGGCCGTGCCCCGCAGGCCCCACAGCGCGGTGCCGGCCACGGCCCCCGCCGCGGCGCCGTAGGTGATGCCCAGGATGTCGGGGCTGGCCAGGGGGTTGCGGAGCACCCGGCGGAACAGGGCGCCGGAGCAGCCGAGGGCGGTCCCGGCGAGCGCGCCCAGCACGGCGCGCGGCAGCTTCTCCTGCAGCACGATGAAGCTCGCCCCGGGGATCTGCTCCCCGGCGAGGATCGCGACGAAGTCGGGGATCGTCACGGTGTAGCGCCCGAGCAGCACGCGCACGGCCAGGGCCGCGAGCAGCGCCAGGGCCAGCAGGGCGATCGCCCGGCGGGTGCGCCGGGCCCGGTCGCGGCGGACGCCCCGCACGAGCTCGGCGGCGGTGGGCTCCTCGGGGGCGGCGAACGAGGCGGGGGCGAGCACGGTGCCGGTCACAGGGTCACGCTCCGCCCCCGGCGCAGCAGCGCCAGCAGCACGGGCACGCCCAGCACCACGGTGGTGACGCCCACGTGGATCTCCTGCGGCGGGGTCAGCACCCGGCCCAGGACGTCGGCCAGCAGGAGCAGCACGGGGCCCAGCACCGCGCTGACCAGGACGATCCAGCGGTAGTCGCCGCCGAGGAAGCGGCGGACGGCGTGGGGCACGAGCAGTCCCACGAAGGCGATGGGGCCCGCGAGCGCCGTGGCCGAGCCGGAGAGCAGGACCACGCCCACGAACACCAGGAAGCGCTGCACCCCCAGGTCCACGCCCAGCCCGTGCGCGAGCTCGTCGCCCAGGGCCATGGCGTTGAGCCCCGACGAGCCGCCGAGCACGAGGAGCACGCCGAGCAGCACGAGCGGACCCACCGCCGCGAGGTCGGTGGTCTCGGCGCGGGCGACCGAGCCGATGCTCCAGAACCGGAAGCGGTCCAGCACCGCGGGCAGGACGAGGACCACGGAGGTGGTCAGCGCGGTGAAGCCGGCGTTCACGGCCGCGCCGGACAGGACCAGGCCCACCGGGGTCGGCGCGCCGCCGCCGAGCCGGGACGAGCCGAAGACGAGCACCGCGGCCACGGCCGAGCCGGCGAGGGCCAGCGCGGTGAGCTGCCACGTGGCCACGAGGCCGAGCCAGCCGATGCCGAGGACCACCGCGCACGCCGCTCCGGCGGTCAGCCCGAGCAGTCCAGGGTCGCCCAGCGGATTGCGACTGACCCCCTGCATGCCGGCGCCGGCCACGGCCAGGGCCGCCCCGACGAGCACCGCGGTCAGGGTCCGGGGGATCCGGCTCTGCACCACGGCGGCGTCGATGCCCAGTCCGGCGGAGACCTGGGACCAGCCCCCTTCGAGCAGGGCGGCCGGCAGGCCGGTGAGCACGGCGACCACCGTGGCCGGGTCCACCGAACGGGCACCCCAGAACAGGGAGGCCGCGGCGGCGCAGGCCAGCAGCAGCACGGCCGCGGACAGGACGAGACCCCGTCGCCGCCGGGCGGTGCCGGGGACCTGCCGGGTCGGCCGGGCGGGGGAGACCGTGCCTGGGCTGCTCACCGGGACCGCGGTCTCACTGACCGCCGGCGGAGGCCGCGGCCCCGGCGATGTCAGGCAGCACGTTCTCGAGCGCCCACGGGATGCTCAGCGGGGAGGCCGCCGAGATCGAGAGCACCTCCTGCTGGTCGCTCTGGAGCACCAGGGCGTCGTCGGCGACCGCGGGGACGCGGCTGAGCAGGGGGTCGTTCTCGATGGCCTCGCGCACGGCCTCGTCCTCGGCCCAGCTGACGAAGACGTCGGAGGTGAGCTCGTCCGCGCGCTCCGGGGACCAGGTGATGAAGAACTCGTCCTCCTGGCCCTCGGCGGCCTGCTCGACCGCCTCGGACTGGACCATGCCGAGGGACTCGAGGAACTTGGGGCGGTTGTCCACTGCGGTGTAGGCGAAGATCTGGTCGGCCGCGGACGGGTCGAGGGTGCCGTACACGAACGAGGTGCCTTCCAGCTCCGGGTGCTCGGCGGCGGCGGCGGCGAGCTGCTGCTCCACGTCCGCCACGACCTCTGCGGCCCGCTCCTCCCGGCCGAGAGCCTGGCCGATGAGCTCCGTGGCGTCCTGCCAGGACGTCCCGTAGGCCACGGCGTCCTCGGGGTAGGCGACGACGGGGGCGATCTCGGAGAGCTTGTCGTAGTCCTCCTGCGTCAGCCCGGAGTACGCCCCCAGGATGACGTCCGGCTGGAGCGCGGCGATCGCCTCGAAGTTGATCCCGTCCGTCTCGGCATAGGTCTCCGGGGTGTCGGCGCCGCACTCCTCGAGCGCGGCGTCGAACCAGTCGGTGGACCCGTTCTCGTTGGCGCCGAAGTCCAGGGCGGGCATCCCGACCGGGACCACGCCGAGGGCGGTCGCGACCTCGTGGTTCGCCCAGGACACCGTGGCCACCCGTTCGGGGGCCTCCTCGATCGTGGTCTCGCCGAACTCGTGCTCCACGGTGCGCGGGAACTCGCCGGTGGCGCCGTCCGAGCACGAGGTGCCGGCCGCGGACTCCGCACCCGTGGAACCGGTCGAGCACCCGGTGAGGACCAGGGCCGCCGCAGCCAGCAGGGCGGTGGGAGCCAGGGCGCGCCGGCGCGCGGAGCTCGGGGCGGGGAACAGCGGGCGCGGAGTGCGGGGAAGCAGAGGGGCCACGGCCACCCTTTCGGACGTCGACGGCGGGGCCGTCAGTGCGGAGCGAGGTAAGGCAAGGGTTGCCTAACCGACAGACAGGGATCACCCTAGAGTGTGGTCCTGCCAATACGCAACACGAGCATGATCTAATCGGTCCGGCCGCGGGAGGGGTGGGCCCTTCCCGCGGCGATGCTGCACGGGCGGCCGAGACGACGGGCCGGAGCGCCGCCGGCCGGGCACAGCACGTCCAGCGTGCATGCGGCGGCCCCGCCCGGATCCGAGCGGGGCCGCCGCACGGGTGGGTTCAGGCCGACGTGCTGGTCGCGTCCCGGACCTCCCCGACGAGCTCCTCGAGCACGTCCTCGAGCGCGACCACGGAGACGTCCCCGGCCGTGGTGCCGCGTCCTTCGACGAGGGCCAGGTGGGCGTTGCGCTGCTGCATGGAGCGCATGACGCGCCGCAGCTTCGCGTCGGCGGGCACCGTGGCGAGCCGGCGGACGGCCTCCTGCGGGATGGGGGCGTGGCGGTGCTCGGCCGGGGTCGCGAGCAGGTCCTTGGTGTGGACGTAGCCCACCAGCTTCCCGTCGTCCTCCTGGACGGGGAACCGGGAGAAGCCCGTGCGCGCGCAGATCCGCTCCAGCTCCGCCACGGTCGCGGAGCGGGGCACGGTGTGCAGCTGCTCGGCGGGGATCGCCACGTCCTCCGCGGTGAGGTGCTCGAAGTTCAGCGCCCCGGTGAGCAGGGTGATCTCGTCCTCGTCGAGCAGGCCCTCACGGCCCGACTCGGCGACGAACCCGGCGACCTCGTCGGAGGTGAAGGCCGAGGCGACCTCGTCGCGGGGCTCGGCCTTGAACGCGTGCCGGACCACGAGGTTCGCGGACTGGTTCATCAGCCAGATGAACGGGCGGAAGACCAGCACGAAGACCCGCAGGACCGGGCCCAGCAGCAGGGCCGAGGCCGCGGGCTTGGCGATGGCCATGTTCTTGGGCACCATCTCGCCGATCACCATGTGGAAGAACGTGACGACCAGCAGGGCGATGACCAGGGCGACGGGGTGCACGAGTCCCTCGGGCACCCCGGCATCGGCCATGGGGCCCTCGATGAGGTGGGCGATCGCGGGTTCCCCCACGGCGCCGATCAGCAGGGAGCAGGCGGTGATGCCCAGCTGGGTGGCCGCCAAGGACGTCGAGACGTCCTCGATGCCCTTCAGCGCGATCTTGGCCGCACCGGAACCGGCGGCGGCCCGCGGCTCGATCTGGTCGCGGCGGGCCGAGACCATGGCGAACTCCGCGGCCACGAAGAACGCGTTGCCGCCCAGCAGGAGGACCAGGAAGAGGATGGCGAGGCCTTCGCTCATCGGGACTCACCCCTCTCGGTGTCGACGGCCGTGGAGCCGGACGCATCGCCGGCCCTCTCGACGGACTCCGCGGTGGGTCTCTCGGCGGCCTGCTCGGCGGGCGTCCCCGCGGGGGTGGCGCCGTCCGCGTCGGCCCGGCGGCCGTCGCCGCGCCGGACGACGATCCGGTCCACCCGGTGCCCGTCCAACCGCACCACGGTCAGGGTGACGTCCGTGGTGGTGGGCAGGTTGTCGTCGTCGCGGTGGACGTGGTCGACGGTCTCGAACGTGACCGTGTCCCCGGCCAGGGGCAGCCGGTCGAGCTTCTCGGCCATCAGCCCGCCGAGAGTGTCGGACTCCTGGCCCTCGGGCAGCTCGAGGCCCATGACGTCGCCGAGCTCGTCGGGACGCAGCAGCCCGGACACGGAGATCCCGCCGTCGCGGGTGCGGCGGTACCGGGCGACGGTCTCGTCCTGCTCGTCGTCGATCTCGCCGACGATCTCCTCGATCAGGTCCTCGAGGGTCACGATCCCGGCCGTGCCCCCGTACTCGTCGACGACGACGGCCATCTGCAGCCCTGGCTTGCGCAGCTCGCGCAGCAGCGGGTCCAGGGTCATGGACTCGGAGACGGTCGTCGTCGGGACGGCGATCTCGCGGACCGTGCGGGTGCCGCGGTCGTCGAAGGGCACGGCGAGGGCGTGCTTGAAGTGCACGACGCCCACGATGTCGTCGACGGAGCCGCCCTCCACCGGGAAGCGGGAGTGACCGGTCTCGGCGGAGATCTCCACGAGGTCCTGGACGGTGTGGTCGTCGAGGAAGGTGACCTGCGGTCGCGGGCGCATGACGTCGGCGGCCGTGCGGCCGCCGAACTCGATGGACCGGGCCACCAGCTCTGCGGTGCCCGGGTCGAGGGTGCCCTCGGAGCCGGAGCGCGAGACCACGGCCATCAGCTCCGGGGCGGTGCGCGCGTTGGCCACCTCCTCGGTCGGGGTGAAGCCGAGCAGCTTGAGCACCCCGTTGGCCGCGGAGTTCAGGATCTTCACCAGCCAGCCCAGCAGCAGCATGAAGATCCGCTGCGGGTGGACCACGAGCCGGGACACGCGCATCGGCTCGGCGATCGCCCAGTTCTTCGGCACGAGCTCCCCGAAGACCATCTGGGTGAACGTGGCGATCACGAACGCGGCCGTGGTGGCGATGCCGGCGGCGGCCGCCTGGGACATCCCGGTGAGACCCAGGCTCTGCGCCAGGAGCACGCCCAGGGAGGGCCCGGCGAGGAACCCCACGATCAGGCTCGTGAGGGTGATGCCCAGCTGCGCGCCGGAGAGGTTGGTGGCGGTCTTCGTCAGGGCCCGCTCGATGGCGGCGGCCCTCCGGTCGCCCGCCGCCTCGGCGGCGCGGACCTCGTTGCGGTTGACGGTCAGGAGCGCGAACTCCACGGCCACGAAAAGGGCGTTGCCGGCCACCAGGAGGACGGCCACGGCGAGCAGGATCCATGCTTCCAGCATCAGGCGGCCCACCCCTCGGCCGGCGGGGCGCTCCTGCGGAGCTCCGCGCCGCCGGGACCGGCGGCACTCGAAGCGCCGCCGGCGGCGGTCGGCGCCGCACCGCCGAGGACAGTGCAAACTTCCATCAGCCCCACCACCTCGTCACATCTGCACGGCCCGAAGGCCGGGGTCTGTCACAGGGCGCGTCGCAGTGGGCGCTCATGATCTCCGTATCCGTTCGTGTCGGCGGCCCGGCGTCAGGCCGCTCGGTCGAGAATCTAGCATCCCGACCCGGGAGAAGTCCGGGAGGGCGCGAGAACCGGGTGAGGCCCAGGCGCTCCCCTGACGCCCTGCACGGGACCAGGCCGGGGCGGGTGGCGTTCCCCGAGGTCGTGCCCGATGATGGTCCGGTGCCCGACGACCGTTCCGCCGCCGCCGACCCCGCCCCCGGCCACGAGCCCGCCCCCGGCGAGCCCGGCCACGATCCTGTGCCCGAGCTGCTGGTCGGCCTCGTGCTCTCACCGCAGATCGCGAGCGTCCTGCCCCAGGACCTCGCGGCCTCCCTGCCGGGGCCGCTGCACGAGCGCTGTCCGGGGGTGCGCTGGCGGGTGGCGGCGGTGACCGACCGGCTGGTGGTCCCGCCCGCCGCCGGCCTGGACCTGCTCGAGTCCGCGCGCGACCGGATGCTCGACGAGGACTGGGACCTCGTCGTCGTCCTCACGGACGTCCCGCTCAAGGACGGCCGCAGCCCGGTGCTCACACAGCTGAGCCCCGTGCACGGCGTGGGCCTGGTCGCCGTCCCGGCCCTCGGCGCGCTGCACGTGGGCCAGAAGGTCCGGCAGACGACCGTGCGGGTGGTCGGCCACCTGCTCGGCCACGACACGGAGGACGCGGGTGACGCCGATGCGCAGGAGGAGCTCGTCCGGCGGGCCCGGCAGCGGTCGGAGGACCTCGAGGACCGGCCCGAGGACAACGCCGTGCAGTTCACCGCCCGCGTCCTGGGCGGCAACGTGCGCCTGCTGCTCGGGATGGTCCGCGCCAACCGGCCGTGGACCCTGGTGGTGCGGCTGTCCCGCCTGCTCGCCCTGGCCGCGGCGACCGGCGTGCTCACCCTGGTCGCCGCGGACCTGTGGCTGCTCGCCGCCGCCTACGGGCCGTGGCGACTGGGACTCCTGAGCCTCCTCTCGGTCGGTGCGGTGACCGGGGCGCTGATCGTGGGTGCCCGGTTGTGGGAGCGCCCGCGCCGGCGCGCCGAGCGCGAGCAGGTGGCGCTGTTCAACCTCGCCACCGCCGCGACCGTGGCCATCGGCGTGGTCGTGTTCCACGCCGCGGTCTTCGCCCTGTCCTGGCTCGGCGCGCTGGTGCTCGTGGACGGCGGCGTCTTCGCGGACGCGATCGGCGCCCCGGTCGGGGCGGTGGAGTACGTCAAGCTCGGTTGGCTGACCGCCACGCTCGCCACCGTGGGCGGAGCCCTCGGGGCCGGGCTCGAGGACGACGACGCCGTGCGCGCCGCGGCGTACACCCGCTCGGAGCCCTGACCGGGGCCGCCGCCCTTCCCATCCTCCTCAGGGACGCCGACAGTCAGTAGACTTGGTGTTCCCGGGGTGGTCCCGGAGCCGATCCGGAAGGACACGATGGCCGCCACGCAGCAGCGCCCAGCGAAGCCCCGCACGCCCCGACTGCGGCGCAGCAACTGCCACCGTCCCGGGATCACCCGCCGCGGGTACGGCAAGGGCTTCGCGTACCGGCACGCCGACGGCACGAAGGTCCAGGACCGGGACGAGCTCGGCCGGATCCGCGGGCTGGCGATCCCCCCGGCCTGGCGGGACGTGTGGATCAGCCCCCAGCCCAACGGGCACATCCAGGCCACGGGCGTCGACGACGCCGGGCGGCGCCAGTACATCTACCACCCCCGGTGGCGGGAGCTGAAGGACCGCGAGAAGTTCGACCGCGTCCTCGACTTCGGCGACACGCTCCCGCAGGCCCGCCCGGCCGTCACCCGGCTGCTGCGGTCGGAGGGCACCACGGAGGAGAAGGCCTGCGCGGTGGCCTTCCGGCTCATGGACGACGCCGCCCTGCGCGTCGGCAACGAGGAGTACGCCCAGTCGAACGGCTCCTACGGCGTGACCACCCTGCTGGTCCAGCACGTCCGGGTGGACGGGCCGGAGGTGCACCTCGACTTCCCCGGCAAGAGCGGGCACCGCTGGACGCTGACCGTCCGGGACGCCGACCTCGCCGCCGCGCTCGCGCCCATGCTGGAGCGCGGCCCGGACGAGACCGCGCTCGCGTACTGCGACGAGGACGGGCAGTGGACCGGCATCACCAGCGCCCGGCTCAACGACTTCGTGCGGGACCGGTGCGGCCCCGACTTCACCGCCAAGGACTTCCGCACCTGGCAGGGAACCGTGACCGCCGCGATGGCGCTCGCCGCACGCGCCGACACCCGCCCCAGCGAGAGCGCCCGGAAGAAGGCCGTGTCCGCCGCCATGCGGGAGGTCGCCGAACACCTGGGCAACACGCCCGCCATCGCCCGCAGCTCCTACACGGACCCGCGGGTGATCGACCGGTTCCTGGCCGGCGAGACCATCGAGGCCGCCACCTACCGGGCCGCGGAGCGGTCCCTGCGCGCGTTCCTCACCTGAGCCGCAGATCCCCATCCGCCCGACCGCGCCGCGGCGCGGTCGAACCGAGGGCGCGGGCGAGCGGGTCCCGGACTTCTCCCGGAGCGCGCCGCTGACCCGGACGGCCGACGGCCGTCCCGGTCCCGCGCTCAGGACAGCCCGACGGAGGTGGCCGAGCCCCCGAGGCCGACGACGTCGGCGCGGCCGTCCCCGTCGACAACGACGAGCTCGCGCACGTGCTGGCCGACCCGCCGGCCGTCGACGCAGGAGAGGACTGCCTGGGCGGTCACGGCGTGGGCCGTTCAGCGACGGATGCCGCGCCGGACGTACAGGACCGGGCCCACGAAGTTGACGGCGATGATCGCCGCCCACTTCCCCTTGCTGCCGTCGACCTCCTCCGCGGGACGCAGGGCGAGGTCCGCCCAGGCGGTGGCGGCCAGTGCGACCTGCACGGACGCCAGCGTCAGCAGTGCGCTCCGCTGCCCCGGCGTGAGGTCCTGCCACCTGGTGCTCTTCCTGGTGCCGGTGCGCGCCATGGCCGTCCTCCCGCTGCTCGGGGACCCGGAGTCCCGTCCGGCCGCTCCGAGGGCGGCCCGTGGCACCCATGCTCGTGCGGGCGCCGCCGGCAGTCAACGCCCGTCCTGCGCGCACCGCCCGCGGCGCGTCAGATGCTGATGTCGGGCCACAGGACGCGGAACGCCACCGCCCAGCCGGCGACCCAGGCCAGGGACAGGGTCAGCAGCGCCGCCCCGGCCACGGCGACCGCTCCGGCGCGGCGCCTGATCGTGCCGGCCAGGTGCCACACGGCAGGCACCACGCCGAGGACGCCCAAAAGCAGGAGCGCCTGCCCGAGGCGGGTCAGGGGCCGCACCAGGGACAGGTCCGCCTGGACGCTCGCGGTTAACAGCACGAGTCCGGCCAGCACGGCCACCGGGGCCGCGCAGGCCAGCCGCCGCACGCGCCGGGAACGGTCGCCGGCGTCCGGCGGGCCCCACCGCCGGCGCCGCCGCAGACGGTTCACCGGCCAGGCGACGAGCGTCACGACGAGCACGAGCAGTGCCGCCAGCAGCAGCAGATGAGGCACGAACAACCCGTGCCAGGCGCTCACCCTGCCCTCGGTGCGGTAGGCGACCAGCGCGACGTCCCGGACACCGTCCTCGTCGGCCCGCGCCGCGAGGGTGGCCGTTCCCCCGGTCTCCCGCCACAGCCACGGCTCCACCTCGCGCATGGTGGTGGAGGGGGCCGCGAAGGACCCGACGCGGATCGTCCCGTCCGGGCGGGCGGTCACCGTGGTGATCGCGAACGCCCCGGCCAGGTTCCAGGCGGTGGACTCCGCCCGCCGTTCGCTGCGGTAGTGGCCGGCCACCGCGGCGGCCCGGTCCGTGGCCCCGGGCGGGGACTCCGGTGCCGCCCGCTCGGGCGGGGCGACGTAGCGGCGGGCGAACTGCTCGACCAGCTGCTGCCGCAGCACCACGGTGCTGAGCGCGCGCGCCCCGTTGCCGTTGACGGAGACGAACAGGCCTGTGTCCGCCTCGGGGAAGATGGCCAGCTCGCTGTGGAACAGATACGTGTCCCCGCCGTGGGAGAGCGCCCGCTGCCCCTGCATCTCATGACCCCGGAAGCCCAGGGTCATCTGCTCCGCGGCGCCGAGCCCGCCCAGGGACTCGGGCGGCAGCGCCGGGGCGTGCATGGCCGCCAGCGGCTCGGGGCCCAGGACGCCGTCGGGACCGTGGCCCAGGTGCAGGTTCAGGAACGCGGCCATGTCCCGCGCGGTGCTGCTCACGGACCCGGCGGGCGGGACGGAGATGTGCTCGAACGGCGCCGGCTCGGCGTCCGGGGCCGGGAAGCCGCCCGCCAGCCGGTCGGCCAGCGCCGGCGGCAGCGGCTGCTCGGCGGTGCTGGACGTCATGCCCAGCGGGTCGAGGACCTCCCTGCGCACGTAGTCGGCGAACGGGACACCGGTCACCTGTTGGACGACGTAGCCGGCCAGGGCCAGACCGTAGTTGGAGTACGCCGGGGTGGTGCCCGGGGTGAAGATCTGCTGCGGCGGGTCCTCGGCCAGCTCGGTGCGCAGGTCCCGGACCTTCTCGGCGTCCGGGGTGATGAGGTGGTCCACGCGCTCCTCGAAGCCGGCGGTGTGGCTCAGCAGGTGCCGCAGCGTCACCGTCCCGAGGGGGAGCTCGAGCGGGAAGTCGAGGTGCTCACGGACGTCGGCGTCGAGGTCCAGGGCACCACGTTCCACCTGCTGCATGACGGCGGTGGCGGTGACGAGCTTGGACACCGACCCGATCCGGAAGAGGTGATGCTCGGGGTCCACCGGGGCGGCCTCCGGGGCGAGCCGGGGCCGGTCGGCCGCGCCGAAGCCGCGCAGCGTGACGATCTCGCCGCCGGAGACGACGGCCACCGTCGCACCCGGGAGCCGTTCGGCGTCCAGGAGGGCCGGGACCAGGCCGTCGAGCCACGTGTCGACGTCCACGGCGGTCAGCTCCCGCGCACCCTGCCCGTCCGGACCGTCGTGCCCCTGCGCGGCGGCGGGAGGCGGCACCGCCAGGTGCGCGAGCAGCAACAGTGCCGCGAGGACCAGCACCAGCACCGCCCCGGGGCCCCTCGGGACGGCCACGGGGAACGACGACGGTGCCGGGAGTCGGTGCACGCGCATGGGGCCATCCTGCTCCTCCACCGGCTCCCGTGTCCGAGCGTGACCGAGGGTTCCGGGCGTCTGCGGGGTCCGGCGCCCGGAGCGGGACCGGTGCCGCTCCACCGGTCTAGCCTGGGAGCATGACCCGGTCCCGGACCTTGTCGCACTCCCCTCCCGGCCCCGTCCTGTGGCCGGCAGCCGGAGCGGCCGCCGGGCGGCTCCCCGTCTTCTCCCTCGTCTCCACCGCTCTCTCCCGCGTCCCCGCCGCGGGGCCGCTCTGCCCGCTCGGCGAGCTCACCACGGCCGTGCCCCTGGTGCCCGTCCTGTGGTGTCCGCCGGTCGCCGTCGTGATCCCCAGGAGCGGGCCGTGACCGGGCGGCTGCCGCGCGGTGCCGGCCGGCACTGGACGGACCTGCAGCGCCCCGGCCACCTGGTGCCGCCCCCGGTGAGCACTGCGGCGATCGCCGGCCTGCCCGAGCCTGCGCGCCGCTGGCTGGGGCGCGCCGTGCCGCCCGGCACCCCGGCGTGGGCCGTGGCGGAGCTGTCGATGCGCGGCGAGATCCGGCTCGGCGGCTCGTGGTGCACCTTCTCCGCCCGGCAGATCATCGCCCCCGGGATCGGCTTCGTGTGGGCCGCCCGCACCCGGGTCCTCGGCCTGCCGGTCGCGGGCTACGACCGGTACGGCCCCGGCGGGGGCGAGCTGCGGTGGCGGCTGCTGGGTCTCGTGCCCGTGCTGTCCGCCGCGGGGCCGGACATCACCCGCAGCGCCGCCGGGCGGCTCGCCGGCGAGGCGGTCACCGTGCCACCGGCCTGCCTGGGCGCCGCGTGGTCCGAGGGGCCCTCCCCGGACACCGCCGTCATGTCCTGGGTCCTCGACGGGGAGCGCGAGGACGCCCTGGTCCGCGTCGATCCGGAGGGCCGGATCCAGGGGCTGAGCATGCAGCGGTGGGGCGATCCCGACGGCACCGGGTACGGCCGCCACCCCTTCGGGGTCTCGCTGTCCGGGGAGACCGACGTCGCCGGCGTGCGCGTGGCCACCGTCCTGCGCGCCGGCTGGGCGTGGGGGACCGACCGGCAGGCCGAGGGCGAGTTCTTCCGGGCGCGGATCGACGACGTCCGCTTCCGCTGACCGGCTCCGGGCCATCTCTCCTCGGCCGGCCATCCCGGACGATCCCTCCCTGACCGGCCCTCCCGGGGCGGCCGACCGGGCAAGGCGTCCGCTCAGCGGGCCGGGTCATGGTGGCCCGGCCCGTCCCCGGGCCGTTCCTTCGGTCGCTCGTACGGCCGGTCCTGCGGCCGGTCCTGCGCCGGAGAGGACCAGGGGGCCGGCGCCGCCGCGCGGGGCGGGGGCTCCACGGGTCCCTGGTCGAGCCGGAACGGCGGGTACTCGTCCCGCATGAGCAGCACGTAGGCGAGGACGCGGTTGACCCAGCGGTTGATGCCCATGACCAGCGCGAACAGCTCGGGACGGTACCGGCCCGTGAAGAGCAGGATCACGGCGGCCACGAGCACGAGCAGCCCGAGCAGGGACGGTCCCCAGCTGGTGCTCGTCGTGCCGTCGTCGCCGCTGCGGGTGCTGATCCACGTGCCGCCGCCGCCGGTGAGCACCCCGAGGATCAGCAGGTGCGGGATCGCCAGGAGCCACCACTTCACGAGCACGAGACCCCGGGAGAGGCGCTCCGGATAGGCGACCTCCAGCTGCGCCGGATGGTCCGCGCGGGCCAGGGTGAAGGGCGGGTACCGGTCGGTGCCCAGGGCGGAGTACGAGTAGAACGCCACCCGCCAGCTCCACCGCAGGACTCCCTCGCAGAAGGAGAACCACGAGGGCGGGTACCGGCCCGTGAACAGGATGGCGAACCCGGCGGCGACCGTGGTGACCACGAGCGCGAACCACAGCACGGTCAGCACGATCAGGTGCGGGATCACCAGCAACCACTTGACCAGCCACAGCCACCGGGACAGCCCGGCGTCGAGGAAGCCGGCCAGGCGCACGGGGGACACCGGCGGCGGGGTCCCGTCCCGCCCCGGGGTCCCGGCGAGGGCCGCGCCCGGGCCCGTGCCGCGCGGCGGGGTGCGCGGGGCGATGTCCCGGCCCAGTCCGGCGGCGCCGAGCAGCAGCAGCGGGACGCCCACGACCAGGCCGGCCAGTCCGCCGACCAGCTGGCCGCCGGCCAGGGGGTCCAGGAGCTCGGAGCGCGCCCCGAGCTGCAGGTCCGCCCAGACCGGCCGGGTGGCGTCGGCGTTCATCACCACGAGCGTCCAGCTGCCCGAGCGCAGGTCCAGGGTCAGCTCCCGGGTGCCGGGGCCCTGGTCGGAGTCGGCCCAGAAGGTCTGGTTCCCGGGCCGGTCGGGCACCCGCTCGCCGGGCACCCGGGACCGGGCGTCGTCCCCGGACTCCGTGGCGCGGCCCAGCTCGGCGTGGGCGACGCCGTCGAGGTACCGGTCGACGTCGACGGTCTCGGCCACGCCCACGAAGATGTCCTGCTGCGGGTCCGCCGCCGCCACGCGCACCTGCACCTGGCCGAGCTGGTCGAGGAAGGGCACGGGGGAGAGCCGGGCGTCGCCGACGTCGAGCACGGCGGGCGGGCCGACCAGGGCGTAGGTGATGGTCTGGTGCCGGTCCGGGGACGCGGTGAGGAAGCGCCCGTCCTGCTGGGCCGCGGCGGCGCCGGCGAGGACGAGACCGCTGACGAGCGCCGCCAGGCCCAGGGCGGTCAGGAGGGCGCCCAGGACCAGCAGCACCCACTGCCCGGGTCTGGTGCGGCGGGGGGCGCCCTGCCGGCCGGACGGACGGGGCGGGTGGGAGACGGGGTGCTCGGTCATGGGAGCTCCTGAGGAGTCGGACGGTGGCCGGAGCCCGGTGCGGGCGTCCGGGGATCAGAGGCCGGCTGCGGGGCCGCGGCTCACACGCGCAAAACGGCGGCTCCCGTCACCCGGTCCGCGGCCAGGTCGGCGAGGGCACGGTCCGCCGCGCGCAGGGGGTAGGGGACGGTGGTGGGGCGCAGCCCCAGTCGGGCGGCCAGCCGCAGGAACTCCTCGCCGTCCTGCCTGGTGCTGGCGGTCACGCTGCGCAGCTGCCGCTCCTGGAAGAGCTCCGCGGCGTAGTCGAGGGCCGGGACGTCGCTGAGGTGGATCCCGGCGACGGCGAGGGTGCCGCCCCGGTCCAGGGCGCGCAGCGCCGGGGGGACGAGGGTGCCCACGGGGGCGAAGAGGATCGCCGCGTCCAGCGGCACCGGGGGAGGCTCGTCGGCCTCGCCCACGAAGACGGCGCCCAGGTCGCGGGCCAGCTCGCGTGCCGTCTCCGAGCGGGTCATGACGTGCACCTCCGCGCCCTGGTGCAGGGCCACCTGGGCGGCGAGGTGGGCGGACGCGCCGAAGCCGTAGATGCCCAGCCGGCCCCCGGGCGGCAGGTGCGCCCTGCGCAGCGCCCGGTAGCCGATGATCCCGGCGCACAGCAGCGGGGCCGCGTGCTCGTCGTCGAACTCCTCGGACAGGCGGTAGGCGAAGGCCTCGGGGACCAGGGTGAGCTCCGCGTAGCCGCCGTCCTCGTCCCACCCGGTGAAGCGCGGGGCCGTGCAGAGGTTCTGCCGGCCGCGGCGGCAGAACCGGCAGCGGCCGCAGGTGTGCCGCAGCCACGCGGCGCCCACGCGCTCGCCCTTCCGGAACCGGGCGCAGCCCGGGCCCCGGCGCACCACCTCGCCGACGACCTCGTGGCCCGGGATGGTCCCCGCCCGGTGCAGGGGGAGGTCGCCCTCCACGAGGTGCAGATCGGTCCGGCACACTCCGCAGGCCCGCACCCGGAGGAGCAGTTCCCCGTCCTCCGGCACGGGGTCGGGACACTCCCCGAACCGCATCGGCCCACCGGCGGCCGGACCGGGCTCTTCGATCCACCACGCACGCATGCTGTCCTCGTCGATCCCCCGGGAGGGCCCGGCCGCGGCCGGGACCCCTGTCCTGGCTCCGAGTCTAGGAACGGATCGCGGGCGCCGTCAGGAAACGAGGAATGTTAACCCTCCGTCCGAGGAAGGGGGTCCTCCTCCCCGACGCCGACGGCGCGGAGCACCGCCACCAGGACGACGGCGGACGCCCCTGCCAGCACCACGAAGCCGCCCATCGGGCCGATGATCTCGGGGATCGTGAAGCGCACCCCGGCCAGCAGCTGGGCGGCCGTCTGGGCGGCGATCAGGGGAGCCAGCAGGACCTCCAGCACCAGGAGGGACAGGGCGAGCAGGTAGCCGAACGGCCGCCGGCGCAGGATCAGCACCCCGGCCACGAAGGCGGCCGGGGCGACGACCGCCAGGTCCAGGACCATGGTGAACTCCGTGCTGTAGGGCCCCAGCCCGGGCGGCGCCGTGCCCGTCAGGGCGGCCGACAGCAGGGGGGTGCCCCACACGCCGAGCAGGACGGCGCCACTGGCGAGCATCAGGACCGCTGGGCCGAGGCGGGGCGTGCCCGCCGGGAAGAGCGCGCTGCGCTGCGTCTCTGGGAACGCGGCGAACATCAGCACCACCGCCCACAGCGCGGCGGAGAACACGACCGCGTGCAGCAGGGACAACCGGTTGTGGGCGACCGCGCCCAGCGCGTACCCGGCGTAGACGTAGAGGAAGAAGCCCAGCGTGCCCAGCAGGAGCAGCCCGGCCCGCCGGTTCCCGCGCCGGTACCGGGCGGCGGAGGCTCCCAGCAGGGGCAGGCCCAGGACCAGGGTGACGAGGTCGGTGGCGCGGCTGCCCGCGGCCGTGAAGACGGTGTCGTACCGGTACAGGCCCCGGCCCCAGATCTCGGCGCGCTCCCCGCGCAGGGTCTCGAACGCGTAGGGTCCGCTCCCGCCGGCGGCCAGCAGCCCTGTGGCGGCCGCGGCGGCGGCACCCGCCCCGACCACCGCGCACAGCACCAGCACCGCTCGGGAGATCCGCTTGCCGCTCCTCCTCGTCCCTCGTCCCGGCCATCGTCGCCTCGGCCGGGACGGCCCAGCGTAGGCCGGTCTGCCCCGCGGCGGAACGCCCCTGGCGGGGGCGGGGTGCAGATGTCGGCGGGAGGTGTTCCCAACCGGGACGCAGGGGGCGACCATGGGGGACGAAGGACCGCGCGGGTGCGGCCCGCGTCGCAGGCACCCGGGCGGAACCGGCTCCGGCGCGCGACGAGAGGACTCCGCCATGACCGAGCGCATCGACCGATGGCCCACGGGAGCCCCGTGCTGGGCGGACATCATGGTCTCGGACCTGGACCGTTCCATGGACTTCTACGCCACCGTGCTCGGGTGGCGGTTCACGCCCTCGGACCCGGCGTACGGCGGCTACTGCAACGCCCTGGTGGACGGCGAGCCGGTGGCGGGGATGTCACCGGCGCTGCCCGAGATGGAGGACGACCCGCACGCGTGGGCGGTGTACCTCGCGTCCGACGACATCGTGGCCACGGGCAGGGCCGCCGCGGCGGCCGGCGCCCGGCAGCTGTTCGAGCCGATGGCCGTGGGCAGCTTCGGCACCATGGGCGTGTGGATCGACCCCACGGGCGCGGCCTTCGGGGTGTGGCAGCCGCAGGAGCACACCGGGTTCAGCATCGTCGGCAAGCACGGGACCGTGGCCTGGTGCGACCTCCTGACCACGGACCAGGCGTCCGCCGAACGGTTCTACGCGGAGGTCTTCGGCTACACGTACCAGGACATCGGGACGCGGCACGAGGCGTACGCCGTGTTCACGGTCCCGGGCATGGATCGTTCGGCCGGCGGCATCGGCGTGCCCGCCGAGGACGTCGACCACCTGCAGGAGGCGCCGCCGCTGTGGTGGGTCTGCTTCGAGGTCGACGACGCCGACACCGCCGCGGAGCGGGTCGTCGCCGCAGGCGGCGCGCTGATCCAGGAGCCGGAGGAGTTCGGCTACGGGGAACTGGTCTTCGCCGCCGGCCCGGACGGCGAGCGATTCGCCATGATGGGCCCGTCCTCGGAGGACTGGACCCTGGAGGACACCGACGTGGACGACGCTCAGCGGTGAGCGCGGCGCCCGCCCACCCGGGCCGGCGGCCCGGGGTGTCAGCCTGCGGCCCGGTCCCTCAGGACAGCTGCGTCAGAACATGCCCACGACGGCGCCGATGAACCACAGCACCACGAACAGCGCCACGAGGCCGATGATGACGGCCAGCGCGATCTTCCCCTTCGAGGAGTCGCCGGGCCGGTCGACGTCGAGCTCGTGGTTGGTGGGCCCCACGCCCGAACCGGCGTCGGGCGGCGTGTCTCCCTCGATGCTCAGGCCGGACTCCTCGTTCAAGGCGTCACCGGCCTTCTGGGGGTCGTTGCGCGCGTGCTCGGGATTGATCTCGGCCACGGGGTCCTGCTTTCTCCGGTGGGACGTGCTGGGACGGGTGCTTCCAGCAGAATAGCAAGCTTGCTGGCGAAACGGGCGGGGTCGCCGGATCCCCCGGGTGCGCGCGAGCGGAAGCCTGCGCGCCACGCGGCCGTGGGAGGACCCGGGGCCGGGCGCGCGGCCGGCACGGCGGCTCAGCGGCCCCAGCGGTGACGAAGAGCGGCGACCAGCGCCGCGAAGTCCTCGGCCATGTCCGGATAGCCGGGATCGGAGAGCCACTGGATCTGCAGGCCGTCCATCGCGGCGATGACGCAGCGCACGATCGACTGGACCGGTGCGTCGCCGGCCAGCCGGCCGTCGTCGGCGGCCTCGGACAGCGCCTCGCGGAGCTGCTCCGCGGTGGTGCGGTGGTGGTGGCGCAACCAGGGGTTGGCGGGATGCCCGGGATCCACGGCCTCGGCGGCCACGGTGGTGAACAGACGCACGATGCCGGGCTGGCCCTGGTTGTGCCGGACGAGCTCCACGAGGCTGTCGAGGAACGCCCAGCCGCGCGGGCGCCCGGCCCCCGGGAGCTGGACCTGGGCGATGTCGATCTCGTCGCGCCGTTCCAGCACGGCCTGCAGCAGGACGTCCTTGGTGGGGAAGTAGTGGGTGAGCCCCGTCTGGCTCATCCCGCAGGCCCGGGCCACCTCGCTCATCGAGGTGGCCCGGTACCCCTCCGCCGAGAAGACCTCCGCGGCCGTGGCCAGGATGTCCTCCCGCCGCGCGGTGCTGTCGGCGCCCCGGGGGCGTCCCGGTCCGCGGCGCGGCCACGGGGACGTGGTCTCGGGGGCCATGGGGATCTCCTGACGGACGGGGGAGGGCGGCCGGCCCGACGGGGCCGGCCGCCCCCGTGCCGGTGCTCAGGCCAACGATACCCGCGCCCGGACGTCGCCCAGCCCGCGGGCGACCACGAACTCCCCGTCCCCGGTCAGCGGCGTCCAGGTGCCGGTGGTCTCGTCCCAGCGGCGGAGCAGCCGGTCGTCGCAGGTCACCGTGACGACGGTCGTGGCCCCGGCGGGGACGTCCGCGCCCCGGTAGCCGACCAGGCGGATCGGCTGGTCGTCCTCGGCGGGATCCAGGTACACCTGCACGGTCTCCCGCGAGTCCCGGGCGGACGTGTTGGTGACCTCGACGGCGACCACCGGCCCGCAGTGGCCCTCGTGGGCCTGCACGGCCCCGTACTCCCAGGCGCCGTAGCCCAGTCCGTGCCCGAACCAGAACAGCGGGGCGGGGGCGTGCCCGGCGTGGTAGCCGCGGTGGCCGATGAACGTGCCGTCGTCGTAGGACAGGACCAGGTCCTCGTCCGGGACCACGTCCCAGGCCGGGGCGGCCCCGTCCGCGGCGGGCCAGCTCGTGACCAGGCGCCCGGTGGGCTCCAGCGCACCGGTCAGGGCGGCGGCCACGGCGTGCCCGCCCTCCTGGCCCGGCAGCCCGGCGACCAGCACCGCGTCCACCTCGGCCAGCCACGGCATGAGCACGGGGGTGGCCGCGTTGACGACCACGACGGTCCGCCTCGCGGCGGCCGCGACCCGGTGGACGAGCTCGTCCTGGCGCCCGGGCAGGGCCAGGGTCGTCTTGTCCGCGGCCTCGGTCTCGTGCTCCTCCGTGAGCCCGACGACGACCACGGCCGTGCCGGCCCCGGCCGCCGCGGCCTTGGCTGCGGCGATCAGCTCGTCGTCGGGGCGCGGGGCCGGGGCGGCCACCAGGGCCGTGATGCCCAGGGCGGTCATGTCCAGCAGGTGGCTCTCCTCGGCCAGGCCGAGGGCGGGTTCGTCCAGGAGCAGCTCCCGCCAGTCGACCGGGTGGAGGGCCACGGTGGCCGTGACGGTCGCCGCGGCGGGCAGCTCCACGGTCTCGGCGAAGGCCGGGGGGCGCAGCATGGCCTCGCCCGGGTCCTTGCCGGCGAAGCGCAGCCGCGCCGAGATCTCCCCGTCACCGCCGGCCACGGTCCAGTCGCCGGCGCCGATGGCGCCCAGCAGCACCGACCCGGCGTCGTTGGCCAGGGTCGTGGTGAGCACCGCGGTGGCCGGGTCCTGGTCGAGGCCGTCGTCCCAGCCGATCGAGATCGCGGAGGAGTCCGAGTGGCACCGGGAGAGCTCGGTGCCGTCGGCGCCGAGCAGCACCACCTGCATCCCGGGGGTGCCGGTGGCCGGATCCGTGAGGAAGGCCCGATCCGCGGCGACGGGCCGGCTCCGCACGGCCACGCCGTCGGTCACGCTCACACGGCCCCCGAGCAGCGCGCCCAGCCCGTCGGCCACGGTGGACTGGTACGGCGGGCTGACCGTCGCCGAGCCCCCGCCCATGTCCACGGTGTCGACCGCGTGCCGGCCGATCAGCGCCACGGCGTCCTCGGCCCGCCCGTCCACGGCCAGGGGCAGGACGCCGCTGTTCGTGACGACCGTCATGCCGCGGGCTGCGATCCGGCGCAGCTGCTCCCGGCGGACCGGCGAGTCCACCGCGGGCAGGTCCTGCGCCCACCGCCGGGGCTCCTGCCCCTCGACAGTGAGCCCGCCGACCCGGTCGGCCAGGCGCAGCAGCCGCAGGACGTGGTCGTCCACGGCCTCCTCGGCGACCTCGCCGGCGCGCACGGCGGCCACGAGGCGTGCGCCCCAGGGGCCGTCGGGACCGGGCATGACGAGGTCCAGGCCGCCGTTGGCCGACTCCACGGTGCGCTTGGTGGCGAACCAGTCGCTCATGACCAGTCCGTCCCAGCCCCACTCGCCCTTGACGATCCCGTTCTGCACGTGGTCCTGCTCCGTGGCGGGCACCCCGTTGACGTCGTTGTAGGCGGCCATCATCGACCAGGCGCCCGCGTCCTCCACGGCCATCTCGAACGGCAGGAGGTACAGCTCGCGCAGCGCCGTCTCGGAGACGCGGGAGTCCATGAAGTTGCGCAGCGTCTCGGACTCGTTGGCCACCAGGTGCTTCAGGGACGCGGCGGTCCCGTGCTCCTGCATGCCGCGCACGTAGGCGGCGGCGGTGCGCCCGGTGAGGTACGGGTCCTCGGAGTAGGCCTCGAACAGCCGCCCGCCCAGCGGGCTGCGGTGCAGGTTGACGGTGGGGCCGAGGACCACGTGGATGTGCTGGCGCTGGGCCTCCTCGGCCAGCATCCGCCCCACCTCCTCGGCGATCCCGTCGTCCCAGGAGCCGGCGATCAGCGTGGCGCTGGGGAACAGGGCCACGGCGTCCCCACCGACGAACTTCAGTCCGCGCACGCCGGTGGGCCCGTCCGAGAAGGCCAGGGGCGCCAGCCCGATCCGGTCCTCGCCGGAAAGGGTGAACGCGGTCCCACCGGTGAGCAGGCGGACCTTCTCCTCCAGGGAGAGGCAGCCGACAAGCTCGGCGAGGCGGGCGGCGCGGTCGAGGGCCATGGGCGTGTCGGTCATGATCGACTCTCATTCCTGGTGGGTGGTCGACGAGGACCGCGGCCCGGGGGTCGCGAGCTGCCGGCAGAACCATGAATAGTGAATGCTCACTAATTTAACATGTGACGTGGCGCACCCGGGGTCCCCGCGGATGCCGGGAAGGGGCCGCTCAGAACAGCGGTGCGGCCGTGGCCAGCCCGGCGAGCACCGCGAGCACGGTCAGCGCGCCGGTGCCCGCGGCGTTGAGCACCGCCCGGAGCGGCGATCCGTCCCGGGCCAGCCGCACGGTGTCGGCCATCGCGGTGGAGAAGGTGGTGTATCCGCCGCAGAAGCCGATCACGGCGGCCGCCTCCGCGGGCCCGCCCAGCGTCCCGGTCAGCGCGGCGCCGGACAGGATCCCGGCCAGGAAGGAGCCGCTCACGTTGACGACCACGGTGCCGGCGGGAAAAGTCGTGCCCCACCGCTGCCGCACGGTCCCGTCCACCGTGAACCGGGCCATGGCCCCCAGCCCGCCGAGGAGGCAGATCAGCACGGCGGTCACGCGCGCCGCCCCCGGGCCGCGAGGACGGAGCCGGCGAGGCAGGCCAGGACCCCGCAGCCCAGCGAGATCCCCACGTAGGCCAGCGCCTGTGCTGCGGTCCCGCCGGCCAGCATCCGCTCCGTCTCGAGGGCGAGCGACGAGAACGTCGTGAACCCGCCCAGGGCCCCGGTGCCCGCGCCGAGGCGCAGCAGCATCCCGCGAGGGGTCTCCTCGCCGCGCCGCAGGAGGGACTCCAGGAGCATCCCCAGCAGGAACGCCCCGAGCAGGTTCGCCGTCAGGGTGGCCAGGGGCCAGCCGGCCACCGTCGGCACCAGCAGGGCGAGGCCGTGGCGGGCCCCGGTGCCCAGCGCCCCGCCCGCCCCCACGGCGAGGACCAGCAGCAGACGCCGGTGCGGCGGTCGGCTCATGGGGTGCTCCTCGGGGCGGGCTCTCGAAGGAGCGGTCGGCGGCTCGATCCTACCGGCCGGTCCGTAGGATGTCCGCGTGCAGACGATACGCGGCGCCCGGATCCTCCTGGCCCTCAAGACCTCGCTCGCCGTGGCCCTGTCCTGGGCGGTGGCCCAGCGGATGCCCGGGGTGCTCGACGAGTATCCCTACTACGCACCACTGGGCGCCATCTCCGCGATGTACCCGACCGTGCTGGGCTCGGTGCGCGCGGGACTCCAGACGGTGGCCGGCATCGCCCTGGGCATCCTCCTGGCGGGCGGGGTCCTGCTGGTGGGCGAGCCCAACCTGGTGACGGTCGCCGTGGCGGTCGGCCTGGGCGTCCTCCTAGCGGGCATCCGCAGGCTCGGGGCCGGGGCGGAGTACGTCCCGGTCGGCGCCCTGTTCGTCCTCATCGTCGGGGGCCAGGACGCCGAGGGCTTCTCGGCGGGCTTCCTCGTGCAGATGTCGGTGGGCGTGGCGATCGGCCTGATCGTCAACGTGACGGTGTTCCCACCGCTGGACTTCCGCACCGCCCGCCTGCAGCTCGACCGACTGCAGCGCGTCGTCGTCGACTACCTGGAGGACGTCGCCGGGGAGTTCGCGGAACCCGGGACCACCGGGGGGCGGGACTGGCGCCGGCGCAACCACGCCCTGGTGCGGATCACGAGCGAGGTGCGCGAGGCGGTCGACGAGTCGGCGCGCAGCGCCCGCGGCAACCCCCGGATGGTGCTCCGGCGGCGGCGGCGACGCACCGCGGACCCGGAGGACCCCGGCTACGACTCCCTGCTGAAGCTCGAGAACGTGATCTTCCACCTCCGCGGCTTCACGGACGCGGTGCGCGAGCTCTACGACCACGAGCAGCACGACTGGCTGGTGCCCGCAGCCCTGAGCGACCGGCTCGCCGAGGCGGCGCAGTCCGCCGCCGACGCGGTGCGTGCGTGGGCCGCCGGCGAGGATCCGGAGGAGGCGGCGGAGCGGGTCCGTTCCCTCGTGGGACGGCTCCACTCCGATCTCCCCGACCCCTCCCGGGCGGAGGGCCGGCTCGTCCTGGCCGCGGCTCAGGACCTGGCCCGGTTGGTGGCGGTCCTCGACCCCCCGACCGCACCGACGGCCGGCAGCAGCGCCGTGACCCGGGGCTGAGGCCGTCGCCCGGCCGGAGACAGCGCCGTCCCGCGGCCCGTGGGGCCGCGGGACGGCGGACGGCTCAGGACCGGCTGCGCCGCCGCAGGCGCAGCGCGCCCGCCGCGCTCGCGGCGATCCCCGCGGCGAGCAGCCCGGCCAGCAGGCCACCACCGGGGTGCTGCTCGTGCTCCGCGGCGGCCGTCTGCATGTTGAGTCCCGGGTTGACCGCCGCGGGCGCGGTCTCGACGGGTGCCACCACGACGGGCGCCGGGGCAGCCTCGACCGGGGCTGCTTGGACCGGGGCGGCCTCGACCGGGGAGGCCTCGACCGGGGAGGCCTCGACCGGGGAGGCCTCGACCGGTGCCGGGAGCACCGGCGCCGGGACCTCCGGGACCACCACGGGGACCGGGGCGGCGGGTCCCTCGCAGGCCACCACGGCCTGGTCCAGGAGCACGAGGAGCTGGTTGACCGTGGCCTCGTCGAGGGCCAAGTCGGCCAGGAGCGCCTCGAACGTCACGGCGGCGTCGGCGAGGGCCTGCTCGGCGACCGCGGGGTCGAGCGTGCCGAGCGCGGCGGCGAGCTGCTGGTCGAGCTCGACGAGGCGGGCCTCGGCCTGGGCGACGGCTTCCGGGTCGCCGGACTCCTGGGCCGCCATCAGCGCGGCCGCGGCGGCCTCCAGCTCCTGCATGGCCGGCCCGCCGGCGCCCTCGACGAGCGCGGCGTACTGGGCCTCGGCGGCGGCCACGGCCTCGGCCGACAGGTCGAGCGCCCCGAGCGATTCGGGCGTGAGACCGGCCCCGGCCAGCGCCGCGTCCAGCTGCGCCGTGGCCTGCAGGCAGGCGGGGTCCCCGGGGGCCGCGACGGCCGCCGGGGCGCCGACGAAGAGGCTCCCGGCCAGCATCGCGGCCGTGGCGCCCGTGGCCGCCCATGTCTTTCCAGCAGTCATGTCCTGTGTCTCCTGTGCTCGGTCGTCGCCCCGGGCTCACCCCGCGGCCGGCAGCGCGCGGCATGACCTCCCCCCGCGTCGCCGATCCGCGCGGTGGCGGAGGCGACAGGAAATGTCGTGCGGCTGGTCGTGCGGCGTGCACCGGGGATCTCGCGGAGCTCCGGGGCGCGTCCGACGGACTGCTGTGCCGTCAAAATACTTGCCGGTAGGCTGCATTGGCAATAGTGAACAGATGAGTCGGCCGGGAACGGGCCGGATCTCCGCCATCGGTGCGTCCGGGGGCGGCAGGGTGCCCCGGTCCCGTCCTGCGCGCGCCGGACAGCCCCCGGACCCCGGGCCCCGGCCCCCGGACCCCGGGCCGTCCTGAGCACCACTGGAAACACCTCCAGGGGTGGAGTCGAGAGCACCACCGGGGTGCTCAGCCGGCGGGACGCCGGGGCCGCCGCCGGCGGCTCCGGTGCCGCTCGACCGCCTCGTGGTAGGAGGCCGCGAGAAACTCGGTCGCCGCCCGCCAGCCGAGCCCCTCCGCCTCGGCCCGGCCGGCCGCGCCCATCCGCCCGCGCAGGGCCGCGTCGTCCAGCAGCCGGGCCAGGCCCTCGGTGAGCGCGTCCGTGTCGCCGGGGGGCACGAGCAGCCCGGTCCGCCCGTCGTCCACCGCGAACGGGATGCCTCCGGCCCGGGCACCGACCACCGGCACCCCGCTCGCCAGGGACTCCAGGGCCACGAGCCCCAGGGTCTCGGTGGTGGACGGGAACGCGAGCACGTCCGCCGAGGCGTACGCGGCGGCCAGCTCCTCCCCGGCGAGCCGGCCCGGGAAGACCGTGGGGGTGCCGGCGAAGCACCGTTCGAGCTCCGGCCGGTGCGGACCGTCGCCCACCACGGCGAGCCGGGTGCCGGGCAGCCGCCGGATCGGCTCGAGCAGCGCCGCCACGTCCTTCTCCCGCGACAGCCGGCCCACGGAGAGCACCAGCTTCTCCTCGGAGTGACCGTCGGTGAGCCGGGACCGCATCCCGGCGGAGACCTTGGCGGGGTGGAACAGGTCGGTGTCCACGCCCTTGGGCCACAGCGCCACGTGGCGCACCCCCAGGGCCTCGGCCCGTTCCACCATGGGGCCGGACGTGCACAGGTTGACCTCGGCGAGGTTGTGCGTCCTGCGGATCCACCCCTGCACGGGCCGGCGCAGGGGGCCGAGCCCGAGCGCGCTCATGTACTGCGGCACGTCGGTGTGGAAGGACGCCAGCAGCGGGAGGTCCCGCACCCTCGCGGAGAGCGCGCCCCACGCCCCGAGCCACACCGGGTTCACGGCGTGCACCACGTCGGGGCGGAACGCCGACACGGCGCGCTCGACGCGCGGGGACGGCAGGCCTCCCCGGATGTCCGGGTACCAGGGGAACGCCACGGACGGGGCCCGGACCACCTGGTGCGGACCCCAGCGCGCGGGCGGATCCCCCGGCGTGAGCACGAGCACCTCGTGGCCGAGATCGCCGAGCTCGTCGAGGGTTCGGGTCAGGCGGGTCACCACGCCGTCGACGTTCGGGACGAAGACGTCCGTCCAGAGCGCGATCCGCATCCGCCGGCTCAGACGCCCACGCGCGCTGCCGCGGGGCGCGCCGGCCGCGCCGGGATCCCCGGGCGCCGGCGGGCGTTCCACACGGACAGTGCCGGGATGCGGGAGGGCTCCACGCGGTGGGCCCAGCGCACGGCCGTCTGCTCGACCTCGAGCAGCAGCCCCTCCGAGAGAGTGGTGGGCCGCAGGCCGAGATCCAGGAACGCGCCGTTGTCGACGTGCAGGTCGTTCTCCGCGGACTCCTGGCGGGGGTTGGGGACCGTCTCCACCTCCGCGCCGGTGAGCCCGGCCACGAGCTCCGCGAGGTCGCGGACCCGGTGGGTCTCCGTCATCTGGTTGAAGATCTTCACGCGGTCGCCGGCCGCCGGGGGGTGGAGCAGAGCCAGCTCCACGCACCGGACCGTGTCCTGGATGTGGATGAACGCGCGGGTCTGCCCGCCGGTGCCGTGCACGGTCAGCGGGTGGCCGACCGCCGCCTGGACGAGGAAGCGGTTGAGGACCGTGCCGTAGTCGCCGTCGTAGTCGAACCGGTTGACGAGCCGCTCGTCGAGCGCCGTCTCCGCGGTGCTGGTGCCCCAGACGATGCCCTGGTGCAGGTCGGTGATCCGCAGCCCGTCGTTCCGGGCGTAGAACGCGAACATGGTCTGGTCCAGGACCTTGGTCATGTGGTAGAGCGAGCCGGGGTGGGAGGGGTAGAGAATCTGCTGGGCCACGCCGCCGTGCGGTCCGGGGACCTCCACGTCCAGGTAGCCCTCGGGGATCCTCATCCCGGCGGTGCCGTACCCGTAGACCCCCATGGTGCCTAGGTGCACGAGGTGGACGTCCAGGCCGGACTCCACGACCGCGCACAGCACGTTGTGCGTGGCGTTGACGTTGTTGTCCACGGTGTAGCGCTTCGTGCGGGGCGTGCGCATGGAGTACGGCGCCGCCCGCTGCTCCGCGAAGTGCACCACGGCGTCCGGGCGCTCGATGACGAGCAGGTCGAGGAACGCCTCGTAGTCCTCGGCGAGGTCGATCTCGGCGACGCCGATCTGCCGGCCCGTCAGCTCCTGCCACGCCGCACGGCGCTCGTCGAGGCCGCGGATGGGGGTCAGCGACTCCGTCCCGAGCTGGACGTCGATGGCGCGGCGGGAGAGGTTGTCGACCACGACCACGTCGTGGCCGCGCGCGGACAGGTGCAGGGCGGCGGGCCAGCCGCAGAAGCCGTCGCCACCGAGGATCGCGATCTTCACTGGTTCTCCGTTCCCGGGCCGGCCGGTGCCGGCCCCGTCGTGTCGGTGCCAGTCTGCGGGGCACGCGTGAATCAGGGGTGAACGTCCAGGGTCATCTGCTGGTGGGCGAACGACCCGGGCGGCACCCGCCAGCCCGGCCCGACGAGCTCGAGCAGCTCGTGGGGCAGGTAGGCCCGGCGCAGTGACCGCAGCCCGTCGGTGCGCAGGAAAGAGCCCGGGGCCAGGGGCAGCACGCCCACCGAGTACAGCCGGTAGGCCGCCGGGCTGCGCACGAGGTCGTTGTGCACCACGAGCCGGCCGGCCAGCCGCTCCGAGTCCGCGGCGAGCTCCCGCAGGGGCCCGGGGTCCAGGTGGTGGAGCAGGTGGTTGGAGACCACGACGTCGAACGTCTCGCCGGCGGCGACCAGCTCCCGGCTGGTGACCCGCCGGAAGACCGGGGTCGCTGCCCGCGGGTGCCGTGCCGACCAGCGGGCGGTCCGTGCCGAGGCCCAGTCGTGGGCGCGGGCGTCCGGGTCGATGCCGGTGATCCGCAGGTCGACCCCGTCCCGCTGCGCCCACCGGGCCAGGGCGCGGGCCACGTCCCCGCCACCGGAGCCGACGTCCAGGAGGGTCAGCGGCCGGCCGGGCTCGGCGAGGGGCCGGATCCCGCGCCGGTAGGTCGCCGACCACCCGGCGACCAGGGAGTTGACCACGTCGAAGCGCGCGTACGTGCGCCGCAGCGCGGCGAGGTCGCAGCAGGGGTCGTCCATGAGCTCGCGCAGCTCGCCGTCCCGCCGGGAGAGATCGGGCCGGGCGTGCGACAGGACGGAGGGCATCTGCCCATTCTCCGCGCGCCGACACGATCCGCCAAGGAGCCCGGCGGGCCGGGAGCGGCGCGCGGGGCCGTCACTAGACTGGGGCTCCCGGCCGGTGCCGGGCAGGATCGGACGGCAGAAGGGGACCGCGTGAGACACACCGTGCGTGCCGTGGGCTCGGGGCCCGGCCCGTGGATCGGCCTCGCGAGTGCGTGCTGGGCCGCCAACGCCGCCCTGGGGGCGTCCGTGGGCGCCGGGCTCGTGCGCACGGGCCGGTTCCGCTGGATCCACCACGCCCTCTACATCACCACCACCACGACGACGGCGCTGGCCGCGGTCCTCTCCGCCGGCTCGTCCTCCGCCACCGGGCGCGCGGCGGGCCGGGCCCTGGCCCCGGCGCTGCTGCCCCTGGCCGCCCTGCCGCACGTCGGCACGCCCGCCCAGGGGCACCCGCGCCGCCACGCGCTCGCGGCACTGTCCGCTGCGCCGTTCTACGCCACCGCCCTGTTCCGAGCCCGCGCCGCCCGCGCGGGCTGATCCGCCGACCCGACCCGATCCGCCCGACCTGACCGGAGAGCACATGGAGTTCCTCGACGTCGTCTTCAGCCGCCGCACCACCAACGGGCCGTTCTTGCCGGACCGGGTGTCCCCGGAGCACCAGAAGCTGCTGCTGCGCACGGCCGCGGCCGCGCCCTCCCAGTTCAACAGTCAGCCCTGGCGCTTCGTGCTGATCGAGGACCGGGGGACCATCGACCGGATCGCCCGGATCAGCGCCGACTCCATGACGCAGGTGATGGCCGAGGGGACCTTCTTCGACCGGTACAAGCGCTATTTCCGGTTCAGCAGGCAGGAGATGGAGGAGCAGCGCTTCGGGATGCTGTTCGACAAGCTGCCCACCGTGCTGCGCCCCTTCACCAAGAAGGCGTTCACCCCGGGCGGGCAGGCGATGATGAACCGGCTGCGGGTGCCGCAGACCCTGGGCTCGGAGAACCACAAGCTCGTGGCCGGGGCGCCGCTGCTGCTCGGCGTGATGCTCGACCGCCGCGAGTACCGGCCCGGGGAGCTCTCCGGGTTCTACTCGCTGTTCTCCATGGGCGCGGCCATGGAGAACCTCTGGCTGACCACCGTGGAGCTCGGCATGGGCATCCAGTTCATCTCCTTCCCCATGGAGGCCCCCGCCCGGTGGGCCGAGATCGTGGACCTCCTGGACGTGCCCGAGGACCTCGAGCTCATGGCCGTCTACCGTCTGGGCTACGTCCCGGAGGAGCACCGCCGCCCGGCCATCGACTGGTCCAGCCGGGAGCGGCGCCGGATCTCCCAGTACGTCTTCAGGGAGTCCTGCGCCACGCCGCAGGAGGGCTGGGACGACTGAGACCTGTCCCTGGCGTCGCGCCCGGGCCGGGCGGCGCCGTCACGTGCCGGGGACAGCACCCGGCCCGCGGGAGCTCCGGGGAGCTCCCGCGGGCCGGAAGGGGGCCTGTGCCGCTGCGGGATGCCGAGCGGCGCGGGACGCGGGACGCTTCGTGGGCGACCGGCGGCGGCCGGGATGCGCCGAACCGGGTCAGGGGACGCACCGTATGACCACCAGTGGACACCCTGATCGGCAGGGTGCGCAAATGTCTACTCTGGAACTGGTCAGATTGATCAGATCGGGCCAGGGAAGGGAGGGTGCTGTGGTCAGCATGACGAACGTCGGGGCCGGCGCCGGTCCGCTGGACGAGACGGACCGGAAGATCCTGGCGGCGCTGGACGAGGACCCGCGGATGACCGTGCTGGCCCTGGCGCAGCGCACGGGCCTGGCGCGCGGGACGATCCACGCCCGGCTCGAGCGCTACCGCGCGAGCCCCGCGCTGCGCCCGCACAGCACCCGGGTGACGCCCGCGGCGCTCGGCTACGGCCTGGCCGCGAGCGTGGCCGTGGAGCTCGACCAGCACCAGCTCGACGAGGCGATCGCCGGCCTGCAGGCGATCCCCCAGGTCATCGAGGTGTTCGCCCCCGCCGGCCAGACGGACCTGCTGTGCCGGGTGGTGGCCAGGGACCCCGAGGACCTGTACCGGGTCTCCGAGGAGATCCGGCTGTGCCCCGGCATCCTGCGGACCTCCACGAGCATGTTCCTGCGCACGGTCATCCCGTACCGGATCGCACCGCTGCTCGCGGGGGACGAGACGCACGGGAGGGTCGGGGGCGGGGTCAGTTCCGGGCGGCCGCGGCCATGACCTCGGTCCGCAGCCGGTGCAGGTCCAGGGCATCGCCCTCGCGCAGGCCGTGGGTGCGGACCCACGCGCGGGCGCTGAGCATGATCTCGTCGTAGTGCTGGTGCGTCTCGCAGTGGGCGGCCCCGATCCGGGCCTGGGCGCGGTGCTCGCGGCTGTCCTCTGTGAAGGAGAAGACGGCCACCGGGCTGAGGGCGAGCCCCACCATGCCGTGGACGGCCGCGATGGTGCGCCCGTGGAACGTGTCGCCGGGGGCGAGGTCCCAGGCCCTAGTGGTGGGGTGCTGGTGGGTGAGGTCCATGATGGGCTCTTGTGGTGTCGGGAGGCCGTCCCCCGCGCGGAGCGCCGGGGACGGCCTCGGGGACGTCGGGAGGGGAGCGGTCCGGGGGGCGGCCGGTGTCCGGCCGACCCCCGGGCGCTGTCCGCTCAGTGGCCGAGACCGGCCCAGTGGCTGGTGTGCTGGTGCCAGGAGGACCAGGACTTGCCGTCGTAGTACTTGTACTTGACCACGTGGTAGACCTTCTTGGCGTCGTGGTGGCCCAGGTGCTTGTAGTGCTCGCCGCCCCAGTCGCCGCCCTTGAAGTGGTGCTGGTAGTGGTGGTCGCCCAGGTAGTGGCTGTCGCCGTGCTTGTCCACCGCGTAGTACTCCTGCTTGACGTGCACCTTGTATCCCTTGTGGCACTTCACGTGGAACGGGTACTTGACGACCTTCTTCCCGTGGTGCCACTTCCAGGAGGGCTTGTGGGCGTCGACCGAGCAGTGCTTCTGGTGCGGCTTCTGCGACGCCGTCTCGAGCACCGCGGACTGCGTCGTGGCGGCCGGCGCCGGGGCGGCCTGGGCCGGGGCGCCCAGCAGGGGAAGGGCGCCCGCGGCCAGGGTCAGGGAGGTCAGGGAGAGCACCGCCTTGCGGGCGTAGCGGCGGGCGCCGGTCGGCTGCGAGGCAGTGGACGAGGTGGTTTCGATGGACATTTCGGGTCTCCTGCGTCAGAACGGATGTCGTGGGCGCCGGTGGTTCCTTCCCGGGGTCCGGAGGGGAACTCCTCGAACCGACAGGACAAGGTTCGCAGTCGGGGGCACTGCCCGGCGTCCACCCGGGAGTTGAACTCCCGTGTACAACCGGGGTGGTACGCGCAGGGATCAGAAGCGGTCGGTGGGCTTGACGAGCCCGCTCTTGAACGCGGCCGTGACCGCCTGCGCGCGCTCGCTGACACCCAGCTTGAGGAAGATCCGGTGGACGTGGGTCTTCACCGTGGCCTCGCTGAGGAACAGGCGCCGGGCGATCTCCGCGTTGGTCAGGCCGTGGGCGACGGCGACCAGGACCTCGCGCTCCCGCCGGGTCAGCTGCTCCAGCTGCTCGGGCGGAGGAGCGGATGGATCGGGGTGCCGGCCGAACTCGGTCAGGAGCCGGCGGGTCACGTCCGGGTCCAGCCAGCCCCCGCCGCGGGCGAGGGAGCGGACGGCGTCCGCCAGGACCTTCGGCGCGGAGCTCTTGAGGATGAAGCCGGAGGCGCCCGCCCGCAGGGCGGCGTGGACGGCGGCGTCCTCGTTGAAGGTCGTCAGCATCAGGACGGTGACGACGTTCGGCACCCGGTCCAGGAACGTGTCGGACGTGAGCACGCGGGTGGCGGCCACTCCGTCCGTGCCGGGCATGCGCACGTCCATGACCACCACGTCCGGCTGCAGGCGCGCGGTCTCCTCGACGGCCGCCGCGCCGTCGGCCGCCTCCCCGACGACGACCAGGTCCGGCTCGGCCGTGAGGAGCATGGCCAGTCCGGAGCGCACCATCGCCTCGTCGTCCACCACGAGCACCCGGACGGGTGCGGGTTCCGTGTCCCGTGTCATCCGGTGCCCTCCCCGCGGCCGGTGGCCGCCGTGGTCGCTTCGGCGTCCTCCGCCGCGGTGTCGTCCGGGCCGGCCGGCTGGGCGGGCAGCCGTGCCGACACCAGGTATCCCCCGTGCCGGTCGGGTCCGGCCGTCGCCTCGCCCCCCACCGCCCGGGCCCGCTCTTCCATCCCCCGCACCCCGTGCCCGGTCGAGAGCCGGGTGGAGAGGCGGCCACGGGCCCCGGCACCGTCCGTGCGGACCGAGAGCTCGACGACCCGGGGGCCCCAGGAGAGCGCGACCCGGACCGGTCGGTCCGGGTCGGCGTGCTTGACGGCGTTGGTCAGGGCCTCCTGTGCGATGCGGTACGCGGCCTCGTCCACTGCCGGCTCCAGGAGGCCCGGATCGCCCGCCACGCAGAACTCCACGTCCCGGTCCGCTGCGCGCAGGTGCTCGAGCAGGCTGTCCAGGTGCTGCAGCCCCACGGGCGTCTGCGCGGCCTGCTCCTGTGCCGACGGCGCCGGGGAGAGCAGGCCCAGCATGCGCCGCAGCTCCGTGACAGCCTGCTCGCCGAGCTCGCCCACCTGACGCAGCGCCGCCCGGGCCCGCTCCGGGTCCCGGTCCATGACACGCTCGGCCCCCCCTGCCTGGAGCACCATGAGGCTCACCGCGTGGGCCACGACGTCGTGCAGCTCCCGGGCGATGCGCTGGCGCTCCTCGGTCTCGGCCCGGGCGGCCGCCAGACGGGCCACGAGCGCCCGTTGGGCCACGCTCCAGCGGACCCACCGGCCCACGCCGAAGACGACCACATGGGCCACGGTGAGGAACAGCGCGGCGACGACGAACGCGGCGAACCGCATCGACGGATCGGGAGTGTCCTGGACCGTGGCGTGCACGCTCGTGGCAACCGGCAGGAAGGCGAGCGTCAGGCCGAGGAGCCCTTTCCGGGCCGAGCAGTGCGCGGCCACCGCGAAGAGGGCCAACCAGACGCAGAAGATGGGGTGGAACCCGAATCCGAGCAGCGCGACACCCGCAGCGCCCAGTGCCACCAGGGTCGCCACCGCCAGGGGCCACCGCCGGCGCCAGAACAGGGGCAGGTACAGCAGCGCGGCCGAGAGCACGACGACCCAGGGGGTGACCACGTCCGGCTCCGCCGTGCGGTCCCACGTGATCTGGAGCTCGATCCCCCACAGCACCGGCACCGCGACGAGGTCCAGGGCCACGCGCGAGGGGTACCTCCGGTATCTCATCGGCCCCCGCTCAGCTACACACGGACCTGCCGAAGACAGTGCAGATCCACATCCGCTCGACGGGAGGAGCGGGCAGGCGGCAGTCCTCGACGATCGAGTGGCGCCGGATCTCCTCCCACGCCACCACGGGCCGCAGGGCGTCCTCGGTGGAGTCCAGGGCCTCCTCGGCGGGGGAGGGCCCCAGCACCGTGTCCACCGCCGAGCACAGTTCGGCGCCCGTGGCGAGCCGGCGATCGGAGCCCGCGCCGTCCGGGGGGCACTGCGCCGGGCACCCGGACGGGCGGTCGAGCCGGATGCCCGTCATCTCGGACGACGGGTCGTGCAGGACGCCGTGCAACTGGATCCGGGAGATCCGGATCCGCTCGACCTCGTCCGTCCGTCCCGAGGCGACCCGGGCGATCAGCACCTCGGGGTCGACGTCCCGCCCCAGCCAGTCCGGTGGGCCGTGCACCAGCACGTAGTCGCTGTCCACCAGACGCCCCCACGCGAGGTGCCCCTCGATGGCATCAGGTGCCCGCGCGTCCTGGACGGAGACCAGTGTCCGGAATTCTGTCTCGAGTTTCGCCATGTCGAGCCCCCCGCAGGTTGTCCGGCAATTCTCCCTGTCCGCCCACGTCAAGTCCATAGTCGGCCATCGCTCACGGCGGCCGGTGCCTCCCGGGACCCGTCCGGGCCGGGAAGCTCTGGCCACACGGCACTCCGAGCGGTACCGTAAGCACACTGGCGAACAGGCGATTTTTCGTCACAACTGATCATCGAGACGGATCGAAGGAGATGCCATGAGCACCAAGGTCGAGAAGACAGTCGTGGTCGACGTGCCGCTGAGCACCGTGTACAACCAGTGGACCCAGTTCGAGGACTTCCCCCACTTCATGAACGGCGTGAAGAGCGTGACCCAGCTCGGTGACGACCGCCTCGAGTGGGTCGCCGAGCTCGCCGGCGTCCGCCGGCAGTGGGAGGCGAGGATCGTGGAGCAGGTCCCCGACAGCCGGGTCTCCTGGGCCGCCACCGAGGGTGCCACCAACGCCGGCACCGTGATGTTCCACGACGCCGGCAACGGCCGGACCGAGGTGCACCTGGTCCTCGAGTACGAGCCCGAGGGCCTCGTGGAGAAGGTCGGCGACAAGCTCAACGTGGTCGAGAACCAGGCCGAGGGAGACCTCGAGCGGTTCAAGAAGTTCATCGAGGCCGAGGGGTACGCGACCGGCGCCTGGCGGGGCTCCGTCAACGAGGGCGCCCCTGCCGGCACGCCCGGTGTGGAGCAGGCCGCGGCCTCCCGCGGTGACGACGGCAAGGCCGGGGTGTCGGGCAAGGCGGTCGCCGCGGGCGTCGCCGCGGCCGGGGTGGCCGCCGCCGGGGTGGCCGCCGCGGCGAAGAAGAACGACTCGGGTCCGGACACGGAGCCGGTCACCTTCGAGTCGACCGCACCGTCCGCCGCGCCGGCCGCGCCCGCGTCACCGGGGGTGCCCGGGGAGGAGACCGTGACCGGGGAGGTCCCACCGATCCCCACCGTGGACGAGGCGCTCGCCGACGACACCGTCGACGCGGACCTGGACGCGGACCCCACGACCCGGCGCATCGACGACCGCCCCGCGGGCGGCCCGCTCTGAGCCGACCCGGTCCACGCACCGGGCCCCGACCGCACGCGGTCGGGGCCCGGTGCGTCAGCGGGAGACCCGGCGCTCCCGAGGAGCGGCGGAGGCGTCCGGTCAGCCGGTGACGGCGCCCAGCGACGCCGAGCGCACCAGCTTGACGTACTTGCCCAGCACGCCTCCTGCGTACTGCGGGGGCAGGGGTGCCCAGCCGCTGCGGCGCTGCGCCAGCTCCTCGGCGTCCACCAGCAGGTCCAGGGACCGGGCCGCCAGGTCCACCCGGATCCGGTCGCCGTCGCGCAGGAACGCGACGGGTCCGGCGTCGACGGCCTCCGGCGCGATGTGGCCGATGCACAGGCCCGTGGTGCCGCCCGAGAACCGCCCGTCCGTGAGCAGCAGCACGTCCTTGCCCAGCCCCGCGCCCTTGATCGCCCCCGTGATGGCCAGCATCTCGCGCATGCCGGGACCGCCCTTGGGGCCCTCGTAGCGGATGACGAGCACGTCCCCGGCCGTGATCTCGCCGGCCTCGAGGGCGTCCATCGCGGCCTGCTCGCGCTCGAACACGCGGGCCGGGCCCTCGAACACCTCCGCGTCGAAGCCCGCGGACTTCACCACCGCCCCCTCCGGGGCCAGCGAGCCGTGCAGGACCGTGATGCCGCCCGTGCGGTGGATCGGGTTGTCGAGGGTGCGGATCACCTGTCCGTCGATGGGGTCCGGGTCCAGGACGGCGAGGTTCTCGGCCAGCGTCCGGCCGGTCACGGTGAGCACGTCCCCGTGCAGCAGCCCGGCGTCGAGCAGGGCCTTCATGACCACGGGGATGCCGCCGTGCCGGTCGACGTCGTTCATAACGTACCGGCCGAACGGCTTCAGGTCCGCCAGGTGGGGCACGCGGTCCCCGATCCGGTTGAAGTCCTCGAGGCCCAGCTCCACCTCCGCCTCGTGGGCGATGGCGAGCAGGTGCAGGACGGCGTTCGTGGACCCGCCGAGGGCCATGAGCACCGTGATGGCGTTCTCGAAGGCCTGCCGCGTCATGATGTCCCGCGCGGTGATGCCCTGCCGCAGCATCTCGACGACGGCCTCCCCGGAGCGGTGGGCGAACTGGTCCCGCCGCCGGTCCGCCGAGGGCGGGGCCGCGGAGCCGGGCAGGCTCATGCCCAGGGCCTCCGCGATCGACGCCATGGTGTTCGCCGTGTACATCCCGCCGCAGGCGCCCTCGCCCGGGCAGATGGCCCGCTCGATCCGGTCGAGGTCCGCCTTCCCCATGAGCCCGGCCTTGCATGCACCGACCGCCTCGAACCCGTCGATGAGCGTGACCTCCCTCTCCGTCCCGTCGCTGAGCTTGACCCAGCCCGGGGCGATGCTCCCCGCGTAGAGGAACACGGACGCCAGGTCCAGGCGGGCGGCGGCCATGAGCATGCCTGGCAGGGACTTGTCGCACCCGGCCAGCAGCACGGACCCGTCGAGCCTCTCGGCCTGCATGACGGTCTCCACGGAGTCGGCGATCACCTCGCGCGAGACCAGCGAGAAGTGCATGCCCATGTGACCCATGGAGATCCCGTCCGAGACGGAGATCGTGCCGAACTGCAGGGGGTAACCACCTCCGGAGTGCACCCCTTCCCGGCAGCCCTCGGCCAGCCGGTCCAGGGACAGGTTGCACGGGGTGATGTCGTTCCAGGAGCTGGCGATACCGACCTGGGGCTTCTCCCAGTCGTCGTCGCCCATGCCCACGGCGCGGAGCATGCCCCGGCTGGCGGTCGCGTCGATGCCGTCGGTGACCTGGCGGCTTCGGGGTTTCATGTCGGGGCTCATGCGGTCTCTCCCGGGTGGTCGGTGCGCGGTCGGGTGCGTGCCGCGAACCTATCAACGGAACTCGAGGAGCGTCGAGGGATGTCCACGGCCGGCGCGGAAGTTTGTGCCCGCAGGGGAAGACAAGGCGTGCCCCGCCCTCCTAGGGTGGGAGCAACAAAAGATAAGCAACCTGATTGAAGGAGCCCGACATGCCGGAGTCACCCGTCTCCCAGCACGCCCGCGCGATGGCCGACGACGAGGGCGGGATGCGCGAGCAGCAGCAGACGCCCCCGGGACTGACGGCCGCCATGGACCCCGTGCCCGACCACGGAGAGGCGTCCTGGGCGGGCCGGGGCCGGCTGGAGGGGCTCAAGGCCCTGATCACCGGCGGGGACTCCGGGATCGGCCGGGCCGTGGCGATCGCGTTCGCCCGGGAGGGCGCCGACGTGGCGATCAACTACCTGCCCGAGGAGCAGGAGGACGCCCAGGACGTGGCGGGGTGGATCGAGAAGGCCGGCCGCACGGCCGTCCTGGTGCCCGGGGATGTTCGCGAGGAGCAGACCTGCCAGGACATCGTGGACCGGGCGGTCGAGGGGCTCGGCGGGCTCAACGTGGTCGTGAACAACGCGGGCTTCCACTGGGCCCGCGGGGAGGCAGGGCTCAAGGGGCTCGCCACGGAGGACCTCGAGCGCGCCGTGCGCACCAACCTCTACGGCACCCTCTGGGTCAGCCGCGCGGCGCTGCCGCACCTCGGCCGCGGGGACAGCATCATCAGCACCACGTCCGTGCAGGCCTACGACCCCTCGGTGTCGATGGTCGACTACGCGGCCACGAAGGCCGCTCTGAACAACGTCACCGCCAACCTCGCCGCCGAGCTCGGCCCCGAGGGCGTCCGGGTCAACGCCGTGGCCCCCGGACCGGTGTGGACCCCGCTGGGGCCGGCCACCAAGGAGCCCGGCGCGGTGGCGAACATGGGCAAGGAGACGCCCCTGGGCCGGATCGCCCAGCCCGCGGAGCTGGCGGGCGCCTACGTCTTCCTGGCCTGCCCGGCCGAGGCCAGCTACGTCAGCGGCATCGTCCTCGGCGTCACCGGCGGCATGCCCGTCTTCTGACCGGCCCCCCACCCCCCCACGGAAGGAGCACCTCGTGCCCAAGACCGGCAAGGACGACCACGCCAAGAAGAGCGAGCTGCCCTCCACCCTGCAGCGCTCGGGGCGGAAGGCGCAGGACACGTTCGCCAAGACCTACGATTCCGCCCTCGAGGAGTACGGCGACGAGGAGCGCGCGGCGCGCACGGCCTACAGCGCGCTCAAGCACACGCACGAGAAGGTCGGCGACCACTGGGAGGGCAAGGAGGAGTACGGGCCCTCCGACGAGCACGCCGCGGGCGGCCGCGACTCCCGCGCGGAGACCGTCGGCGGGGTCGACGCGAACGCCTCGAAGCAGCACCTCTACGAGGTGGCGAAGCGGCTCGGCGTCGAGGGCCGCTCCTACATGACCAAGAAGGAGCTGGTCGACGCGATCCGGAAGGCCAACGACGCCGCGACGCGCCGGGCGCGGGGAGACTGACCCCGGTTCCCTCAGCCGCCGGTCGCCGGGTCCTTCTCGAAGATGTCGGGCGGGACCGCGTGGATCAGCAGCGTCGCGACCAGGGTCTGTCGCTCGCCGAAGCCGACGACGTCGGGGATGCCGTCACCGCTGACGTCCGCCAGCGCCCGCGGATGCCGGTCGACCCGCCAGCCCTGGAGGTGCCCGAACTCCTCGAACCCCAGCCAGGGCCGGGACATCGACTCCCCGGTCCCCGAGAAGGAGAAGTACGTACCCCGGTCGCCGAGACCGACCACGTCGGCGCCCTGCCCCGAGGTGGCCGGCTCGACGAAGCGCGGGTGCCGGTCGACCCGCCAGCCCTGGTCGTGGCCGAAGTCGCGGACCTTCAGGGCGGCGGCGCTGAAGGTCCCGTCGGGGCGGGCGTAGGAGACGTAGGTGCCGGCGTCGCCGAAGCCGACGACGTCGGCACGTCCGTCGCCGTCCACGTCGGCCAGTTCCCGCGGGTGCCGGTCGACGCGCCAGCCCTGGTCGCGGCCGAAGTCGCGGACCTTCAGGGCGGCGGCGCTGAAGGTGCCGTCGGGGCGGGCGTAGGAGACGTAGGTGCCGGCGTCGCCGAAGCCGACGACGTCGGCGCGTCCGTCGCCGTCGACGTCGGCCAGCTGCCGTGGGTGCCGGTCGATCCGCCAGCCCTGGTCGTGGCCGAAGTTGCCCACACCGAGCACCGCGGGCCTGAACTCCGCGAGGAAGTCGTCCTCCTGGCTCGCGACGGAGATATAGGTCCCGGCGTCGCCGAAGCCGACGACGTCGGCCCGTCCGTCGCCGTTGACATCCGCCAGCTGCCGCGGGTGCCGGTCGACCCGCCAGCCCTGGTCGACGCCGTAGTCCGCCAGGTCGGGGTCGGAGTAGGTGGGCGTGGTGATGATCCCGTTGGGCACCGAGTAGGACAGGTACAGGCCGTCCTCGCCGAAGCCGGCGACGTCGGCCCGTCCGTCGGCGTTGAGGTCCCCCAGCGCGCGTTCGTGCCGGTCGACCCGCCAGCCCTGGTCCCGGCCGAAGGAGCTCGCCTTCAGTGTGGCGGGGGAGAAGGTGCCGTCGTCGAGGCCGTACCCGACGAGGACACCGGCGTCACCGAAGCCCACGGCGTCGGCGCGCCCGTCGCCGTTGACGTCGGCCAGCTCCCGCGGGTGCTGTCCGACCCGCCAGCCCTGGGCGTAGCTGAAGTTCCCCGGCTCCGCCGCCGCGGAGGAAGGGGCGGCCGCCGCGACGAGCAGCACGGCGGTGGCCAGTCCCACCGGCAGGCGGAGATGCCGCTGACGATCCATGATGGCCCCCTGAGTCGGTGTGCTCAGCCTAGTTCCGGAGGACCTCCCGGGATCCGCCGTGCAACGCTTCGTTGCCGAAGTGCGACGTGCGACGTGCGGCGATGTCGTCGACGGTCGTCTCCGTCGCTCAGAGGACGCCCAGGAGTCCGCGCACCAGCGTGATCGCCCCGCCCAGTCCCGCCAGGACGAGCGCGATCGTGCGCGCGGCGCTCAGGGGCACGCGGCGGGCCACGACGCCGCCGATCCGCACGCCCAGCACCACCGTGAGCACTACGCCGGGGGCCACCCACCACGGCGGCATGCCGCCCGTCCCCGCCGCCCCGAGCAGGGTCTTGGTGAGCACCGACAGGGCGCCCATCGTCATGAACACCGGTTGCAGGGTCGCGGCGAAGGAGCGCTGCTCCCACCGGGCCAGCCGGGAGTGGATCACCATGACCGGGCCGGCCACCCCCGCCGTGGTGTTGAAGAACCCCCCGATCGCCCCGGCGAGAACCGTGGGCAGCCGCCCCGGCCAATGGGGCAGACGGGGGAGCCCGAACATGGTGGTCAGGGCCAGCAGCACCACGCCGCCCACCACCACCTGAAGCCAGGCGGCGGGCAGCTCGCGCACCACGAGCGCCGCCGGCACGGCGCCCACCGCGGCGGCCGGGGCGATGAGGGCGTAGCGCCGCCAGTCCACGTGGCGCCACACCGAGAGCATGATGAGGAACCCGGAGACGGTCGTCGTCGCGTTGGTCACGAGCACGCCCGTGGCGGGGCCCAGCAGCAGCGCGAGGGTCGGGGCCACGACGAGGCCGACCCCGGTGCCCGAGACGCGCTGCAGGACCGAGCCCACGAGGATCGCGAGGGCGGCGATGACGATGATCTCCACGGGTCCCATTCTGCGCCCCCGTCCGCCCGGTCCCGGTCCGCACACGGACCCGCCGTGGTGATTCCGAGAGTCGATCAGTACCCTTGGGATCGGGAGCGGTCCCCTGCGGGACCACATCGGACGGGAGGAGTGCCGTGAGCATCAGCCGAGCCCCGGTCATCAACGGCGAGTTCGGCGGCCGGGCCGGCGTCGAGTCGTTCAGCGGGCGGCGGTGGGTCACCGTCCAGGAGGAGAGCCGCGCCCGGTTCCCGTTCTGATCCGGTGGTCGCCCGAATGAGCACGGATCAGCGCACCGCGGAGATCTCCGCGCGGATCTCCGCGGAACGGATCCGGGATGTCGCCGTGACCCGCTTCGGCATCGAGGAGTTCCGCGAGGGGCAGCTCGAGGCGATGGCGGCGGCGGCCGACGGCCGCGACGTCCTGGCGGTGATGCCCACCGGCCACGGCAAGTCCGCCATCTACCAGGTCCTGGGCGCTGCCCTGCCCGGGACCGCCGTGGTCGTGTCCCCGCTGATCGCCCTACAGCACGACCAGGTCCAGGCGATCAACGAGGACCTCGGGGCGGAGGTCGCCTTCGCGGTGAACTCCACGGTGGGGGCGCGCCGTGAGCGTGCCGCCTGGGAGGCCGTGGAGCGCGGGGACGCGAAGTACCTCTTCCTGGCCCCCGAGCAGCTGGCCCGTGAGGAGACGACCCAGCGGCTCGCCGCGCATCCGCCGTCCCTGTTCGTGGTGGACGAGGCGCACTGCATCTCCTCGTGGGGCCACGACTTCCGCCCCGACTACCTCGGGCTCAACGAGGCGGTCGAACGGCTGGGGCGCCCGGCCGTCGTCGCCCTGACCGCCACCGCGTCCCCGCACACCCGGGCCGAGATCGTCGACCGGCTGGGGCTGCGCGACCCCCTGGTCCTGGTGCACAGCTTCGACCGGCCCGACATCGAGCTGCGGGTGGTGCGCCACCACCGGGCCTCCGACAAGCGCCGGGCGGTGCTCGACGAGGTCTCCGGGCTCGGGGGCCCGGGGCTGGTCTACGTCGCGACCCGCAAGGAGACGGAGGACTGCGCCGCCGAGCTGGTCCGGCGCGGCGTGCGCGCCGAGGCCTACCACGCGGGGCGCAGGCGGTCCGATCGGAACGAGGTGCACGCCCGGTTCCTCGGCAACGAGCTGGACGTGGTGGTGGCCACCACCGCCTTCGGGATGGGCATCGACAAGCCGGACGTGCGCTTCGTGGTGCACGCGGACATCCCCGACTCCCTGGACAGCTACTACCAGGGGATCGGCCGGGCCGGCCGGGACGGGAGACCGGCCCTCGCCGTGCTGCACTACCGCTCCGAGGACCTGGGACTCCAGCAGTACTTCGCCGGCGCGGCCCCCGAGCAGGAGGACCTCGAGGAGGTCTTCCGCGGGGTCCGCCGGCACGGGCCGGTCCGGGCCCGGGAGCTGCGCGAGCACACCGGGCTGGGCCCCCGCGCCCAGGCCCGGGCCCTGCACCTCCTCGAGCACAGCGGCGGCGTGCTCGCACGGCGCGAGGGCTACCGTGCCGTGGACGGGGCCACGCCCCAGGCCGCCGTCGCCGCCGCGCTCGCGGAGGCTGAGGCCGAGCAGCGGATCGACCGGTCGCGGATCGACATGATGCGCGGCTACGCCGAGACGGACGGGTGCCGGCGGGACTGGCTGCTCCACTACTTCGGCGAGGAGACCGACGGCTGGTGCGGCCACTGCGACGTCTGCGCCGAGACGGGCTCCGCCGCCGAGGCCGCGGAGCGGGCAGCCGCCACCCCGCACGGCTGGGAGATCCAGACCCCGGTCATCCACCGCGAGTGGGGCCACGGGATCGTGATGGGCGCGGAGCCGGACCGGGTCACCGTCCTGTTCGACTCGGTCGGCTACAAGGAGCTCTCCCTGCGCCTGATCGAGGAGCACAAAAGCCTGCTGGAGCGCGGCACGGAGGAGCCGCGCGACGAGGGTGCCTGACCTCCTGGGAACCGGCCGGCGGTCAGCGGACGACGTCGTAGACGCACTTGAGGACGCCGTTGGCGTAAGCCTCGTGCTCCACCAGCTCCAGGGTGCGGAACGTGTCGGTGCTGTCGTCGAAGAGACGGCGGCCTGCGCCGAGCAGCACGGGGAACACCAGCAGGTGGTACCGGTCCACGAGGGCCGCGGCGGCGAGGCCCTTGGCCAGGGTGGCGCTGCCGTGCACGAGGACGGTGCCGTCGACCGTGGCCTTCAGCTCCGCGACCTCGTCCAGGGAGCGCAGCACGGAGGTGTTGTGCCACTGCGGGTCCTCCAGGGTGGAGGAGACCACGTACTTGGGCATGGCGTTGTACTCCGCGAACTCCTCCATCGACGGCCAGACGGGGGCGAACTCGTCGTAGCTGACCCGGCCCATCAGCATCGCCGCCGCCTCCTTCTGCTCCCGGTCCTTGAGCTCGTAGGCGGCCTCCTCGTAGGCGACGTGCTGGAAGGTCCAGCCGGCGTGCGGGTGCGGGCCGCCGCCGGGGGAGTCGACGACGCCGTCGAGGGTGATGAACTCGGTGACGATCAGTGTGCCCACGGGGATCTCCTGTCGGTGGGGTCGGCGCTCGTCCGTGCGGTTCCTACTCTGGCGTAAGTGCGAGCCGGCGGGAAGGGTGCCCGGCCACGGTCCGGACCTCGCGCGGCCGGTGGGCGGTGGAGCGCGGGCCGACCGGCCGTGCCGGCCCCTTGCGCGGCCGGGGCCCCGGTGGGACCCTCGGCAGGGACGGCGGTTCGGCGAGGGTCCGGGAGGCACCCGTGGCGACGGAGCAGACGACCGAGCAGGTGCGGACCACGTGCTGCGTGGTGGGCGGAGGACCCGCAGGGCTGATGGCCGGGGTGCTGCTCGCGAAGCAGGGCGTGGACGTGGTCGTGCTGGAGAAGCACGCGGACTTCCTGCGCGACTTCCGGGGCGACACCCTGCACCCCTCCACCCTGGAGCTGATGGCCGAGCTCGGCTGGCTCGAGGACGTCCTGGCGCTGCCGCACACCCGCGTGGAGCGCGCCACGGTCTCCCTCGGCGGGGAGACGGTCGTGGTCGGGCGGTTCGACCGCCTGCCCGTGCGCTGCCCGTTCATCGCGTTCCTGCCGCAGTGGGACTTCCTGGACCTGCTCGCCGAGAAGGGCGAGGCGCTGCCCGGCTTCCGGCTGCTGCGCTCCACGGCCGCCGACGGCCTGCTCGTCGAGGACGGCCGGTGCACCGGGGTCTCGGCGCACGACGACGACGGGGCGGCGGTGCGGATCCGGGCAGAGCTGGTGCTCGCCGCCGACGGCCGCGACTCCGTGCTGCGCGCCGCGGCCGGGCTGGCCCCGACGGCCTCACCGTCCCGGATGGACGTGCTGTGGTTCCGCGTGCCCCGCCGCGAGGGCCAGGAGCAGCCGCTGTTCAACGCCGGCGACGGCGCGGTGGTCGCCCTCCCGCGCACCGGCTACTGGCAGGCCGCCCTCATCGTGCGGGCCGGTGAGCACGACGCCCTGCACGCCCAGGGGCTGGAGGCCTTCCGGGACCGGGTGCGCGCGCTCGCCCCGGGGCTGGGGGAGGGGCTCGCGGCGATCGAGGACTGGGACCAGGTGAAGCTGCTGCGCGTGCGCGTGGACCGCCTCCGCCGCTGGTGGCGACCCGGAGTGCTGTTCCTCGGGGACGCCGCGCACGCGATGTCCCCGGCCGGCGGCGTGGGCATCAACCTCGCGATCCAGGACGCGGTCGCGGCGGCGAATATCCTCGGGCCGCGGCTGCTGCGCGGCGGGGTGCGGGCGCGGGACCTCGCGCGGGTGCAGCGCCGGCGGGCGTGGCCGGCGCGCGCCACCCAGCTGTTCCAGCTCGTGCTGGCCCGCCGGCTGGTGCCGTCCCGGCCCGGAGACCGGTCGAGGCCCCCGGTGCCGCTGGGGGTGGTGCGGGCGCTGCCGTTCCTGCCCCACCTCACCGGGCGGGCCATCGGCATCGGCCTGCGGCCCGAACACGTCCCCGCCGCGCTGCGCGCGACGGACGGCGCGGCACGCGGATGACCTCCGTCGCGCACAAGCGCGCCCGGGTGGACGAGCCCCACGTGGCCCCGCTCAACGCACTGGTCCGGGACTGGCGCGAGGGCGGCCGGTCCGTGCCGTGGGTCGATCCCGACGGCGGGGGCGCCGCGGCCCGGGCGCTCGTGCTCATGGAGGCGCCCGGACCGGCCACCGTGGCGGCCGGGGACCTGGGCTTCAGCTCCGAGGACAACCCTGATCCCACCGCCCGGGTCTTCAAGGCGCTGCGGGAGGAGTCCGGGCTGGCCCGCGGCGAGTACCTGCGCTGGAACGTGGTGCCCTGGGCGCTGCGGGACGCGGACGGGCGGCACCGACCACCCCGGGTGGAGGACCTGGCCGAGGCGGAACGGGCCCTGCGGGACCTGGTCGGGGCGTTGCCGGAGCTGCGCGTCGTCGTGACCTTCGGGGCCCCGGCGCTCACCGGGGTGATGCGGCTGCTCACCGTGGAGGAGCCCCCGCGGCTGCTGCCCGTGCTCGGCGTGCCGCACCCGTCGCTGCGCAACGGCCACCGCCGGGCCGAGACCCGGCAGCGGATCCTCGTCGCACTGCGCACGGCCGCCGCGGCGGTGCGAGCCTGAACCGGGCGCTCAGGGGCGTGGGCTGAGCCGGTCCACCGCGGCCAGGAGGTTCTCCAGGATGGTGTGCCGCTGCGCGCTGTCGTCGGGCAGCAGCCCGATCGACGCGTTGTGGTAGAGCCCGTCGCCCATCTGCTGGACCGCGGTCGCCACCACCGGATCTCCCACGTCCGCGAGGATCAGCTCGTACCACGCCTCCTCGAGCCGCTTGAGGGCGGCCCGGGCGTTCTCGTCCCCGGCCTGGACTAGGCGGGAGGCCACGATCAGGGCCCGGTCCAGCCGGCTGTCCTCGAACAGGGACGTGACCAGGAAGTAGCGCGCGGCCCCGTCCGGCGCCGCCGCCATGCCCTCGAGGTCCAGGCGCATGAGCTCCTCGAGCCGCTGCAGCGTCGCGTCCACGAGGGCGTGGCGGTGCGGGAAGTGGTACAGCAGGCCTCCCTTGGACACTCCGGCGGCGGCGGCGACGGCGTCGAGGGTCGCGGCGCGCTCGCCGTCGTCGAGGACGATCTGTTCGAAGGCGGCCAGGAGCTTGTCCCGGGCCACGGGTGGGCGTGGCATGTGAGGAAGACCTCCCTGGGTCGGACGTGGTGCCCATTGTGTCAGCTCGTACATAACTGTACCGTCTAGACGGTACAGTTATTGAGACTGTCCGATCCTGATCCGTTCCCCGGAGGTGAACCATGACCACTCTGCTGACGCCCCGCCCCACGGCCGGTGCGCGCGAATGGGCCGCACTGGCGGTCCTGATGATGCCCGTCCTGCTCGTGTCGGTCGACAACACGGCGCTGAGCTTCGCGCTGCCCACCATCTCGCAGGCGCTGCACCCCACCGGGGCCCAGCTGCTGTGGATCGTGGACGTCTACCCCCTCGTGCTCGCCGGCCTGCTCATCCCGATGGGGTCCCTCGGCGACCGGATCGGCCGCCGGCGGCTGCTGCTGATCGGCGGCACGGGCTTCGCCGCCGTCTCCGCGGCGTCGGCCTTCGCGCCCACCGCCGAGCTGCTCGTGGCGGGGCGGGCCGCCATGGGGTTCTTCGGCGCGATGCTGATGCCCGCGACCCTGTCCCTGCTGCGCAACATCTTCCTGGACCCGGTGCAGCGCCGGATCGCGATCGCGGTGTGGGCCGGCGGCTTCAGCGGTGGCGCCGCGCTGGGCCCGGTCGTCGGCGGTTTCCTGCTCAACCACTTCTGGTGGGGCTCGGTGTTCCTGATGTCCGTGCCGGTGCTGCTGCCCCTGCTCGTGCTCGGCCCCGCGCTCGTGCCGGAGTCGCGCGACCCCCGTCCCGGACCCGTGGACGTCCCGTCCGTGCTGCTCGCCATGCTCGCCATGACCCCCGTGGTCTACGGCATCAAGGCGGCGACGGCCTCCGGGGAGCTCTTCCACGGCCTGCTCAGCGCGGCCTTCGGCGTGCTGGCCGGTGTGCTCTTCGTCCGGCGCCAGGCGGTTCTGGCGCACCCGATGCTCGACCTCGCCCTGTTCCGGCACCCGGGCTTCAGGGGCGGCGTGACCGTCAACGTCCTCGGCAACGTGGGGCTCTACGGATTCCTGTTCATGCTGACCCAGTATCTGCAGCTCGTGGTCGGCCTGGACCCGATGGCCGCGGGCCTGACCATGGTCCCGGGCCTCGTCCTCACGGTCCTCGCCGGTTTCGTGGCCGTGCGCGCCGTGCGGTGGCTGACGCCCAGGACCGTGATCACGGCGGGGATGCTCCTGTCCTCGGTCGGCTTCCTCGTGGTCGCCCTCGCCGACCTCTCCGCGGACGCCGGCGTCGGGGTGGTCCTCGTGGCCTTCTGCCTGGTCGGCACCGGCATCGGGCTCGCCGAGACCCTGTCCAACGACCTCGTCCTCACGGCGGCCCCGCCGCACAAGGCCGGAGCGGCCTCGGCGATCTCGGAGACCGGCTACGAGGTCGGTGCGGTGCTGGGCACGGCCGTGCTCGGCGGGCTGCTGACCGCGTTCTACCAGCGCCACCTCGACCTGCCCACGGCCCTGGGCGCCGGCTCGTCGGCCGCGGCGCACGAGACCCTCGGCGGAGCCGTCGAGATCGCGGAGGGCGCCGGGGCGCTCGGTCCCGCCGTCCGGGAGGCGGCGGTCGCCGCGTTCACCGCGGGCATGCACTGGACGGTGGTGGTCATGACGGCCGTGGTGCTCCTGGCGGCGTTCACGGTCGCCCGCATGCTGCGGCCGGCCGGGCGCTGACCGCTCCACCGCCGGGGCTGGCCGCGCCACCGGACGGCGACGCCGCCCCCGGGGGGGACGTAGGCTCGGCGGCAGGGGCCGGCCCGGCCCCCGGCACGGAGGGAGCGGACGCGATGACGCCGCAGGAACTGTTCGAGGACGCCGCTCGCCGCCCGTCCCAGGTGGCGGAGCACGTGCTCGCGGGCATCTCGGCGGAGGTGCTCAACACCATGCCGGGCGGGACCGCGAACTCCGTGGTCTGGCTGATGTGGCACGCGGCCCGCCAGCAGGACGCGCAGGTGGCCCAGCTCGCCGGTACCGAGGAGGTGTGGACCGCGGACGGGTGGAGCGAGCGGTTCGGCCTGGACGTCCCCGACTCCTCCATGGGCTTCGGCCACGGCCCGGAGGACGTCGCGAAGATCCGCGTGGCGTCCCCCGAGCTGTTGCGGGGCTACCTCGACGCGGTGGTGGAGCGCACGGTGGCCTACGTGCACGGGCTCACCGCCGCCCAGCTCGACGACGTGGTGGACCGGTCCTGGACCCCGCCTGTCACCCGCGGGGTGCGCCTGATGAGCACGGTCGACGACGCCGCGCAGCACCTCGGCCAGGCCGCCTACGTCCGCGGCCTGCTCGACGACGGGTGGTCCGGGCCCTACTGAGGGCCCACAGGGGCAGCGGGATCCGTCCCTGGGGCGGGTGCTCTCCCCGCGTCCGGAGCACGACCTGCCGCCTGGCCTGAGAGGATCCGGAGGCGGACGGCGCGATCGCCGAGCGGCAGCAGTTCGAGCTCGACCTGCAGTCGCCGCGCGGCCGGGTCCAGGACCTGGAGGAGCAGCTGGCGCGGCTTGGCGACGAAACGCCTGACCCTGACCCTGACCTCCACCTGATCCCGACCTGGAGGAACAGGTGGCGATCATCGTGACGCTTCAGGGACGCATCGCCCAGCTCGAGGAAACACCCTGAAACTTGTAAAATCATTGAGTCGTCGTATGACAAGGCGCCGATGAGGGGACGGCGGATCTCTCGGTCCGCCCCTGCAGCTCCCTTAGGCTGATCACGCTGGGTACCAGCACTTCGAACTCCTGCACGATCTTCTCGTCGCTCGTCGCGACTTCCTGGGGGAAACACCGTCATGCCCCGCGACTCCTCTCGCCGTCCTGCCCGCACCGATCTGCGTCACCGCGCCTCCTCGCCGGTGACCGCCCTCACGGCGTTCTCGGCCCTCGTGGCCGTGAGCGTGGCCGTCAGCACGGGCATCGCACCGGGCGCCGTCGGCGAGCGGGGGACTTCGGCCTTCGGTGCTCCGGCCACCTCCGCCGAGGGGCCGGGCGACGGGTGGAGCCTGCTCGCGGCCGGACAGGAGCAGACCACCCCTCCGGCCGGACCGCTGCGGGACGACCGCGCTGCCTCGCCCGTGCGCGACGGCGGCGCCGGCAAGGGCTCCTGGCGGGAAGGGGCGGGGCGCGGTGACGGCGGTCGCGAGACGGCGTCCACGGTGCGCCCGGGACGGCAGGCGCCGAAGCTGTACCAGGGCGAGCTGCCCGTCAACACGATCATCGCCCCGGCCCGGCCCGGTGCCGTCCTGCACGGTGGCCAGTTCGGCTGGCGGATCGCCCCCGACCGCGGCGGGCGGGAGTTCCACAACGGGACGGACGTCTCGGCCGCGGCGGGCCTGCCGGTCGTCGCAGCCCTCGACGGCGTGGTGACGGCAGTGTTCTGGGACGTCTGGGGCGGCAACCGGGTGGAGGTCACCCACGCGGACGGGATCAGGACCACCTACAACCACCTCGAGGACGTCCGGGTTCGGACCGGTGACCGGCTGGCCGCCTCCGAGCAGCTCGGCACGGTCGGGGCCACCGGCATCCGGGTCACCGGCCCGCACCTGCACTTCGAGACCTGGGTGGACGGTCAGGCGGTCGACCCGCAGTCCTTCGACTGGGTCGACGGCATGCGCGTCATCCCCGCCTCCCGCAGCAAGTACTCCCTCGAGGTCCCCGTCCCGGACACGGTCGAGGACCCGGCCGCGAAGAAGGCAGAGGAGAAGAAGGCAGAGGTCGCGAAGAAGGCAGAAGCGGTGAAGAAGGCAGAGGCCGCGAAGAAGGCAGAAGCGGTGAAGAAGGCGGACGCGGCGAAGAAGCAGGCGAAGGCCGCCGAGAAGTCGGAGACCGCCAAGAAGGCTGAGGCGGCGAAGAAGGCAGAGGAGAAGAAGAAGCAGGCCGACGCCGCGAAGAAGGCCGAGACCGAGAAGACCGGAACCACCGGGCAACCGGTGCAGCAGGTCGAGGACGTACGGCCTCCGACGACCCCGGTGAAGCCTGATCCGGTGGTGGTCGAGCCGGTGAGGCCTGATCCGGTGGTGGTCGAGCCGGTGAGGCCTGATCCGGTGGTGGTCGAGCCGGTGAGGCCTGATCCGGTGGTGGTCGAGCCGGTGAGGCCTGATCCGGTGGTGGTCGAGCCGGTGAGGCCTGATCCGGTGGTGGTCGAGCCGGTGAGGCCTGATCCGGTGGTGGTCCAGCCGGGGCAGCCCGAGCTCGAGCCGGGAGTCGCTCCCGTGGTCGTTCCGGACGCGGTGCGGGACTCCGACCGGGACGGAACCCTCGACGTCGAGGATCCGGACATCGACAACGACGGCACTCCCAACGAGCTGGACGACGACATCGACGGGGACGGGATCCGCAATGACGTCGACCCGGACATGGACGGCGACGGCCTGCGCAACGAACTGGACGACGACACCGACGGGGACGGCATCCCCGACGACAAGGACGACGAGCCGCGTCGCCCCGCGCCCAAGGCGGCGTCCAAGCCCGCCACCGACCCGGCCGGGGCCGTCGGCCCGGACGGCCCCGCGAAGGGCGCTGCCGCAGCCGGGGCCGCTCCGGACGCCGAACCTGCGCCGACCGCCGGATCGGACGGGACGGTCCGTCCCTGAGGTCTTGTGCGGAGTTATGCAGGCGTGACGAGGGCATCTGCCGAGTCCGGAGCGCACGGACTAGAATTTGCCCCCGGGCCGACGATTTTTTCGCGCAGGAGCGGGAGCCATGAGCACCACCGACCACGGTGCGCCGGGCAACGGGACGGCCAGGGCGCTCCAGGGACTCCGGGACCGTCTCAGCGGGGGGCTGGTCGAGCCGGGGGATCCCGACTACGACCGGGCCCGCCGCGTCTGGAACGGCCTCATCGACGCCCGTCCCCGGGCCGTCGTGCGGGCCGGGGACCTCGATGACATCGACCTGACCCTGGCCACGGCGCAGCGCACGCGGTTGCCGCTGGCGGTGCGGGGCGGCGGGCACGGTGTCGCGGGCCACGGCACGGTCGATGGCGGCCTGGTGCTGGACCTCGGGCGGCTGCGGGGCGTCGTCGTCGATCCCGCGAACCAGCTCGTGAGCGTCGACCCCGGCACCACTCTCGCCGCTCTCGACCGTGTCACGGCCCGGCACGGCCTCGCCGTTCCCGGCGGCCTCGTCGGCGCGGCCGGCGTGGTGGGGCTGACCCTGTGCGGGGGCATGGGCTGGCTGACCCGCAGCAACGGGCTGACCCTCGACAACCTGGACTCCGCCGACATCGTGACCGCCGCCGGGGACCACCTGCACGTCAGCGAGGAGGAGAACGCCGGGCTGTTCTGGGGGCTGCGCGGCGGCGGAGGAAACCTCGGGGTGGTCTCCTCCGTCACCTTCAGGGCCCGCCGGCTGCCGTCCACGGTGCTCGCCGGGAACCTCCACTACCGCAGGCCGCACTGGCAGCGCGCCCTGACCGCCTTCGCCGAGTGGTCCCACGGTCTGCCGGACGAGATGAATTCGATCCTCACGTTCGCGATCCCGCACCAGGGGGCCGGGATGGGCGACGAACCGGTGCTGACCGTGGGGTTCAGCTGGGCCTCCGAGGACCACGCGGCCGGCCTGGACGTCGTCGACGGCCTGCGGGAGGACGCTCCGCCCGACGCCGAGGAGATGGGCCCGACGCCCTGGCTCGTGTGGCAGGGGACGCGGGACGGTCTCTTCCCCAAGGGCTCCCGCGGCCACTGGCGGAATGTGCCCTTCTCCCGGCTGGACGACGAGGTCGTCGACGTCCTCGTCGGGCTGGCCTCCGGGATCACCCGCCGGGGCACCGGCATCGACGTCCACCACCTCGAGGGCGCCTTCGGCAGGGTGCCCGAGGAGGCCACCGCCTTCCCCAACCGGTCCGCGCGGTACTGGCTGACGGTCCACGGCGTCCGGAACGATCCCGCCGACGACGAGCACCTCGCCGCCTTCGTCCGGGCCGTGCGCGACGAGATGCAGCCCTTCGCCGAGCACGGCGAGTACGTCGGCCTCATGGGTCCGGACTCCGAGCTCGGGGGCGATCCACCGGAGGCGGTCCGACTCGCCTACGGGCGGGAGAAGCACCAGCGGCTGGCCGTCCTCAAGGACCGCTACGATCCCGAGAACCTCTTCCGGCACACCCTGAACGTCCTGCCCGGCCGGTCCTGAGCCGACGTCGGGCGGGGTCCCCTCGCACGGGCCGCACCAGGTGGATCCGGGCAGGGGGGCCACCGTGCGCGGCCGTGCGAGCTCAGGCGGGCCCGAGCGCGAGGTACAGGTCGACCACGGCGGTGGCCACGTCCTGGCCGCACGCCGCGGTGGGGTATCCGGAGCCCAGCACCGCGATGTGGTGGGCCGTCCCGCCCGTCACCGTCCGCCCCACGCTGTGGGTGTCCCACTGGCCACCGGCGTCGGGCAACCACCCGTTCTTCACGAGGGAGTCCGCCGTTCCGGCCCTGTCCGCGCGCTCAGCCCCCACGCCCCACGTCTGGGACGGGTGGCTGGGCCGCATCTGCTTCCGCAACCAGGCGAGGTCCTCCTCGGGCAGCCAGTCCGCCCCGTGGACGACCGTGCTCAGCACGGCCAGCTGGTCGGAGGCCGTGGTCAGGTTGTGGCCCCAGCCGCCCGAGGACCGCGTCCAGCCCACACCCATGAGGTCGTAGGTCTCGTTGAGCTCGCCCTCCATGGCGGCGACCGTGGGTCCGAGGGCGCCGTAGAGGGAGGTGGTGGACTCGTTGCCGCTCTCGTGGACGCTGTCGTGGATCAGCGCGCGCTGCTGCTCCGTCAGCCGGCCGTCCCGCTCGGCGGCGAGGCGCATGGTGGTGAGGGCCAGAGGGACCTTCGAGAGACTGGCCTCCATGCCGGACACCTCGGGGTGGTGGGCGAAGACCGTGCGGCCGTCCGTGTCCTGCACCAGCAGCCCGATCTCGGCGCCCACCGCCCCGCCCAGCTCGTCCAGGGCGGCGGTCAGGGCGCGCTGGTCGTCCCGGCCCGCGGGTCCGTCAGCGACGGGCAGCGGCCCGGCGGCCGGGCTGCAGGAGGCGGGGACGGCGACCGGTGCGGTCGTGGCGACCTCGCCGCCCGGGGCAGCGGGGAGCGCCGCCGCGGGAGCCGGGACGGAGAGTCCCAGGAGGAGCGCGGTGGCTCCCAGGGTGCGGGCGGTCCTGCGGTACTGCGGGTGTGGTCGGCTCATGAGCCCCATGCTCTCGTACGGCGGCCGTTCCGCCGATCCGTGCGGGTTCTCCTCACGTAATGAGGCCTCGGTCCGTCCAGGACGTCGGCAGGTGGCCGCCGGCCGGGAGCAGCACGATCTGGGCCGAGGGAAGCCGCTCGGTGAGGCAGTGCGCGTGGGCGGGGGGCACGACGTCGTCGTCCTCGGCGTGGACCACGACGATCTCGAGGTCCGCGAGCTTCCGGCCCACGGTGGCGGGCAGGGCGAAGCTCCGCTCGTCCCCGTCCGGGTGCTCCGGGCACCAGCACGGAGCACCCACGGTCACGACGCGCTGCAGCAGAGTGGGGATCCGGTGGCAGAGGAAGCGCAGGGCCTCGGACCCGCCGAGGGAGTGGCCCACGATCACCCAGGGCTCGTCCGGGATGGCGCGGACGGCCCGGCCGATCGCCTCCTGCCACTGCTCCGGGTCGGGGTCCTCCGGGCTCGGGAGGTCCGGGGCGACGAGGTCGGCGTCGGGCCACTGCCGCCGCACGGCCTCGAGCACCGGGTTGTCGCCGGGTCCGGGCTGGGGACCGGCGCCGTGCAGGAAGAGGATGCGCTGGACCATGGGTCACCTCGGGGCCGGGGGAGGTGACGGCGGACGCCGCCTCCACCAGCGTCCCCGCCGTCGCGGCGGGGTGTCAAGAGCCGCGAGCGGCTCCCGCCCCCGGTCCCACGAGCTCCAGACCGGGCCCCTCGAGCCGGTCGAGGGCGGCGGTGCGGCCGGTCAGGAGCAGCAGCAACGCCTCGACGGTGCCCCGGACCTCCGGTCCGCCGCCGGCGTGCCAGTCGATGTCGGTCGCGGTGAGCGTCACCCCGCGCAGTCTCCGGCGAGCCCAGAACGGGAACGGCACGGACCACACGCGCTCGGCGGCCGTGCGGGCAGCCTCCGGGGGCATGGCGTGGTGCCGGCCCAGGGGCAGGGCGATGTCCTGGGTGTGGACCAGGACGTCGAGGAGCGGATCCCGGACACCCGTGCCCGGGGGATGGCGCCGCGACCCGTCCAGACGGCGGTAGTCCGCGACGATCGACGCGACCGGCCGGCGGCCGCGGGCCCGGGCGTCCAGGTACACGGCGCGGTTGTAGTCCCCCCGGCCCTGCCACAGGGCCCGGGCGAGATCGGTCAGACCGAACTGGGGCGAGGAGATGACATGGGCCGCGACGTCCCGCACCGCCCACCCCGGGCACAGGGTGGAGTGGTCCCAGTCCTCGGGGCTGAGCGTCTCGAGCAGGTCCGCCAGCGCGGACCGCTCCCGGTGGACGGCGTCCCAGATGGCGTTGCGGTCCATGGTAACCTCCCCTAGTGGTCAAGTTTACTGACTAGATTTTCCAGCGGAGGACGCCACGGTGTCAAGGGGTGGACATGCACGAGGACACGGGGACGAACACCGGGCTGCTGCTGTACTACCCGTACCGGGACATGGAGGTCCGGGTGCTGGAGGCCCTGCACGCCGCCGGCTTCGCGGACCTCTCCTACGCCCAGGCGCGGGTCTTCCAGCGGATCGGCCCCGAGGGCACCCGCACGGTGCAGCTGGCGGAGCAGGCCCGCGTCACCAAGCAGACGGCCAGCCTGCTCGTGCAGGCCATGGAGGAGGAGGGGTACGTGGAGCGGCGTCCCGACCCCGCCGACGCCCGGGCGCGGCTCGTGACCATCGCCGAGCGCGGCAGGGCCGCCCAGGCGGTGGCGGCCGGTGTGGTCGCCGAGGTGGAGGAGCAGTGGCGGCGCACGCTCGGGGCACGGCGCTATGCCGCACTGCGCCGGGCGCTCGCCGACCTGCACGAGGAGCCCGGTGACGTCCGCTCCCCGCCGGCTGACCACGGGCCGCCCGGCCGACCCGGGCCAGGTCATCAGCGAGAGCCCGGCTGACCGCGCGGTTCCGTGGTCAGCCCGGCTCGTGGAGGTCATGCGGGTCCGCGGCGGTCACCCGGTGGCGCGGCGCCGTCGTCAGGACACAATGGGACCATGACCGACAGCGCTGCCGCCCCGGAGGAGACCCGCACCTGCCGCGCCTACTGGACCGCGGAGCCCGGCCGGGGAGAGCTGCGCACCGCGGGGCTGCCCGTCCCGGGCGCGGAGGACGTCCTGGTGCGGGCGCTGCGCTCCGGGATCAGCCGCGGCACCGAGTCGCTCGTCCACCACGGGCTCGTCCCGGCGCGCGTGCACGAGCGCATGCGCGCCCCGTTCCAGGAGGGGGACTTCCCGGGCCCGGTGAAGTACGGCTACCTCTCCGTGGGCGTGGTGGAGCGGGGGCCGGAGGCACTGGTGGGCCGGCGCGTGTTCAGCCTGCACCCCCACCAGGACCGCTACGTGCTCCCGGCCTCCGCCGTGACCCCCGTGCCCGACGACGTGCCCTCCGACCGCGCGGTGCTCGCCGGGCCGGTGGAGACGGCCGTCAACGCCCTGTGGGAGGCCGCGCCCCGCTTCGGGGACCGCGTGGCCGTGGTCGGCGCGGGGATGATCGGCGCGTGCGCGGCCGCGCTGCTGGCCCGCTTCCCGCTCACCCGGCTGCAGCTCGTGGATCCGCAGCCGTCCCGCCGGGAGCTCGCGGCCCGGCTCGGCGTGGAGCACGTGCTGCCGGAGGACGCCGCGGGGGAGTGCGACGTCGTCCTGCACGCCTCCGCCACCGCAGCCGGCCTGGCGCGGGGGCTGGAGCTGCTCGGCGACGAGGGCGAGCTGATCGAGCTGTCCTGGTACGGCGACGAGGACCCCGCCGTTCCGCTCGGCGCCGACTTCCACGCCCGCAGGCTGCAGATCCGCGCCAGCCAGGTGGGCGCCGTCGCCCCCGCACGCCGGGCCCGCCGCACGACCGCCGACCGGCTCGCCACCGCGCTGGACGCCCTGCGGGACTCCCGCTTCGACGCCCTGCTTTCCGGGACCTCCTCCTTCGAGGAGCTGCCCGCCACCATGGCGCAGCTCGCCGCAGGAGCCCCGGACGTGCTGTGCCATGTGGTGCACTACGACTGACCGTCCCCGACCCGAGGAGCCTCGTGTTCACCCTGACCGTCCGGGACCACATGATGATCGCCCACAGCCTGCCGGACCCCTTCTTCGGTCCCGCCCAGAACCTGCACGGGGCCACGTACGACGTGGAGACCACCTGGTCCCGTCCGGTCCTCGACGAGCACGGGGTGGTCATGGACATCGGCGTGGCCAACGACCTGCTCGCGGGCGTCCTCGACGGGCTGCGCTACCGCAATCTCGACGAGCACCCGGACTTCGCGGGCCGGCTGTCCACCACGGAGGTCCTCGCCCAGTACGTCGCCGAGCGGCTCGCGGCGGGCGCGGCGTTCGTCGAGGGGCTCGAGCGGCTGACCGTGACCCTCCGGGAGACCCCCGACGCCTGGGCCTCCTACACCCTCGAGCTGCCCGTGCTGAGCGAGCGCGGCGGGCCCGCCCCCGCCCGGTGAGCACCATGCGCGCGGGCCTCGACGTGGTGGTGCCCGACGACGGCGGACGGCCCACCGGTGGCTCGCTCTACGACCGCCGGCTGGTGGCGGCACTGGGCGCCCTGGGACGCCCGGCCCGCCTCGTGCCGGTGGCCGGGGACTGGCCTGCTCCGGACGGCGCCGCCCGGGCGCGGCTGCGGCGAGCACTCGGCGCACCGGCACCCGGGCGGGTGGTCGTCCTCGACGGCCTCGTGGGGTGCGCGGCCCCGGAGGCCGTCGACGACGCCGTGCGCTCCGGCGTGCCCGTGCACCTGCTCGTGCACCTTCCCCTGCCTGCTGACACCGGACCGGACCTCACGGCCGCCACGGAGCTCGCCCGGCAGGAGGCCGCCGCCCTCGCCGCCGCCACCGGCGTGCTGACGCCCAGCACCTGGGCGGCCCGCGACCTCTTCCGCCGCTACGGCACCGCGGACGCCGCCGTGGCCGAGCCGGGCGCCGAGCGCGGGCCCGTGGCCGTCGGATCGTGCCCACCGCGGCTGACCTGCCTGGCGTCCCTGACCCCGCGCAAGAACCAGCGCCTCCTGCTGGAGGCCCTCGCGCCGCTGGCCGGCATCGGCTGGACCCTCGACCTCGTGGGCCCAGAGGGCGCCCCCGAGTACGTCGGCGAGCTGCGCGCGGCCGTCCGCGAACTCCCCGGAACGGGGCGCGTGCGCTGCCCCGGTCCCCTCGGGGGCGCCGCGCTGGCCCGGCAGTGGGCGCGCACGGACCTGCTGCTGCTGCCCTCCACGACCGAGACCTACGGCATGGTCGTCACCGAGGCGCTCGCCCACGGCGTGCCCGCGCTGGTCGCGGCCGGCACCGGCGCGGTCGAGGCCCTCGACGGCACCCCGGGGCACCGGGACGAGGACGGTGCCGGCACTCCGGTCGACGCCGGCACCCGGGCCGGTGCCGCCCTCGACCCCGCCGTCCCGTCCGCCTGGACGGAGGTGCTGCGCGACTGGCTGACCGATCCCGCCCTGCGCGCGCAGTGGCGGGCCGCGGCGCTGGTCCGCCGCGAGCGCCTGCGCGTCTGGGAGGAGACCGCCCGCGACGTCCTCGCGGCGATCGCCCCGCACCTCGACCCGCCGGACCCCCTCGAGCAGAACGCCGACCACGACCACGACACCGACCACGATCACGACACCGAACGAACCAGGAGACCGTCATGACGAACCACTCCACCCCCGACCGGCCCGTCGCCGGTGACTGGCTGGCCCTGCGTGAGCCCGCCGACGCCGCGGCCCGCGAGGACTCCCTGCCGCTGATCACCCGTCTCGTCCGGCACTGGGAGGAGCTGGCGCCGGACGGGGGCTCCGGCGCCGCGGAGACCGAGCCCGTCGTCGTCGTGGACCTCGGCGCCGGGACGGGGGCGAACCGGGCCTGGCTCGCCCGGCACCTCCCCGGCCCCCAGCGCTGGATCCTGCTCGACCACGACCGCGAGCTGCTCGACCACGCCGTGGCCGCCGCCCGGGAGGAGGGGGGCGACGTCGTGCCCGTCCTCGCCGGGGTCGAGGAGCTCGGCCGGGTGCTCTCGGAGCACCCGGCAGCCCGACGGCTCGTGACGTGCTCGGCCCTGCTCGATCTGCTGACCCGGGAGCAGCTCCGGGAGCTGGCCCGCGTGCTGTCCGAGGAAGCCGTCCCGGCGCTCCTCGCCCTGACCGTCGACGGCGAGGTCCTGTTCGACCCGCCCCACCACCTGGACCCCTCGGTGCTGGGGGCCTTCGAGGACCACCAGCACCGCGGCGAGCTGGCCGGCACCGACGCCGTGCGGCTGACCGCGGAGGCCCTCCAGGAGCGCGGCATGGTCGTGGACGTGACGCCCACCCCCTGGTGGATCTCCGACCAGGCGTGGGCCCGGCCCCTCCTCGAGCGGTTTCTCGCCGACCGCGCGGACACCGCCGTGGAGCACCGCCCGGACCTCACGGCCGAGGCCCACGCCTGGCTGCGGACCCGTCAGGTGGACTGCGCCCGTGGCCGGCTGCGGGCCACGGTGGGGCACGCGGACGTGCTCGGCCTCCCGCCCGTCAGCTGAGGCCGCGGGCGTTGCGTTCCAGCCACCGGACGTCCCGGCCGAAGGACACCAGCAGCAGGGCCAGCGCGACGACGGTGGCGGTGACAGCCAGTGCCACCGGGATCAGGGGGACCAGCGCGCCGAGCAGGACCCCGCCCTGGATCCCCGCCACCACCCGCCGGTACGAGGAGGGGGGCAGCTCGCGGCGCCACGGGGGACGCACCCGCAGGCCCAGCAGGAAGAGATAGCGCAGGGCGCCGATCACCACCACCCACCACGCCTCCGGCAGACCGATCCGGGAGGCGACGGCCACCGACAGCAAGAGCAGCAGCACGGCGTCGACCTCCTGGTCGAACCGTGCCCCGGCGCGCGTGGCGCTGCCGGTGCGGCGCGCCACCCACCCGTCGATCCCGTCGAGCAGCCAGGCGGGCAGCCCGACGGCGAACACGGCCCAGCACCAGGCGTCGACGGGCCGGGCTGCGTCCTGTGCCAGCAGGGGGGCCAGGCCCACGGGCAGGAGCGCGGCGACCAGCGCGACGAGCACGGAACGGCCCACGGTGACCCGGTCGGCGGGGCCGTACGGCTCCCCGCGGCGGCGCACGGTGCTGCGCACCACCGCGCCGAGCACGGCAAGTCCCAGCAGCCCGGAGGCCATCAGCACGGGCAGCGCCACGTCCGCCAGGAGGAGGAGCACCGCGAGTGCTCCTCCCAGGGCCACGAACGCCAGGAGTCCGTCCCGGCGCGCCGAGGGACGAGAGCCGGTGGAACGGGCCAGGGGCATGCGGTCGCCTTCCGCGTCGGGGGTCTTCATCCTGGGCGGGCCCTGCCCGCCGCGTCAATCGGGGCGGCGGCGGGCGGTGGCTAGACTGCGCCCATGCCCGCCGAGACCCCGCCCGCCCTCAGCCGGCGGCGGCCCGTTCTCCGCGCGCTGCTCGCCGCCGGGCAGGCGGCGACAGGGCTGGTGCTCCTCGCCATGCTGTTCCGCGTGCTGGGCACGGACGCGGTGCGCAGCGCCGTCGGGATCCTCACCCCCGCCACCGTGGTGCTCGCGCTGGGTGCCGGGCTCGTGGCCACCGGGGCCCAGGCCCAGCGCTGGCGGCTCGTGGCCCGCAGCCGTGGCACGCCGATCGGCTTCTGGGAGGCCCTGGGCGAGTGCTGGGCGTCCGGGCTCGTCAACCTGCTGCTGCCCGGGGGCGTGACCGGGGACGCGGTGCGGGTGCTGCGCCGCCGCCGGCGCGGCGACACCTGGCCCGGGGCCGGCGGCTCCGTGCTGGGCGAGCGGCTGGCCGGGACGTCCGTGCTCCTCGCGGCGGGGATCGTCCCTGCCCTGGCGGTCGGTGGCTGGCTCGCCGCGGCCCTCTGCCTCGGGGCGCTCGCCGTGGGGGCCGTCGCCTGGCGCTCGACGAGCGGCGCCCCGGTGCGGGACCGGGCCGGGGTGTGGGCGCTGTCCGTGCTCGCCTGGGCCTGCTACCAGGGCCTGTTCCTGCTGGCCGCCGTGCGCACCGCCCCGCAGGAGACCCTGACGAACCTGTGGGGGACCACCGTGCTGGGCCTGGCGGGGATGTCCGTCCCCGTCGGGGTGGGCGGCTGGGGCCCGCGCGAGGGGATCACCACCCTGGCCGCGATGGCCCACGGTCTGCCCGCCGGGACCGGCTTCGCGATCTCGATCGGCTACGGGCTGCTCGCCCTGATCTCCGCCCTGCCGGGAGCGCTCGTCCTGGCACGCTGGCTCCTGCCGGTCGCGCGCGTCCCGGGCCGGTAGCACCTCGAGGCCGCCGGCGACACGGGCCGCTCAGCCCTGGGCCTTCCCGGCGGGACAGGGTCCCCCGGGAAGTCGAGGTCCTCGGCCTCGGTCCCGGCCGCCGCGCGCGCGGCGGCGAAGTAGCGCACGAGCACGCCGCTCAGCCTCCGATCGCGCTCATCGAGCGCTCCGGCTGGACGTAGCCGGGGGAGTCCAGACCCACCTGGTCCATCCCGTGGGCGGCGGGTTTGGCCCACATCGCCGCCCGCCACCGCTGGGCGAGCTGGTCGTCGGTGGCCCCGGCCCGCAGCAGCGGCAGCAGCTCGACCTCCTCGTGCGAGAACAAGCACGAGCGCACCCTGCCCTCGGCGGTGATCCGGGTCCGCCGGCAGTCGGCGCAGAAGGGCTCCGTCACCGAGGCGATCACCCCCACCGTGCCCAGCGGCGCGCCCCCGGCCCCGGGCACCCCACCACCGGTGGCCCCGGTGGCGGCCACAGAAGCCCCGGTGGCCCCGTCGGAGGCGACGGCGGAGACTCCTCCGGTGGCCCCGGGGGCGGGCAGGGGGTGCACGTCCCACAGCTGGGCCGGGGCACCGTGGCGCGGCCCCGGGTGCGGGGTGAGCCGGAACCGGGTGGCCAGCCGGGCCCGGATCTGCGCGGCGGTGACCATGCCCGCCCGGGACCAGCCGTGATCGGCGTCCAGCGGCATCTGCTCGATGAAGCGCAGGGCGAAACCACGGCCCAGCGCCCACCCCAGCAGCTCCGGGGCCTCGTGGTCGTTGACCCCGCGGATCAGCACCGCGTTGATCTTCACCGGCACCAGCCCGGCCGCGGCCGCGGCCTCGGCCCCGGCCAGCACGTCCGCGAGCCGGTCCCGGCGGGCCAGGACCCGGAAGGTCGCAGCGTC
>NZ_JBHZTC010000020.1:0-81429 GCF_042879195.1 Kocuria nitroreducens
CGGCGCACCAGTCAAGCACGCGCCCGTGCCGGCCACTACAAACGCAGAGGTCACAAACTGTCGTTGCAGTACTAAGGCCATGGCGTCAGCTCGGCCCACCGGCCAGAATCTGCCCCGGTCGGCAGTTGGAATCCTTCACCCTCTTGGTTTGCAGGGCGTACAGGGGGATCGTTGGCTGATAAGGCGCGTGAGAGGCGTGCCGCTCACGGACAGCAAAAGCGGCGCGCTGCCCACGATCCATCATCGGTCCGACGCGTGTAGAACGGCTGCATCTATCGAGGGAGCCCCGCATGGCCAAGGTCAACCCGGGTCGCGTGACCCACGCCTACGACGGTCAGGAGCTGGTCGTCTTCCTCATCGGCATGCGGATCAACAAGCCGTGGCGGGTGCGGCAGTGGTGGCCGACCTTCGCCGCGATGCCGCCGATGCTCAAAGAGCTCTCGGTGGATCCCGACTCCGGTCTTCTGGGGTATCGGATGACCTTCGGCGCGGGCGGTCCGACAGTCATCCAGTACTGGAACTCAACAGACAAGCTCTACGCCTACGCCTCCGATCCCGACGCCAAGCATCGGCCTGCCTGGGCCAGGTTCAACCGTCTGGCCCGGAAAGCACCGGCAGTTGCCGGGGTCTGGCATGAGACGTTCGTGGTCTCCCGCGCCGAATCCATCTACGTTGCCATGCCCCCGAGCGGCCTCGCCAAGGCAACCTCCACGGTGCCCGTGACCGCCCGCTCCGATCGAGCGACCGATCGATTGGCCGGCGAGGCCCGCCGTGCCGACACGGCAGCGAAGCCACCCGCCTAGGACAGGCTTCCGACGTGCCCCCGGTGTCGCGCCCTCGCCCCGCAACACACTCCTGCGACGAACGAGGCATCCGCCCACGACAGGAACTGATGCGTGAGGAGGTGCTGGGGTCAGAGGGTTGTCGCGGCCCGCGGTGGTTGCCGCAGGCGCATCAGCGTGAGGACCGCCGGGACCACCAGTCCACCGAGCAGCAATACCGCGAAGGCGCCCAGTGCCGGGGCCATGGTCAGCGGGGGGCCGCGGCGAGCAGCGAGATGATCGCCAGCACGGTCGCTGCAGCGCGCCGGAGCTCTGTGGCCGGTTCCCGGCGCAGCACGGGAGTCTCCACAATGAGCTGAAGAATGATCAGCACCGGGTAGCCGATCAGTGGCAGGAGTATGGTCAGGGCCGCGAGCACGCTGATCTGGAACATCAGTGGTTGCCTCCCGGCCGGCGCGGGCTCAGCACTGGCCACCACCACCGTCGACGCCGCCCCCGGGATCTCCGGGCCCGTACCCCCAGAGCCCGGCCGTGGAGCCGCCGGCTATCGTTCCACGGTCGGCGCTGGTGCGCTCATCGAGGTGCTTCGGGCGGTAGAGGCGCAGGAGGATCAGCACGCACACCACGGCGACGGCCACGCCGATGACCACCAAGAGGGGACTGAGCGGGGATGGAGCGTTGAAGGCTTCGATGGGCATCAGGGGCGGCATGAGGAGTCTCCTTCGACGTGTCCTGGGATCAGAATGCGGGCAGCCGGCCGATGTTGACCAGGCCCATCTGCCCGACAGCGACCAGTCCTTCCCGGCCCAGCGCACCGGGGGGTGATCCAAGCCGTGTCGCGGGGTGAGAGGACCAGCACGGGACCGGGGGCACCGATAGGTGGCAGGTGGCGGTTCAGCCGTTGATCCTGCTCACCAGGACCGGGACGGAAGAGTCCATGGTGGTGCCGTTGCCGAGCTCGCCCACGTCGTTGTTGCCCCAGGCCCAGACCGCCCAATCGTCTGTGATCGCATAGGCGAAGGAATTGAGCGACTCGATGCTGCGGGCCTCGGGGAGGCCGGTGACCTCCACCGGCACGGAGGAGTTCGTCGTGGTGCCGTTGCCCAGTTGCCCGGCGTAGTTGTTGCCCCAGGCCCAGACCGTGCCGTTCTCCGTGAGCGCGTACGCCGAGGAGGAGCTCGTCTCGAGGGACCGCACTCCGGAAAGCCCGGTGACTTGGACGGGGACGGTGGAAGGCTCCGTGGTGCCGTTGCCGAGTTGCCCGGCGTTGTTCCAGCCCCAGGCCCAGACCGTGCCGTCCCCCGTGAGCGCATACGCGGACCCGCTTCCCGTCTCGAGGCCGTGGACCTCGGTGAGACCGGTGACCTGCACCGGCACGGAGGAGTACGCCGGGGTGCCCTCGTCCTGTTGCCCGACGGTGGAGCCCCAGGCCCAGACCGTGCCGTCGGCCGTGAGCGCATACGCGGACATGTGCTCCGTCGTGAGTCTCTGAACGTCGGACAGCCCACTGACCCGCACCGGGCCGGTGGTGTACGTGGTGGTGCCGTTGCCCAGCTGCCCGGCGGTGTTCAGGCCCCAGGACCACACCGTGCCCTCGGCCGTGAGCGCGTATGCGGTGTAGTCGTTGGCCGCTACGCTGCGGATGCCGGAGAGCTCTGGGACCCGCACGGGGACGGCGGAGTCCCTCCCGGTGCCGTTGCCGAGCTGACCAAATCTGTTGGGGCCCCAGGCCCAGACCGTGCCGTCCTCGGCGACCGCGTAGACCGCGCCGTTGGCCTCGAGGTTGCGTACTCGGGGGAGGCCGGTGACCCGGATCGGGACGGTGGAATGCTCTGTGGTGCCGTTGCCCAGCTGCCCGCCGGTGTTGTCCCCCCAGGCCCGGACCGTGCCGTCGGCCGTGAGCGCGTACGTGGACGGACCGTTCGTCTGCAGATCCTGGACTCCGGACAGGCCGGCGACTGGGACGGGCACGGAGGAGTTCGTGGTGGTGCCGTTGCCCAGCTGCCCGACGTAATTGTGGCCCCAGGCCCAGACCGTGCCGTCGTCCCGGATCGCGTAGCCCGACCCGAAGCTGCTGACCACTTCAGCGGTCGCAGCGTCGCGGCCCGGCAACAGCGCGTCGATGCGGTAGAGGAACGCGGCCGTCTGATCGCGCAACACTGGCCGATGCGGGCGGAACAGCCTTGTGCCTTCCGGCCCGGACCACCCGGTGGAGACCCCGGTGGCGGCCAACCAGGAGATCTGCTGGTAGAAGACGTGGCCGGTGGGCACGTCGGCGAACGGTGAGCCCGCCGGCGCCTCGAAGTCAGGGGAGCCGGCCATCCGGTAGAGGAACGCCGCCATCTGATCGCGCAGCACCGGTTGGTCGGGGCCGAACATTGTGCTGCCGTCGGATCGGGCCCACCCGGTGGAGATGCCGGCCTGGGCCAACCAGGAGATCTCCCGGTAGAAGACGTGGTTGGTGGGCACGTCGGTGAACGGCGAGGTCGCCGGCGCTTCGAGGGCCGGGGACCCGGCCATGCGGTAGAGGAACGCCGCCATCTGATCGCGCGTCGTCGGCTGGTAGGGGCGGAACTGCCGGGTTCCCTCGGGTCCGGGCCACCCGGTGGAGACCCCGGTCTCGGCCAACCAGGAGATCTCCTGGTAAAAGTCGTGGCTGGTGGGCACGTCCGCGAACGGTAAGGCCGTAGCGTGCTGGGACGGCGGCACCGTCAGCGGCAGAAAAACAGCCGAAGAGAGCCCCGGGGCCTGGGCGCGTACCGGGGCAGCGCCGGCCGGGGCGAGTCCGACGGTGCCCAGCAGCATCAGGGCCATCAACACTGTGATGACCGAGGGGAGAATGAGCACAGGAGATCGGGAACCAGACATGACCGCGGCTCCTAGCCGGCAAGGGCGCCGACCGCAGCAGAGGTGGCGGGCCGGGGAGGTCTTTAGCAAATTCTATTCCCTGGTCAGCACCATCACCCGCCCGTGACGGAGATCACTTCTGTGTGACGGCCGTCCGGGCCGTCCACGAGCGGCCCCTTGGACAAGGTGTGGTCGAACGCACCTACCACCGGAGGCGACGCCAAGCCGCGCTCGAGAGATTGACCCCCATAGAGTACGAGACCACATGACCGAACCAGCCCTTCAGACTGCCTGACCCAACGTCACCTGTCGGTGCATCGGTCCCCCATTCATGGGCAAACAGTGGCTCGGGAACCACCCGTCGACCGGAGCCGACAACTCCTTCGCCCGGCACTTGGTGCAGCTGACGGTGAAGAGCATCCGATAGCCGTCCGGCGGCAGTGGGAAGCGCTGCGGCGGGAACCTTTTGCACCCGCTGTACCGCCACCTCGCCCCGAATCGAAGCAGAGCCTTTGACGGTGCACTGCTGACCTGCCGGGGTGAAGCGCGCACCCCAGAAACGTCCGCGAAGAACGCCGACCCACGCCGGGCAATCACCACGAACACAACTCTTTCTTTTTGTGAATTCTTAGCTGGACCATGAGACGTACTAAAGGAATCGTCCTTTCCGCCCCGAGCGGCCAGGATCGCTCACGTCGACGATCAAAGATTCGGTGAAGCCTTCCCGGCAAACTGTCACGCCATAACACGGGTGTCTCCACCGGAAACTCCGCTCCATCGCAGGGGCGTGCTCGCCCGTCGACATGACGTGGACAGAGCCCCGGGTCAAGACCACTTTCGTCTCGAGCTGAGCCTCCCTGGGGATCTCCATCGGTGCTCCTCAACTAGCTACCCCGCCTGGGTACGGAGGCGACCCGCCGGGCCGGCACTGAAGCCGAGACACGCCCGTGATCAAAACGTGACTTTCCCGTTACTTTTCGATTAGTGTTCTATCTGTGCTGATCGCCCAACCGATCAGCATCCCCGTGCACATCGCCGAATTCTGCCGGTGCCCGGGGCCCCCCAGAACACATCGCTCGGCAGAAGCGGGGGAACCATGAATGGTCCCTCCCCCGGGACCTAGGGGTTAAGTCGTCAGGGCCCCCACCCTGCGACCGGGTGTCTCCCACCCGCATCCGACAGCTCACCTCGCAGGCAAGAGGGAGGACATCGCTCATGCCCATCTTCCAGTCCCGCACGCCCCGCCACCGCGCCCAGAGCTCGTTCCGCCTCGGGCGCACCGCGACCCTGGCGGTCACGGCTGGCGCCTTGGCGCTCAGCAGCGTGGCCCCGGCCCAGGCCGCCCCCGCCGCAGCCCCCCAGCAGCTCCTCAGCACCCAGGCCCAGTCCGGCAAGGCCGCGACCATCGCCGTCGCCGCCAAGAACCAGCTCGGCGTGGGCCAGGACTGCACCGCCCTGGCCACCAAGGCCCTGCGCGCGGCCGGGGTCAACCACCACGGGTGGCCGACCTCCTACCTGAAGCTCGGCACCCGTGTCTCCGCCGCCCAGGCCCAGCCCGGCGACCTGGTCTACTACGCCAACGGCGGCATGGGCTTCGCCCACATCGCGGTGTACATCGGCGGCGGCAAGGCCGTCCACGGCGGCTGGAACGGCAACCAGACGGTCATCCAGTCGGTCAACATCGGCTCCGGTCCCGTCTACATCCGCGTGCGCTGACTCCACGCGCTTGAGCTGGGTGTGCGGTTCCCGGCCGTCCCGACGGGAACCGCACACCCGACTCTCACATGAGTTCCCTGCACCGCTGGCTGTTGAGCCCCTCCCCGGAAGGGCCTCACTGATCGACGGAGCTGAACCGGTGGCCATTCTGTCTGCAGATTTGGGGAAATCTTCCTAAGCGCCGGAGGATGAGCCGCTGGTCCGCACGGGAATCCTGTCCGACGGTAGAAACTAGTCACCAGAGGAGAGGAGGAGCGATGTCCCAGGACACTGACATGAACCGGTCCAGCCTGCGCACCCTGCTGCTGCACCGGTCGCTGGTCCCCAAGTTGAACGAGGAGCCTCTGTCCTCCTGGACGCCGCAGATCCTCCAGAACCTCGAGTGACTCAGCAGCCCGTGCACAAGGTCCCGCCGAACGCGATGCGCGAGGCCGTGCTCAACGGACTGATCCACCGCGACTGGAACCGATCCGAACCGACCGATGTCCGGTGGATCGAGCATGACAGCACGCTCGTGGTGCGCAACCCTGGTGGCTTCACCGGGGGCATCACTGCGGACAACGTTCTCAGCAACCGCCACGCGCGCTATCCGGCCCTTGCAGGCCTTTTCCGCGCCATGGGGTTGGTGGAGAAACAGGGACTCGGGGTCGACCGCATGTACCAAGCGATGATCTCGCTGGGGCACCGACAACCCATCATCGTCGAAGAGGCCGGGGACCGCGTCACGTGCACCTTCGTTGGCGGGCCTCCTGTACGCCCCGTCATGGAGCTGGTGGGCAGGATCCGGCCCACGGCACGGCAGAAGGACTACCGGATCGCGATCATCGTCGACGCCCTGCTGCACCGCCCCTCCCTCACCCTGCGGGACGTCGCCGACGCCCTGCAATCGGACGTCGCCTCCGCGGAAGTGGCACTTCAGGCCGCGACCCAGTCGACGGTCGACGGGGAAGCGCTCATCCGGACCTACAAGGACGTGTGGGTCTTCGGCCAATCCTCGTGGCGGCTCATTGCTGCTCGCCGCGCATCCACGTCCGGTCCAGAGGTCCTGCCTCATGCTTCGACGGATTCCCACCGGTTGCGCGCCGTGGTGGACGCCTGGCTCGGCGTGCATCCCGCCATCACCAGCGGCGACCTGACGGAACTGACCGGCGTCGCCCGCGGAACCGCACAACGGGCCCTGCAGGATCTCGAGGGGACCGGTCTGCGGAAGATGGGGGGTGGCCGTTCCACACGCTACGAACCTGTCCCGTGATCTCGTCGACTCGCTGGAACGGGCCTTGGATCGGACGACCACGATGCAGGAGGGTCTGCGCCAAAGCCTGCACCAGCCCCAGCGCGTCGTCGAAGCCGCACGTCGGCCGCGAGCGAGTTGAGCAGAGACGCAGACATTCAATGTCTGCATCTCTAGGGAACGATGATTCCAGGTCTTCGCGGGGCAGCCTCCGCCCCTGAGGGCGGAGCGTCCGCTTCCCTGCAGTTCTTCGCCGCATTCACGCCGTCATCGGCCCGCCCCCAGACGCGCGTCGACCGGATGAGGTTGCTGGACGCCGCGGCGCAGGACGCGCTCGAGACAGCTGTTCAGCCACGTGGTGCGCAGTCGCCCCGTCAACTGCTGAACCTCCGGATACCCACGTCGAGGAGGAGATGGGGAGTCTTCTGCACCTCGTCGAGGATGAGGAAGCCGTCCGGGTTCCGGTCACCGAAGGCACGGGGGTCTCTGCGCGACGCCGCACGTCGCGGTACGGTTGACCTCGGCTTCTGCCTTCGTGTTCTTGGCTTCACCACGCCTATCGGCGGAACCTCCGAGCACCCACATGCCGAGGAGGAGGGGGAAATGGACAACAGCCGTGAAGAAGAGATCGACCAGTGGATCGTCCAGGAGGGCATCAGAACTCATCGGCGCAGTCGGATCATTCCGTCCTCGACCAATCAGATCAGCCACACGCCTGTCGGTACCGGTCTGGACGCGATGGAGAAGGTGGCGTTCTACTTCGGGGACCGGCCCGAACTGCCCGTCGTCGAAATGGGACAGATCAAGGAGCACGAAGTCACCCTTTCCTTCGGTGAGGACGTGCACCTGGACGAACCCTTCTACCCAGTTTCCGAGGAGTACAAAGACCACTGGGCCATCGCCCACGCCGATGCGCTCGCGTTGTCGACCGGCACCGTCTACGGGCAGCAGACCGCAGCACTGACCGCCATCGGAAACTCGATGGCCGGGGCCAAAGTGCTGATGAACACCAACCGCTGGGAAGTGCTCGGCTCTGTCGGCCTGGCCCATTTCACGACCGCCATCATGGTTGGTCAGGTCATGGAGCAGGCCACAGAGCCGTGGGCCAGGAACCAGCACATCTGGCTGGTCGGCTACCGGGAGCTGGGTCCCAAGCTGGTCAGCTTCCTCGCCCCGTACCACGATGAATTCCGTTTCCACCTCATCGAATCCATCGAGCAGATCACCCCGGAGGACCTGCACGGAACCTCAGCCACCATCTACGTCATGGGATCCGGCCCTGCCACCATCAAGGCTTACGACCGTGTTCGATCCGAGAACGTGGGGCTGATGACCGACACTGTCGTCACCGAGCAGGCGATGTTCATCTCCGAGGACGAGGACGGCGGGGCAACCATCGTCAATGCCGGCCCAAACGGATTGAAGATCTGGCCCCATCTCGTCGGAGAAGAAGACGGTCTCTACGCAGCGATGGAGATCACGTGGCAGAAGCGCCGGCAGGAAGCCGAATCCGCCGCTGAAGCTGTCGAGAACCTCACTGTGCGCGACTTCCTCTCCGCAGACGACGCCGACAGTACGGCTGGGTCGACGAGCATCAGCGTGGAGGACCTCGAAGCCATGATGGATCGGGAAAGCGTGATTCCCGATCACGAGAGTAGCCTGGTGGAGAACGGGACATCGGTGGCGCCCATCCCGGCACCGGAGCCCGCAACTCCGGCCCCACCTGCTCAGGAGCAGGCGCCCAGATTCACCCTCGCGCTGCTGGGCAAGCCGCAGATCTACAGTGCGGACGGTGCCAGAGCGGGCGGTAAGCCCGCCGAGACTGTGGCCTATCTGCACCTCAACGATTCAGCCGCAGATGCCATCAGAACGAGCAGAGCCCTCTGGCCGGACGCGGAAACCGAGGGTCACGCCGCACGCACACGACGGACACGCACAGCAAAGAAGATCAAGGACACGTTGCCGGAGATCTTCCGCAATGAGGGCGAGTGGAGGATCGGCCGGCTTGACACCGACATCGAATGGATCGTGGCCACCTTGACCGGGAGCAGTGATCCTCAGCAGAAGGTCGACGCCTGCAAGCTGGTGGACGCGCCCTTGCGGACCTGTGCGGAATGGGCAGACCAGCACCGGTCCCGCATAGCCGACGATCTTCGCCACGTCCTGTACGACGTCGAGAACCGGGCGCTCGCATCCGACCAGTACGACATCGCCGAGGCAGCGCGGCAGGCATCGGACAGGTTGCAGTGAAAAAAGGAATGTCGCGCAATGACGGATAGAAGCAACCCCTTCAAGAGAAAAAGGCCCACAACGGGTTCGTCCACCATGGATGCGCGTCGTGGACCGAGGCAGGGGCGGGGGGCGCGGAGCACGACCGGCGACGGAACCGTGATCCAGTCCGGCGCCTCGGCCGCGGGGAAGTGGTTGGTCTATGGCCTCATCGTCCTCATGGGCCTGGGCTCACTGTGCGGTTTCCTGGCCTTCACCCGGCCCGCCCCCGCAGCGCCACCGGTTGCCGAACCTGGCGTGAGCACCCAGCAACAAGAGGCCGGCGCTTTTGCGCAGGCTTATCTGTCAGCTTGGTTGACGGCCACCAGCGATGACCACGCCGCACTCGACGAGTACAGCCCGGAAGCCGGGGCGGGCGTCCAGGGCCGGAGCCCCATCAGCTACCGCGACCTGACCGTGGCGAGCGTGGAGGATGCGCCGGGGGACGTGACGACCGTGATCGTCTCCGCCTCCATCGAGACCACCGAGGACGAGGACGGGGAGGAAGTGACCTCCTGGACGCCATACTGGTACCAGGTCGCCGTGCAGGCTGACGGAGACACGCTGGCTCCGGTCGGACTGCCGGCGCCGGTCTCGATGCCCGCCATGGGGTCCTCCCCCGATCTCGGATATCCCGGCCGCGTGGTGAACAGGGACTTGCGGGCCACGGTGGAAGACTTCATGACGGCATACCTCACCGGCCAGGGCGATGTGACCCGCGTCGTCTCCCCGGAATCCACCATTACCGCGATCACCCCCGCCTACTGGACCCGGGCCACGGTGGAAGCCCTGACCTCGACCAAGGAGATTGCAGACTCCGACCCGGCTGATGGTCGGACGGTCGAACTGCTGGTCAACGTTGATCTCACCCGTGATGGGACCACCAAGCCCGCCCAGTACGTGCTGGGCATGACCGTCCGGGACGGGCGCTGGGAAGTCCAGTCGCTCAACTCCGCACCGGCACTGAGCAACTGACACACCGACAACGACCCCCGAGGAGCACCCCCGTGTTTACTTCCGCCGCCACCGTGCACGTTGCCCAGGCCACCGCCTCAATCCAGGCCACCGGTATTTTCGACTGGATCAATGACAAGACCACTCAGACCCAGACAGCCATCCAGGGAATACTGATCGTGCTCGGGTTGCTCGTGGCCATCATCATCTCCTGGCGGGGCAAGAACGTGGGGTCGGTCATCATGGGTGTCGTCATCGGCGGTCTCATCGCCGCGCTGCCCGCCCTGATCGTGTTCTTCGCCGGAGCGGCCCAGCAGGAGACCGCGGCCACGGGGACCAGCGCTGCCGCCGGTCAGGTGGCTGCCTACGCTCAGGCCGCTGTCCTGGCCAGGGCCTGAGAGCTGCACGGGAGACGACCTCATGAGAAACCAGGACCACGTGCAGACCGGGAAGTTCTACACCGCGGCGCGCAAGTTCCAGCAGCTCATCGGTGTGACCCCCACGGGGGAGGCGATCCCCGGGGGACCCTACACCGTGACGCAGTTCGTCGTCGGGATCATGGTCCTGGTGACCGGATTCATCACCCGTCCGATCTGGAGTCAGGGGACGATCGCCGATGTTCTGTACATCGCCGCCGCGGCCATCGGCATCACCTACGGGGTGGGCAAGCTGCCTCGCTCGCGCCGGTCGATCATCAATCTCCTCAACTGCTGCATCACCCTGATGTCGCGGCCGCGAACAGGCAAGTACCGCGGCCGGGCAATTCCCAGCTCCTACTCGAGAACCACGGCAAGACCGGCGAACCGGATCCCGTCCGACGACGCCCCGGTCGAGGATGCGACACGGGACGAGCAGATTGCGCCGACAGTCCAGCAGACGCCGATCAACTGCGGGTTGGATCGGCTGACGGCCGATATGACCACCGCGCGCTGAAGAATCGCAAGGAGCCCTCTCATGGCCGACACCATCCGCCAGCCGATCCGCTGGATGCGCGAGAACGTCTTCGTCACCCGCGACGGCGTGGCCTACGGGATCTGGCAGCTGGACGGGCAGGCCTACGGACTGGGCACCATCGCACAGAAGGAGTCCGTGCGCGCCAAGCACCAGGACCTCTTCCAGGCGCTGACCGGAGAGGTGATGCTGCTCGGGCTCGTCACCAGCAGCTCTCCCGACGCCCTGATGGGGAAGATGCTCCAGGACGTCGAGCGCCCCTCCCAGCAGTGGTTGGAGGAGTGCAGCCTGACCTACCAGGACCTGTCCGAGAACCCGTCGGGTGAGCGGCTGTACTTCCTCATCACCCCGCTCTCCTACAAGACCCCGAACGAGCTGTGGAGCAACTTCCGCCGCTCCTTCGACCTGACCGTCTCGGAGATCGCCCGCCTTCCGATCCGACCGCCGGCGGAGCGGGCCTTCACCACTTGGAAGACCCGGATGTCCCAGATCGAGAAGAACATCCCGGCCACCTTCCACCCGCAGCGAGTCGGCATCACAGCGGTCCGGTGGATCACCGACCACCTGGTGACCCGTGGTGCGGACGTGAATCTGACCTACGAGCACAAGACCGTGGCGGAGGTCGGGGAGTGGATCAACCCTTCGAGCTGCCTCCCGGACCCGCTTCTGGACGAAGGCGGGCTGAGCGACATGCCCGACGAGAAGCTGCCCCAGACCAAGCTGTTCAAGCGGCGTTTCCTCAAGATCGAGACCGGTGACACCGAACCCTCCTACCAGCAGTTCTCCATCATGGGGCTCACGCCCCAGGCAGGATTCGTCTTCCCCGGCGCCGAGTTCATCAACTTCGCCGCCTCGATCTCCCACGACATCGACTTCGCCCTGCGACTGGTCATCACTCCGGCCGACAGGGTCACGGCCAAGAACCGCAGGGCGGAGCACAATCTCAAGGACCAGTACCGGCAACGCCAGTCGGGAAGCGACTCCATCGTCGGCGGAAGCGGGGAGATCGACAAGTCGGCCCGGGCGCTCCAGGAATACGTCACCGATCTGAGCGCCACCGATCGTGAGGTCGAGGTCGCCGCGTCGATCATCTTCTCCTCCGCCGCCCCCGATGCGGAGATCGCCATGGACGAGATGAAGGACCTGCGCGACCTCTACACCTCCGACGAATGGACCCTCGACGTTCCGCTGGGAGGTCAGGAGAAGCTGTTCTGGGATTTCTGGCCCGGCTCGACGATCTCCTCCGTCTCCAACGAATTCGCGCAGATCACCACGGGCCGCAACTTTTCCATGGGCGTGCCGTTGACCAACGACCTGCTGGGCATGCCGCACGGTTTCCGGTTCGCCACCAACGTGACCACCGGGCGGTTCTCTCCGCTGCTGCTCAATCTGGCCGGCCTGGCGGAGAACGACATCTCCGGCAGCATGGGATTCCTCGGTGAGCTGGGGTCCGGCAAGTCCGTGGCGATGAAGACGGTGGCCAGCCACAGCATCGACCGCAACGCCCAGATGATCGCGGTCGATCACTCCGACAACCAGGAGTGGGCGGCACTGGCCCGGTCGCTGACCCACGCCAACGTCATCGACTTCATGCGGCCCGACTGGTCACTGGACCCCCTGCGGATCTACCGCCACCCCACGCTGCGGGTGCGCGAGACCCTGAACCTCCTGACCATGATGCTGGGTGTCTCGGTCAAGGACGACGAGGGCGTGGTGCTCAACGCCGAGCTGAAGAAGTTGCTGAACAAGGATCTCGAGATCGGGTCGCTGGGTCAGCTCAGGCACCACCTCGGTTCCGGTGCCGTCGACCAGGCCGACCGTCCGGTGGCCCGCCGGATCGCACGGCTGATGGACGTGTTCGCCGACATCGACTTCGGCGCGACCTTCTTCGACCCCGCGCTGCCGCCGATGGACTTCTCCGCTCAGGCCACGGTCTTCTGCACGCACGGAATGGCGCTGCCGAACACTGATGAGCTGAACAACGCCCAGGCGCGCAAGGAGATGAGCATCGACAAGACGATGGGGCGGTCCTCCTACGCCTACCTCGCCAGCGTCGGTCGGAACATCATGTACGCCGACGATTCCCAGGAGACCCTGTTCGCCGTGGACGAGTGCCACCACATGACCGGTTCCCCCGAAGGCACCGCCACCATCAGCGAGGCGCTGAAGACCGGGCGCAAGCACAAGGGAGCCGTGGTGCTGGGCACGCACTCGGCCTCCGAACTGGGCCCGCCACAGCTGCGCGGTCTGATTCCGCAGCGAGGTGTCTTCCGCACCCGTGACACCGAGATGGCCAAGCAGAACCTCATGTGGCTGGACCCCAGCTACGCCATCGAGGAATACGTGGACCTGGTGACGAGGGACCTGTCACCGATGGATTCGTCGGGCACGGTGCCCTTGCACCGCCGCGGTGAAGGCCTGTTCCGCGACCACCTCAATCGCATCGGCAAGATCAAGGTCCTGATACCCCAGGCTGAGAACCGCGCCAGGACGGTACTGACCAGTCCCCCCAGAGCACGGATCGAGGCGTAGACGTGAAGACGATGTCGAGCACCCCCGCCGAGGACGCCTTGTTGTACCTGTGGGTGTGGCTGAGCATCCACCGCAGGACCCGGGCGGCGCTGGCCGTGGTGTTCACCTGCCTCGTCTGCCAGATGATCAACACCCCTCCGGCCCTTGCCGCTGAGGACGATTCGGCGTCGCAGACCTCCATCGACACCTACTGGCTGCCCCTGGCCGACGTCACCGACACCCACGGCGTGCCCGTGGGCACGTACACCGAACTGCCCCTCGACTACGGCCAGACCATCTACGTCACCCGTCAGATCCGCGGAATCCTCATGCGCCTGGCCTGGATGATCTACACGCTGGTGGTCTACAGCATTCTCGCGCTGTGCGACTTCATCCTGTCGCTGGAGTGGGTGGACTGGATCCTCTCCCCGTTCGTCCTCCTGTCCAACACCGTGCAAGGACTGCTGACCCAGACGGGGATCGTGGGCCTGGGCATCTTCATCGCCGCCGTGGTGATCGCCTGGGGACTCATCCGGGGCAAGATGGGCGCGGCCATCGCCGAGATCGCTCTCGTCGCCCTGTTCGCCGGGCTCGTCTCCACCCCCATTGCCAACCCCAGCGAGCACATCAAGTCGTGGATCAGCACCTCCGCCGAGTACGGCACCGAAGCCGGGACGGCCACCGTGGCGGGCACCGAGGAGGGGGCTCCAGCCTCTGCCAGCCCGGTCTCCGGTCCGATCATCGACCTCACGGTGCGCCACCCTGCCCTGGTGCTCTCGTTCGGCTCCACTCTCGAAGGCGACGAGTGCGCCCGGATCTGGGACGACCAGGCCAGGTCCGGCGCTGATACAGAGGAGCTGCGCAAATCCGTGGTGGGCTGCAACGATGGGTTGGAAGCCGCCAACGAGACCGACAACTTCGTGGTGTTCGCGTTCCTGTTGATCTTCTGGATATCGACCGGTGGGCTCATGGCCCTGATCGTCGTCTTCCTGGCCTTCCTGCTCAAGGATGTCGTGCTGGCCGGACTCGGACTCATCAACACGGTGTTCCGGGCCCACCTGGCGGTGTTCCCGGGCGGCGGACGCCAAGCATTCATCAATGCCGGGCTGCAGCTGCTGGTCAACGTGTTCATGGTCGGGGCCTACATCTTCCTGATCAACCTCTACCTGTGGCTGGTCGGCAGGTTCACTGAGTCCTTCGGCGGAACCGCGATGATGATCGGCAACCTGATCTTCGGTTTCGTCCTGATCGCCATGGCCCTCACGTTCTGGAACCTCAAGCGGCAGGGCAAGTCGGTTGCCGAGAAGATCGCCCGTGCTCTGGGCAGTTCTCCGCTCAACCACGCCGCTCCGCTCCAGCCCTCCGGGTTCTCCCGCAGTGCCACACAGCTTGCCAGCTCCGGCAAGAAGGCCGCGGTCCAGCAGATCCGCCGCCGGTCCATGGGCAAGGGACTCCAGACGGCAGCCGTCTCAGCAGCAGCTCCCGCCACCGCGGGGGCCAGCGTCGTGGCCGCGCGCGCGGCGGCTGCCGGGTGGTTCGTCGCCGGCAGCCTCTACAACGCCCACGCCAATGCCGGCACCCGGCCCGGTTCCGGGGCGTCACCGCGCACCCACACGGCTCCGGTGCGTACCCCCAGGGGACTCGAGGCCGGCCCCACCGGCCACGAGCAGAGCGTGCGCGACGAGAACGGGGCGATCCCGATAGAGCACCAAGCTCCGCAGGACGCCTTCTCGAACTCGGAGACCGCAGAGCAGGAGCACAACGTCGCCCAAGCGCGGTCGTTGCGCACCCCCGAACTGGTGGAGCCCGCTGCTGGAGACCGGGTGCCGGTGACTGCCCGCGCACTTCCTGCTGACGGGTCCGGCGCCACAGCGGACACGTTCTCCTCCGAGGCCGCTCAGCACCCGGCCACGGAGCCCACACGGAAGCGCTCGACGATGCCGGCCGGCCAGTACGGCTCGGTGCGCGTGAACCGCAACGGCACCACCAACAACGTGCTGAGCGGGCAGCTCGTCAACTCCGTTCCCGAGGGAACCAAGGTCGTCCGCGTCTGGGACATCGAGGAATCCGCCCCGGCCCAGAACCGCCGCCGTCAGGCCGCGACGCACTCGGCCACGTACCAGGCGCAGGCTCGCTCACGGGCCAACCGTGCAGCAGAAAGGGGTGGCATCCGATGACGGCGAAGAGGACGGCATGGGCGGCGTTCCTCGTGGCCGCGGCACTGATCGTGGCCGTGCACTTCCTCAGAACACCGCTCCCGGCTCCGGACGCTGCGGCGGAGCAGCAGCAGTCGGAAATCGCCCGGAGCCCGCAGAGTGGCGTTGAGGGCTCCAGCGGCCCCACGTCGGGCTCCGAGGTGGACAGGTCCAACGGATTCGCTCAGCCCTCCCCGGACCACGCGCAGGCCCCGGAAACGGCAGGAGCCCGGCAGTTCGAGCGGCAGACCATCGCGCCCCCGGCCGTCCCGGAACCGGACGAGAACGACCCGGCCGCAGTGGCCGAGGCATTCTTGACGGTCTACAACACCCGCAGCGCCGAGACGGACACGAGCTGGCGGGAGACTGTTCCGCAGTGGTTGACCCCGGACCTCGCCCAGCAGCTTCCCACCGTCAGCAACGGAGCGCTGGAGGGCAAGGCCCCCACCGCAGTCAGTGCCGTTGCCATCAAGGGCAACGTCGAGGACTGGGGTTCTGACACGCCCCTGCGCTGGGCCCACCATGCCGACGTCACCGTGGACACCCAGGACAACGGGACATACGTGCTGACGTTCCGTGTGCGCTCGCAGCTCACCGACCAGGGCTGGCTGATCAACGCCGTCCCCCTCGACAGCTGGCACCGAAGCGAAGAATAGCGCGCCATGACCACCGAGAAGTCCCGAGCACAGGACAATGGGAAGTCGCTGTGGAAGCCCCTGATCGCCATCCTCGTCATCGGCTTCTTCCTCGTCGGAAGCCTGATCGTCGTGGTGACGTTTGTGGTCAGCTCGATCGGGTACAGCAACAATTCGCAGAGCTGTGAATCAGGATCACCGGTCACCCAGGCCATCGGTGCCGTTGACGACGGGCTCGAAGTGCCCGAGGAATTCCACGACGAGCAGCTCCGGAACGCCAAGATCATCGACAGGACGGCCGCCGCCCTCGGCCTGTCCGGACAGGCATCAAGAATCGCCATCATCGCGGCGATGGGGGAATCCAGCCTGATCAACATTGACTTCGGTGACGAAGGCCAGGGGGTGACGAACCCCGACGGCTCTGCCACCACGAGCAAGGGGCTTTTCCAGCAGCAGACGAGCCAGGGGTGGGGCACCGCCGATCAGGTCACCGATCCCGAGCACGCGACCAAGAGCTTCCTGCTCGGCCCTCGGCACGACGGCGCTTCCCGCGGTCTTGTCACCGTCTCCGGGTGGGAGACCGGAGAGATCACCCAGGTCATCCACCGAGTACAGGGAAACTCCAACTCGAACCACTACGCCGACAGCTACGGCCCGGCAGAGAAGATCATCCGAGAGGCCGGCATCGACGTCACCCGCTCGGCCGACGAGGGGGACCAAGAGGACTGGCGCAGAACGGAAGCCCGCTCCCCGGCGCTTTCCGCGGTCACCGGCAGCACCCATGGATCTGTCGCCGACCTCGACGGGTGCTCGTCCCACGGCGGTGCTGGAGCCGGGGTGCCCGGCAGGTCAGCAGACGGCAAGAACACCTATCCGTGGGACCAATCCACTCCAGCGCCCGGAATCTACACCGCGGACCCGGTCAGATTCTTCTACGGTGAGTGCACCAGCTATGCCGCCTGGAAGGTGAACGAGCTGATGGGCGGCAGTCCCACCGACATCATTTTCGACAACAACTACGGTGGTCACACGAAAGGCAACGGCGGGGAATGGAAATCAGCGTGGGAAGCATCGGGCTGGACGGTCTCCAACGTTCCTCAGGTTGATTCCGTGGCGTGGTGGGGACCCCACGGCGGTGCCGGCGTCGGCGCGGCCGGTCACGTCGGCTGGGTCGACGAAATCACGGAGGACGGCAAAGTGATCATCTCCGAGTACAACAATTCCTACTACGCGCCCCCGGGCCACAAGTACAGCCGCCGCTCCGTCGCCATCGACCCTGACCAGGTCGGCGCCTACCTCTATGTGCCGGAGAAGTAGCCAGGACCCCACTCCCGATGCCGCGAGGACTTCGACAACCCCCACCGGCCCCGGACCCCTCGAAAGCCGAGCTCGGCATCAGCCCCACCACCGCCCTGTGCTGCATCCTGATCGTCGCCGGCCGGTCACCCGTATCGAGACACTCCTTCAGCAGCACTGCGCCAAGAATCTGGATCCTCTGCGGGCGTATTGACGATTGTAAAGGGACAGGATCGGGTACAGGCCATCATGTGGTCCGTGCCCGTTCAGCCGCCGATGATCCAGGAGTTCCCGTGGAAGCGGCAGCAGTGACCCAGTGGATGTTCGTCAGCGAGTGCCCCGTCCCGAACGACGTCGCCGGACTCATGGTTCCCGGCGAACAGCCCGCGGCCGCCCACAAGACCTTCCGCGACAGCGCGGTCTTCACGACCACGCGGCTGATCGTCCGTGACGCCCAGGGCATGACCGGCCGGAAGGTCGAGGTGTACTCGCCGCCTCCCTGACGGACGTCATCCTCGGCTCACCCTTCCCAGTCTGATATATGAGTCGTATACTCGATCTGGATCCGCCGGAAGGTCGATCGCCAACTCGATGAGGAGTGGAACAGCATGCGGGAACTTGCGCACCGGCTCGAACGGCTGGGCACCGAAACCGCCTTCAGCGTCGCCCAGGCCGCGGCCGCCTGGAAGGCGGGAGGGAACCGCGTGTACCCCTTCCACCTCGGCGACATCAACATCCCGACGGCCCCCCACATCGTCGAGGCGATGAACCGGGCCATCGCCGACGGCTACACGGGCTACTGCCCCGGCCCCGGCATCCCGCAGCTGCGCGAGGCCCTCGCCGAGGACATCGGCTCGCGTCGTGGCATCGGCCTCGTCCCCGACAACATCGTCGTGATGACCGGCGGCAAGCCCGTCATCACGAAGTTCCTGCAGGCGGTCATGAACCCGGGCCAGGAGGTGCTCTACCCGAACCCCGGCTTCCCGATCTACGAGTCGCAGATCGAGTACCTCGGGGGCACGGCTGTGCCGTACCGCTACCTGCCCACCAGCGAGGGCTTCGCGATCGACCTCGACCAGGTGCGCGCGTCGATCACCCCGAGCACGGTCGCGATCATCTACAACGACCTGCAGAACCCCATCTCGGCCGAGTCCACGGCGGCCGAGCGCGAGGCCATCGCGCAGCTCGCCCAGGAGCACGATCTCTGGGTGCTCTCCGACGAGGCCTACTTCGAGACGCGCTACGAGGGGGTCTCGAGCTCGATCGCGTCGCTGCCCGGCATGGCCGAGCGCACCGTCATCCTCTACACGTTCAGCAAGAAGTTCGCCATGACCGGCTCACGCCTGGGCTGCGCCGTCGCGCCGCTCGAGCTCGCCAAGGTGCTCAGCACGCTCAACACGAACGACGAGTCGTGCACCACGCACTACGTGCAGTGGGCCGGCATCGAAGCACTCCGCGGTCCCCAGGAACCCGTGCAGCAGACGCTCGACATCCTGCGCGGGCGCCGGGATGCCGCCTGTGAGCTCGTCAACGCCATTCCCGGCATGCACGTGGCCGTACCGCAGTCGACGTTCTACCTGTTCCCCGACGTCACCTCCGCCATGGAGCGCATGGGCTGCACGGCAGTCGGCGACTTCGCCACGGCGGCCCTGCAGCAGACCGGCGTCTCCTTCTGCACGCGTGAGCACTTCGGCCGGCGCCAGCCCGGGGAGGACCGGCAGTACATCCGGCTCGCCTACTCGGGCATCGACGTCGCCGACCTCCGCGACGGCCTCGGCCGCCTGCGCGCGTGGATCGAGGCGGCATGAGCCGGGTCGTCGTCACCGGGCGGGTGCCCGAGGCCGCGATCGAGAAGCTCCGCGCCGAGCACGAGGTCGCGGCCTGGCCCGGTCCGGAGTCGATCGACCGCGAGGAGCTCCTGCGCCGGGTCACCGGTGCCGATGCCATCGTGAGCCTGCTCACCGAACGCATCGATGCCGAGCTGCTCGACGCCGCCGGCCCGCAGCTGACAGTGGTCGCCAACGTCGCCGTCGGCTACGACAACATCGACGTGCCGGCCTGCACCGAGCGGGGCGTCGTGGCCACCAACACCCCCGGCGTGCTCACGGACGCCACCGCCGACATCGCGTTCGGCCTCGTCCTCATGGCGACCCGCCGGCTCGGCGAGGGGGAACGGCTCATCCGCTCCGGCGAGGCCTGGAAGTGGGGCATGTTCTTCCTGCTCGGCAGCAGCCTGCATGGCAAGACCCTCGGCGTCGTCGGCATGGGCGGCATCGGTCAGGCGACCGCGCGCCGGGCCAAGGCCTTCGGCATGGAGATCGTCTACCAGTCCCGCAGTGCGATCGATCCCGGGATCGCCGCCGAGCTGGGCGCCCGGCGGGTCGATCTCGACGAGCTGCTGAGCGTCTCCGACGTCGTGTCGCTGCACTGCCCCTACGGGCCCGCCACGCATCATCTGATCGGCGCCGAGCAGCTGGAGGCGATGAAGGACTCGGCCTACCTCGTCAACACCGCGCGCGGACCGATCATCGACGAAGCCGCACTCGCGTCCGCACTGCGCGAGGGCCGGATCGCGGGCGCCGGACTGGACGTCTATGAGCACGAGCCCCAGGTGCACCCCGAGCTGCCGGAGCTCGACAACGTGGTGCTGGTGCCGCACCTGGGCTCCGCCACCGTGGAGACGCGCACCGCGATGGCAGTGCTCGCCGCCGACAACGTGCTCGCCGTGCTCAGCGGGCAACGACCGCCGACACCGATCGGCTAGCAGCACGGCCGTCCGTCGCTCAGGACAGGACCGCCTGCTCCACCTCGAGCGGCGTGGGATTCCGGTGCCACGTCCCCGGCATGACGGCCGCGGCGGTGACGCGGGCGACCATGCCTCATGAGGTGACGCGGAGCCAGTCCTCGAACCGGGTCGGGGCGGTCGTGCAGTTCCCCCGGGGCAGGAGGCCGCCGTTGCCGAGGGCGGTGAAGGACACCGACACCCGGAGGACCTTCCGGCGTCCTCCTCGGCGCTCCGCGATCGCACGGGCCAGCTCCGCCATGTCGCGGACCTCGGGCCCCGCGATGACGGCTTCGTGGTCTAGTGTCGCAACGTCGCCGGGCTCCAGGGCACGGTCGACGACGAACGCGGCAGCCTCCTCGGCGGCCAGCGGCCGGGAGCGCATTCCGGGCACCGCGGAGAGCGGACCGATGCGGATCTGCGACAGCAGGGTCTCGGCCAGTTCGTACCACTGCGCCGAGGCCACGACGGTGACCGGAATCGGCCCGGCACGGTAGGTCTGCTCCTGCGCGGCCTTGCCCGCGTAGTAGCCCATCCACCGGTGCACCTCCGGCTCCCGGGCGTTGATGATGGTGACGCACACGATCCGGGACACCGCCGTCCGCCGGGCCGCGGCCAGCACGTTGCGGGCGGTGGTGCTGAAGAAGTCGACGGCGTGCTTCCGGGACAGTGTCGCCAGGTGGAGGCAGTCCACCACGGTGGAGACCCCGTCGAACGCGGCGTCCAGGCCCTCGCCGGAGTAGACGTCAGTGCCCTGCCCGCGCGAGACCTCGACGACGTCGACCCCGCGATCCCGCAGATGTGCCACCACCCGTGCGCCCAGCTGCCCGGTCGCCCCCAGGACCGCCACCTTCGGGCGCTCGCCCTCACCCGTGCTCTCCATCGCCCACCGCTCTCTTCCCGTTCGCCCGCGCCTCGGTGCTGATGGCGTCGATTCTCCTCGCCTGCCGGTCCCGCCGCGAGTGTCAACTTTCCGACTGTCATCGACTTCCTGCCACATTGCTGGAAGCATGGACCCATGATCAGCAACGTGGCCGTCGTCGTGTTCGACGAGGTCTCCCCGTTCGAGCTCGGCGTGGCCTGCGAGGCCTGGGCGATCGACCGCTCTGCCGACGGCCTGCCGGTCATGGACTTCGCCGTGTGCAGTCCCGACGGGCGGCCCGTCCGCACGATCGCCGGCTTCGACGTGGCGGTCCACCACGGGCTCGACCGGGTGGCCGAGGCGGATCTCGTGGTCCTCCCGGCGATGTCCCGCCACATCCCGGTCCCGGAGGACGTGCTCCAGGCGCTGCGCACGGCCCACGGCCGTGGCGCCCGGCTCATGTCCATCTGCTCGGGTGCGTTCGTGCTGGGGGCTGCCGGTCTGCTCGACGGCCGCCGCTGCACCACCCACTGGATGCACACCGCGGAGCTGGCCGAGCGGTTCCCCGCCGCCCAGGTGGTGCCCGAGGTCCTCTACGTCGAGGACGGCAGCATCCTCACCAGTGCCGGCACCGCCGCAGGTCTCGACGCCTGCCTCCACCTGTGGCGCCAGGAGTTCGGCTCGGCGGCCGCCAACACCGTGGCACGGCGCATGGTCGTGCCGCCGCAGCGCCAGGGCGGGCAGGCCCAATTCATCAAGGACCCGGTCCCCGAGCACCGGGCCGAGACGCTGGACCCGCTGCTCACCTGGATCGTGGGACACCTCGACGAGCCGCTCGACGTCGACGCCCTGGCCCGGCGCGCCGCCATGTCCCCGCGCACCTTCGCCCGCCGGTTCCGCGACGAGACGGGCACCACCCCGCACGCCTGGATCACCGCGCGGCGCCTGCACCGGGCCGAGCAGCTCCTCGAGGAGACCGACCTGCCCGTCGAGCGCATCGCCACGGACGTGGGCTTCGGCAACGCGGCCACGCTGCGCCACCACTTCACCCGGATCCGCAGGCTCAGCCCGCAGCAGTACCGCCGCCGCTTCGCGACCACCTCCTGAGCACCACCTCGGCCACGGCACAGGCGTAGGACCGGTCGAGCGGATCGTCGATTCCACCACCTGTCCGTGTGTTCGCCGCAGCCAGAACCTGCTTCGCGGCGAGGCCCGAGCGAGTTGGCAGAAAATGATCGACACTCGTCATTCCTGCCACTCGTGCACGTGACGCGATCCGGCGAAGCTTGTCCATGTGACAACAAGCCGCCCCCGGAGGGCACCGATCCTCGGACCCGCGGATGCTGCGTCCCCGGTTCGGGCCGTGGATCTGCCCGCAGTGCCGGCACCGTCCAGGGACGTCTCCGCAGGGACGGCACGTCACGACACACCGCTCACCTCGACCCCTTTCCTGGTGGTGACGCGCCGGCTCGAGTACCAGCCGGAACGGGTCGGGACACGACATGCAAGGAGCTCACCATGATCTCGTTCCTGTTCCTGCTGGCCGCCACAGCCGCCGTGCTGTCGGTGTACACGGTGATCGGCCGCCTGGCCATACCCCTGGAAGAGCGCGTGCCGTGGCGCGAGCTCGGAATCAACGGCTGGTCGCACACGCTGCGGCGCAGCCTGGCCTTCCTGGGTGACTCCGCACCATCGGATGGCGCCCGCTTCCGGGGAGCCTGTCGGCCATGGACCCATGCGGACGAGCACGCTGCCGAGGCTCACACCAGTCCGGAGAATGTGTGACCGGTGTCCGGCGCGGGCCGGTCATGCGCCTGACGACGGGCGCTCCCGGCCCGCCCGTCACCAGGGGAGGCCGAGCGAGTGGCACGATGGCTCTGCCGAACGAACAGCGGAGGAGACCACCGTGCCCTACTTGATCGAGACCTTCGACCGGGACAACGCCTACGACCAGCGCCTGGAACTGCGGGACGAGCACCTGCGGTACCTCCAGACGGTCGCCGACAAGCTGCTGGCCTGCGGGGCGAAGCTCTCCGACGACGAGGAGACGGCCGACGGAGGCCTCTACCTCGTCGACGTCGACACCCGCGAGGAGGCCGAGGCCCTCATCGAGGCGGACCCGTTCTCCCGGGGCGGCCTCTTCCGCGAGGTGAAGATCCAGCGCTGGCGCAAGGCCTACCTGGACGGGAAGAGCTACCTGTAACGGGAACCGGACGATCAGGGGATCCGGTCCACCCCGCGCACACCGAGCGTGCGGGGCGGGCCGGATTCATGCGATCAGTGACTCTCAGCCCATGTAGCCCCACAGGAGCACAGCGGCCCCGAAGACGACGCCGATGAAGACGAGGATGAGCACCAGATATCCCATGACCTCGCCCAGCTTCAGCTTGGAGATGGCCAGGACTGGCAGGATCCAGAACGGCTGCACCATGTTGGTCCACTGGTCGCCGATCTGCACGCCCATGGCGGTCTTGGCATGGTCGGCGTTCAGCTGGTTGGCCGCCTCGATCATCACCGGCCCCTGCACGGCCCACTGGCCGCCGCCCGAGGGGGCCAGCAGGTTGATCACCCCGCCGCTGAGGAAGGACAGGAACGGCAGGGTCTCCGCAGAGGCGATGTCGCCGATCCACGCGGCGAAAGTGACGACCAGACCGGAGCCCATCAGGATGCCCATGATGCCGGCGTAGAAGGGGTACTGGACGACGATTCCGGCAGCCAGGCGGATCCCGTCGTTGAGCGTGTCGAGGAAGTACATCGGACGCGTGAGAAACAGGATGCCCAGGAACAGCAGGGCGAAGTTCACCGTGTTGAGATCGAGTCCTCCCCCGGTGGCGAAGTGCTGCACCAGGTAGATCAGGGCGAGGGCGCCGATGCCGACGCTGAAGACGGGGTTGGCGTTGAGGCGCTCGCCCACGGTGAGACCGGACTTGTCGGCCTGGACCTTCTCGGGCGCGGGCGCAACCGTCGTCGGGTCGATCTCCTTGACGTCGGCCGGGTCCTTGGGATGGAGCGCGGCGTTGAACAGCGGGAGCCCGATCAGCAGGACGACCACCATGCCGAGGATGACCGGGTCGAAGATGGTGCGCCCGAGGTCGATCAGACCGATCTGCTCCTCCAGGAAGTGCCCGGGCGTGGTGATGAGCAGGGGCACGGATCCGGAGAGGCCCACGCCGTACAGGGCGAAGCCGCTGTAGCCCGCGGCGATGGCCAGCGGGTAGTGCAGGCCCTTGACGTTGAGGGCGAGCTTCTGGGCGATGAGTCCGCCGAGCACCAGGCCGAACCCCCAGTTGAGCCAGCTGCCGATGCCTCCGACGAGGGTCGCGACGATGATGGCCGCCCGGGGCGACGAGACCCGGTGCGCGATCGCGGTGAGGCCCCGGTCCACGAGGGGGGTCTTGGCGAGGATGTAGCCGGCGACGAGGATGACCGTCATCTGCATGGAGAAGGCCAGAAGGTCCCAGAAGCCGTCGCCCCACTGCCTGGTGACCTCCAGGAACGAGTTCCCGCGGACGACCATGGCCAGGAGCATGGTGAAGGCGGTCAGGCCGATGGCGATCACCAGTGGATCGGGCAGGTACTTGTTGGTGAGGTTGGTGAACAGCTTGGCGGCAGTTTTCATGGGGTCCTCGTCATGATCGGTCGGCGCGCAGGAATCAGGGGCGGGGTGGTCGATCGGGCCGCTCGAACAGCTGCGGGCACCACCGCATCGGATGCTGGTCGCGCCACGGGAGGCGCTCGTCCCACTCCTCGGGAACCGTGTTCCGGGTCAGGCATCTCAGGTGGCCACCGATCCGACAGTCGTCCCGCCGCACACGTACAGGGTCTGGCCCGTGACGAAGCCCGAGCGCTCGTCGAGGAAGTAGGACGCGGCGTGCGCGACGTCCTCGGGCGTCCCCATGCGCTGGACGGGGATCGTGTCCAGGAACGCCAGGGTGCGGGGGCTGTCGGCGGGGTTGGCCTCGGTGAAGAGCGGGGTGGCGATGGGGCCGGGACCGACGGCGTTGGCCGTCACGCCGAACCGCCCCAGCTCGAGGGCCCACACGCGGGTCAGCCCGAGCAGCCCCGCCTTGGTGGCGGCGTAGGCGGAGCGCAGCTCCTTGCCGAGCGCGGCGCGGGAGGAGATCGTGACGATCCTGCCGAACCCGGCGTCCTTCATGGACGGGATCAGCGCCTGCGTGCACTGCATCGCGCTGCGCAGGTTCAGCGACCACGCCGCGTCCAGGTCGTCGAGGGTCTGCTCCTCGGCGGATCCGGGGAAGACGGCACCGACGTTGTTGACGATGCTGGTGAGGGGTCCGCCCGCAAGCGCCTCCTCGAGCGCGGCCGCCGTCGAGTCAACATCCGAGAGGTCGGCGCAGATCCCCTCGCCCGCACGATCGATGACCACGACTTCGAGGCCGTCGGCACGGCAGCGGTCGGCGATGGCCGCGCCGATGCCGGAGGCGCCCCCAGTGACGAGGACTCTGCGGCGGGTGCGGTCGTTCATCAGACGGTTCCGATCGGTGTCACGGGGGAGGCAGCCGCCCCGGGAAGGTTCAGGGGCGGGGCCGTGAGCAGGAAACGGCTGCGCCCACGGGCACGAAGGTGCTCCGCCAGCGGCGTGAGCCGCCAGAGTTCGCCGAGGTGGACGCCGAGCTTGAACAGGCAGTGCTCGTGCAGCGGCAGCAGAGCACAGGGAGGTTCGGCGGGCGTGGCAGGAAACGCCTCGACGGCGTAATTGTCCGCGGCGAGGGCGGTCAGCCCGGAATCGGTGATCCACCGGAGCAGGTCGGGGTCGCGCCCGTCGAGGACGGCGCCCGAGCCGTGCAGCAGCTCCGGGTCAGGATCCCCGCCCATGGCCAGGACCTTCTCGCTCCAGCCGGTGTGCAGACAGACGATGTCGCCCTCCTCGACGAGGACCCGGTCCGCGGACATGATCGCCTTCAGCTGGTCGAAACCCACCAGCACGCGTTCGTCGCCCAGGTGCGCGCGCAGGTCGATCATCACGGCACGGCCCTGGACACCGACCCGCGCCATGCCGTCGATGCCGAGCGGACCCGCCGACGAGGTGCTCGCGCTGTGCAGGGTCTCGAAGCCGGCGTCCTCCGACGACGTCGGTCCCACGACGTCGGTCCCGGCGCGGAAGCCGTTGTAGTACACCGGCTCGGGCACGCCGTCGCCGTCGGCGTCGAACAGGGAACCTGCGTGGGCCAGCGAGTCCCACTGCGTGGAGTACTGCAGGTGGAGGACGGCCAGGTCGTCGCTGAGCACGTCGGTGGCACCGGAGGTGAGCTCGTCCATCCGGCAGTTGTAGTTGACCCGCCCTCGGCGTTGGTTCGGCCGGATCACCGGGGGCAGCCTGTTGGGGTTCAGTGCCGTGCCCCCCGGCAGCGTCAAGGGCAGGCTCAGGGCGAAGGTCAGCCCCTCAGCCACCTCGGCGACGCCCTGCCGGACCTTCTCGGACGTCAGCAGGTTCAGCCGCCCCAGCGCGTCGTCGACCCCGAAGTCGCCCCAGGTGGATCCTTCGGGGCGCCGGACCCACCGTCGAGACGCCTCGGACCGTCCTGCCGACATCCTCGTCCTCCGTCCGCACGCCACCGACCGACCGTGGTGCGGCACACCACTCCGCGTGATCCTCACCACGGCTCAAGATGCCAGCAGCGCTTGTCGGTGTCCAATGAACAAGCATTCCGACGGCAGGCCGCCCGCGGGTGTCGACCCGAGGACTCAGGCAGTCCAGCCGAGGACCTGGTCGCCGAACACCATGACGGCCAACCAGGTCACGGCGGCCACGACGGGAACGAGGAGCACCAGGTAGGACCGGCGCTTCACCAGTTGCACCCCGGCGTACGTGAGGGACAACCACCACAGGCCCAGAAGCAGCACGGCCCACAGCGGAGCCATCAGACCGCTGGCCATGTAGAAGTACCCCGTCATCAGCTGGGCCAGCGCCGCGATCACCGCGGCGGCCGCGTACATCGGCTGCATCGTCCTCATGCGAGAACTGTGCGCGGCGGAGGCAGGTGCCCGCAACAGGGACACGCGCACGCTCCACGTGTCCGCCGGCGCCCCTGCACTCGGCCCCGGCTACGTCCGGCTCAGCTCTTCCCACAGGAGGGTCAAGGTTGGCGGGGCAGCGCCTCCGCAGCGGGGTGTCCCGGGGTGCGGCAGGCCTCCTGGTCGGCCACCTCGTGCACCTTCTGACCCACCACGGTGCGGATGCTCAGATCCATCGCCGCCCTCGAGGGGATCACCGCCCTCGACACCCCTTCGTGGTTCCCGGCGACCAGGGCGATGACCTCCAGGGCATGGCGCTCCCACAGCCGCTCTAGCACGGTGTAGCCGGTCTCACCGCCGATGCTCCGGGTCTGGGTCCGGGCCGGCCAGTCCTCCTCGTCGAAGGGCAGCGCGGCCAGCTCCTCCGGGTGGCCCTGGATCGGCTGCGCCAGGCCAGGGGAACCGGCCTCCTCCTCGCCTCGCGGGGTGCCCGTGGCACCGTCGCGCACAGAAGCCGGTGGTGGGTACGCGGCCGTACGCCCGGTGGTGATCACGTGCCCGCCATGAGTGTCCAGGCCCAGTTGTTCGGCCTGATTTCAGGCTGGGGTCCTCTCACCGCGCTGGCCAGAGCGGGCACGGCGTGCACCTTCGCGCGGAGTGCTGCCTGGCCGGGGCGCCCCGGCCCGGGCGTCACCTGCGCCGCCTACACCACCACCGCGGTGACCACCATGACCGGGACCTCTGGGGCAGCTAGAGCACGCGGCTGTAGAACACGGTGGGCAGCGGGGTGAAGCCGGCGGTGGCGTAGGCGGCACGGGCGGACGTGTGCGCCTCGTCGCGACCGGTGCCCGCCCACGCCACGACGCAGCCGGCCGTGCGCATCGCCTCGCAGGCCGCGTCGAGCAGGGCGCGGCCGAGACCGGCCCGCTGATGCCGGGGGTCGACGGCGAGCAGCGTGATCTCCCCCTGCGGCCCGAGCGGGCCGGGGTGGGTGGTCCAGGCGGCGTAGCCGGCGGGTGCTCCGTCGAGGTCGGCGACGAGGAACCGGCCCTGGTTCTGCGGGCCGGTGAGCTCTTCGAGGGTGTCGCGGTAGTCCTGTTGCCACTGCCCGTTCTGCCGGGCGAACAGCTCGTTCCCCAGCTGGTGCCGGATGCCGTCCTGGATGGGCTCGAAGGCGCGGACGGTGAGGTCGACCAGGGCCTCGAGATCGTCGCCGCGGAAGGTGCGAAGGGACATGGTCCGTCTCCTGGAACGTGTGGGGATCCTCGACTCGTCAGCAGGTCGCGGGAAGGACTCGTGTCCGAACGTTCAGGGGGTCCAGCCCAGGACCTGGCCGCCGAACGTCATGACGCCGAACCATGTCGCGGCGGCCACGACGGGGACGAGCAGCACCAGATAGGACCGGCGCCTCACCAACCACACCCCAACCAGCGTGAGAAGCACCCACCACACGCCCAGGAGCACGATGGCCCACAGCGGCGCCATCAGGCCGCTGGCCAGGTAGTAGAACCCGACCACCAACTGAGCCACAGCCGCGATCACCACGGCCACCACGAACCACGCACGCGTCGCCCTCATGCACACACTGTGCGCTCCCGCTGCAAGCGACCGCAATAGCAAACCGACCTCCTCTGCGGAGCCGTGCGCATCGCCGTGCTCACCCCTTCCTCAGCCTTCAGTGCACGTAGCACCACGCCCCCGAACTGGGGACACCAGCCTCCGTGGCGAATGCATCTGCATCCATAGGCTCGAGGGGAACTGACGACATCCTGACAGCACTTCCGTGACACCTCCCCCCGCCTCGCTTCGCCTGGGCGCCTCGGCGCTCGTCCTCCTGCTCCTGACCGGCTGCGGCGGGTCGGCGGCCTCCAGCGACGCGCCGCCGTCGTCGTCGAGCGCCTCCTCGACCGAGAGCTCCACCGCTCCGGATTTGCGCGGCGAGCGGGCCGTGGTGGACCGCGTGATCGACGGCGACACCGTCGACGTCCAGCTGGGCGGCGAGGTGGTGCGCGTGCGGCTGCTCAACATCGACACCCCCGAGACCAAGGACCCGAACGAGATCGTCGAGTGCCTCGGCCCGGAGGCGACCGCGCTGCTGGAGGAGCTCCTGCCGCCGGGCACCGTGGTGGGTCTCGAGTACGACCGAGAGCGCACCGACTCCTGCGGCCGCACCCTGGCCTGGGTCTTCCTGCAGGACGGCACCCTGGTCAACGCCGAGATCGCCCGCCGGGGCCTGGGCACGCCGCTCTACATCGCCCCGAACGATCGGTTCCTGCCGCCCGTCGAGGAGGCCTTCGCCGAGGCCGGGCAGCAGCAGGCCGGCCTGCTCGACCCCGCCCACGGCTGCACCGTCCCGGCGCAGGTACAACAGGCGACGAGCGCGCTCGCCGACGCCGCACCGGCGGATCTCGCCGATCCGGCGGGTGAGGTGGCGGCCGCCGTCGCGTTCCTGGCGGCTCTCGACGCGGTCGACGGCGACACGCACCCGCACGTGCGCCATCTCGTCGGACTCCCGTCGCTCAAGAGCGGGATCTTGGGAGTTCGCCAGGACGTCGCTTCCCTCCAGGAACGCGCCGCCGAGCAGCGCCGCGCGGCCGAGGCCGAGGCGGCACGGCGTGCGGCGGCCGAGGACCAGCGCCGGCGGGCGTCGGCCGACGCAGCACGCCAGGCGGAAGCCGCCCGGCAGTCCGAGCTGGCCCACCAGGCGGATGCGGCACGGCAGGCGGCCGCCGACGCCGCGCACCGGGCCTTCGTGCCCGCGCCGGCGCCCGCACCAGCTCCGGCCCCCGCGCCCAAGCCGGTGCCTGCTCCTGCTCCGGCTCCCGCTCCTGCACCCGCGCCGAAGCCCGCCCCGAACCCGGGCGCCAACATCGTCAACCAGGCCCCTCCCGGCTACTACGCCGACATCCCCGGCTACACGGGACCGCGCTGCTACGCCCCGGGCGGGAAGTTCTTCAAGCCCTGCTGAGCACGAGGGCGGAGCCAGGGCCCTTCACCGCCGGCGCCGCTGACATGCATCACCCTGCGATCTCTGCTCCGTGCGCACCTCGTGACGTCAGCAGCACCGGCACGTATCACCCCAGCGGTCATATGCGGCGCGCGCCAAGCACCACTGGGCGTTGCGGTCCCGGTCCCGGGCCACCAGGGCCGCGTAGGTGGTGGCGGCGACGGCGGCCAGTACCCATCCAGCGGTCGACCGCCGGGACGAGGGCGGGGCCTTGATGCCCAGCACCATGCCGAGCAGGACGGCCAGCACATGGAGGGGTCGGCCCTCGGGAATGATTTCCATGGGGGTGCTCCTGACGTGGGGAAATGGAAGTCGGAATCAACATCGTCCCATGTCAGGAACACATTCCTGTGCGGAATGCGCTCGGCAGAGCGTCCCCTCATGCGTGGACAGAGACCCGTTTCGGAGCTCCCACGACGTGGACAGGTGATGCCCGTGGGCCCCGGCTGCGGTCGCTGCCGGCGCCCGGCACGGGCCGGGGTGAGCGCCCGGCACGGGCCGCCCGCGGCGCGGGCGTCGTTGCGATGCGGACGCACGACCTCGACGGTCAGGACGACCACGACCGGCTGTTCAGCGACGAGGAACCGTCCGTTGCGCGCGCGTTCCTCATCGGAGAGCGACCGGGGCGAGGTGCGGCCGGATGTCCGGGGTCGAACCGGTCCCCCCGCAGCCTCGGACCGGGCTTGGCCGCGAGTCAGTCTCCCGGCTCCACACAGCCCGACGGCGGCGACGAACTGTTCCCTGGTACGTCCAACCGGAGACTTGTGAGCCACTTATACAACTTCATGCCAGCAAGATTGGATGAGATGAAGTGGTGCCCAACGTTCTCACCGGCCCTCGCCCCCCGGCCGCCGACCGCAACCCCGCCGGGTTCGCGGTGGGCTGGGTCCAGGACCAGGCCCGCGTGTCCCAACCGGCCGCCCAACGAGCCGTCGACCAGCTCCTGGAGGCCGGGGGGCTCACCCCGGCCAGCGCCAACCGGCGCAACCGGGTGTGGGTCGCCGAGGACGTCATCACCGCCCTGGACGACTTCGCCGCCCGCCTCGGCCGCCGCGCCTGAGCCGCCTGCGGGCGGCGGCGTCGTTCACGATTCGCGAGGCGCCCTCACCGTGGTGGCGCGCGGGCCCTCGACCGGGACCAGCGCGGACCCCCTATGCCGTGTCGGACGGGCCGAGGACCCTGGTCCCTGAGACGATCATCGTCCCAGCGACCCCGAGGAGCCCATCGTGGAGAAGACAGGCCAGCCGGTCGAGGAGTACCTCGCCGGCGTTACCCCGAAGAGGCGGCGGGAGGACGCCGAGCGGCTCGTTCCCTGGTTCGCCCGGATCACCGGGCAGCCGGCGGAGATGTGGGGCACCATCGTGGGCTTCGGCCGATACCACTACAAGTACGCGAGCGGGCACGAGGGCGACGCCCCCGCGGCCGGCTTCTCCGCGCGCAAGGCGGCGACGACGATCTACGTGTACGACGGCGTCGACGCCCACCAGGAGAACCTGACACGGCTGGGCCCGCACACCACCGGAGTGGGCTGCATCTACGTCAAGGACCTCGACGCGGTGGACCTGGACGTCCTCGAGCAGATCGTCGCCGCGTCCTGCGCCAAGCTCGGCGACGACCCGTCGACGGACCGCGCCCTCGGCGGCGCCCCGGACTGACCGGGTCCCCCGACGAGACACTCCAGCACGACCCGGCCTCACGACCCGGTGTCAGCCGTGGTGGTGCTGGAGCACCTCGCCGATGATCCGCGCCCCGTCGGGGAAGGCTGCGGGGTTCGGGCCGGCAAAGTTGAGCCGGATGTAGGAGCCGGTGGGTTCGGCCGGGAACCATTCGGTGCCGGCGGCGATGATGACTCCCGCATCCTCGCAGTCGCGGGTGAGCTGGTACAGGTCGGTGCCGTCGGGCAGGCGTGCCCACAGGTTCAGTCCCCCGGTGGGCACGTTCTCGATGTGGGCCCGGGGGGCGTGCTCGGCCATGCCGGTGAGCAGCAGGTCCCGTCGAGCACGCAGCTGCTGGCGCAGACCGCGCAGATGGGTCTGCCACCCGGGGTGGGTCACGACGTCCAGGGCGGCGGTCTGCAGCAATCCGCTGACGTACACGGACTCGGCGGCCCGGTCGGCCAGGATCCGGTCCCGGGCCGGTCCTCGGGCGATGACCGCGCCGACACGGACGGCCGGGGACACGCTCTTGGTCAGGGACCGCAGGTACACGACGTGGCCGGAGTCCTCCCCGGCGGCCAGGGGCACCGGGGTGGTGGTGATGCCGAAGTCGTGGGCCCAGTCGTCCTCGACCAGGAACGCGCCGTGGGCCCGCACCACGTCCAGCACCTGCTGACCCCGTTCGGCCGACCATTGCGCCCCGGTGGGGTTGGCGTAGTTCGGCTGGGCGTAGAGCAGCCGCGCACCGGTCTCCTCGAACGCGCGGGTCAGCTCCGCCGGGTCGGGGCCGTGCGCCCCGGCCGGCACCGGGACGACGTGCACCCCGGCCTGGGAGGCGGCCAGAATGGCCCCCCAGTAGGTGGGGGACTCCATGAGCACCGGCTGGCCGGGACCGGCCAGGGCCCGGAAGACCGAGCTGAGCCCGCTCTGGGTGCCGGGCAGCACGATGACGTCGCCGGGGGTGGGCGGGCTGACACCGGCCGGGGTGGTTGCTCGCAGTTCGTGGGCGAACCACGACTGCAGCTCCGGTACCCCGGCCACCGGCGGCCGGGACAGCGCCGCCTCCGAACGGGCGGCCCGGACCAGGGCCGCCCGCACCAGCCGCTCCGGCAGCAGCTCCCGATCGGGGTAGCCGGAGTGGAAGGCGATGACGTCGTTGGGCGTGCTCCGCAGCGCGGTGGCCACCGAGCGGGCCGGCGCGTGGGGGGCCCTCAGCGCGGCCGTCTGCCAGCCGTAGTCCGCCGGCCGGGTGGTGCGCACGGCACGGACGAAGGTCCCCGCTCCGGGGCGGGTCTCGACCAGGCCCTGGGTCGCGAGGGCGCGCAGGGCCTTCTGCACAGTCACGGGACTGGCCTGGTACTGGGCCACCAGTGCCCGGGTGGAGGGCAGCTGGGCCCCGGGTGCCGCGGCGGCGACCCACGTGCGGAGTCCGTCGACGATGCGCGAACTGTTATCATTGGTCATGACAGACAAGAGTAGCGCTACTATCATCTCGCGCACAATGGTATCGCAGTCCTCCGCCGCCGGTCTGTGGTGGGGCCTTCTCGGGGTAGCGGCCTTCTCCTTGACCGTCCCCCTCACCCGAGTGGCCGTCGAGGGGCTCTCACCGCTGTTCATCGGGGCGGGGCGGGCGGTCCTCGCAGCGGCTCTGGCCGCCGCCGCGCTGGCGCTGACCCGGCAGCGTCTGCCGCGGGGAACCCAGTGGCTCCGGCTGGCGGTGGTGGCCGGCGGAGTGGTGGCGAGCTTCCCGTTGCTGACGTCCTACGCACTGACCACCGTTCCGGCCGGTCACGGGGCGGTGGTCATCGCCCTGCTGCCGGCCGCCACCGCGGTGGTGGCCGTGCTGCGCGGCCGCGAACGGCTTCCGGCGCTCTTCTGGGCCATGACCGGGGCGGGGGCACTGGTGGCGATCGCCTTCGCCTCCGTGCAGTCGGGCAGCTGGGGCCGGCTGCACGGGGCGGACGTGCTGCTGTTCGGGGCGGTCGCCGGCGCGGCCGTGGGCTATGCCGAGGGCGGTCTGATGGCCCGGGAACTCGGCGCCTGGCAGACGATCTCCTGGGCCCTGGTGCTCGCCTCGCCCGTGATGGTGGCCCTGACCGTCGTCTCGGTCCTGCAGCACGCACCCACGGGCACGCCGGTGCAGTGGACCGCCTTCGCCTACCTCGGAGTGGTGAGCATGTTCCTGGGCTTCTTCGCCTGGTACCGCGGCTTGGGACTCGGCCCCATCGCCCAGGTCAGCCAGATCCAGCTCGTCCAACCGGTGCTGAGCATCTGCTGGGCGGCGCTGCTGCTGGGCGAGGACCTCACCTGGCCCGTCCTCCTCGGAGGTCTGGCCGTCATCGTGTGCGCCGGCCTGGCCGTCCGCGTGCGCCTGAGCCCGGCATCATCCCTCCGCTGAGCCGTCAGCCGTTCCTCCGCCCCCGAGGGCGGAGGAGTCACGGACCGTCGCCGCCCGCCGTCGACACGCAACCGCGCCGAACAACGATCCGGTCTCCCCCGGACGACCTGGCGCACCGAGGTCCTACCGTGGAAGCACCCGGCCCGTTCGTGCACCCGTGATGCCCGGGCCCGCACCGCGGAGGAACACCATGCAGACACTGGGCCGCGCCGAGGAGTCCATCCACGTCGAGGCGCCGCCGCAGACGGTCTACGACCTCGTCGCCGACGTCACCCGCACCCCCGAGTACAGTCCCGAGGTCGACGAGGTCGTCTGGCTCGACGACGGCGGACCCCGTGTCGGCGCACGCTTCCGGGCCCGCAACCGGGTGCCCACCGACTCCAGGTTCTCCTGGCACAACAAGCCGGTCGTCATGGCCGCCGAGCCCGGACGGGAGTTCGCCTTCGCCCGCACCGAGGCGTTCTTCGGCACGATCGTGTGGCGCTACCGCTGCGAGCCCGAGGGCACCGGCACCCGGGTGACGGAGTCCTACGAGGTCGCCCGCCCGGTCGGGCGCATCGGCTGGTTCGTCATCGGCACCCTACTCCGGGACCCGGACCGGATGACCACGATGCGCCGGGGCCTGCGCGAGAGCCTCCAGCAGCTCAAGCGCGTCGCCGAGGCCGACGCGGCGTCGTCGTCGCCCCCCGGACCATGATGGACGGGCCCGCCTCAGGTGCCCGCGCCCGACCGGGGCGGTGGAACCGGCGCTCAGGCAGGCGGGGATGAACTCGCGGGCGCCGGCTCCGTGGGCCGGGTGAGCAGCTGCCGCAACCCGATGATCTCGGCCCGCAGATCCGCGACGTCGGCGGCAGTGGCCGCCCGGGTCCTGGCCTCTTCCTCGCTGACCTCCTGGATCAGCCAGGAGGCCAGGGTGGCGGTGACGATGCCCAGCAGCGCGACCCCGTAGATCATCAGCGCCACCGTAATCACCCGCCCGGTGAAGGTGACGGGGTGCAGATCCCCGTACCCGACGGTGGTGATGCTGACGATCGCCCACCAGATCGCGTCCCCGGAGGTGGTGATCATCGCCTCCGGGTGCCGGTGCTCGATGTCGTACAGCGCCAGGGCGGAGACGTAGATCAGCAGGACCGAGGCCCCGGCCGCGAAGATCAGCAGCTTCCTGCGCAGGGCGCGGCCAGCAGCGGCCATCCGGTGAGGTCGTGCCAGCGTTCCGAACTCATTCCGCCAGTCAACCCGCTCACCCGACGCACGCCAAGCCACCGGCGGCCCCACCGGTTCGGTCCACCGAAACCGGCTGAACGAGAAACTGGCTACGGTGAGGGAGTCGAAGGGGAGTAGTTCCCGCCACCTCCTGGGTGGATGCAGAGGCGTGTCGACATGCTGGTCTCCCCGGATGGGAGACCCGGCGCGCCACTCGAGCACCTGAGTGCGCGAGCGAACGAGACCTTCGGCCGGACACCGCTCCGGCCGAAGTCTCCCTGATCCCGGGGGCTCGGGCCGGGACCCTGCCTCGAAGGACGACCATGACCGCCCCTTCCGACCCTCCAGCACCCCACGCTCCGACCCCGGCGGAGGTCCGCCGCTGGCGCCGCTACCTGGCTGACGAACGCGCCGAGGCCGCCGTCTATCGCGACCTGGCCGCCCGGCGCACCGGGGAGGACCGCCAGATCCTGCTGGGGCTGGCCGAGGCCGAGGCCCGCCACGAGCAGCACTGGGTCACGCTCCTCGGCCACCGGGTGGGGCATCCTCGCCGGGGGTCCCTGCGATCCCGCCTCCTGGGCTTCCTGGCCCGCCACTTCGGTTCCGTGTTCGTCCTCGCCCTGATGCAACGAGCGGAGTCCCGCTCCCCGTACGAGGCCGAGATCCACGCCACCGATGCGATGGCCGCCGACGAGCAGATCCACGAGGAGGTCGTCCGGGCCCTGGCCACCCGGGGGCGCAACCGGATGGCCGGCAGCTTCCGGGCGGCGGTCTTCGGGGCCAACGACGGGCTGGTCTCCAACCTGGCCCTGGTGATGGGCATCAGCGCCAGCGGGGTGTCCAACTCCATGGTGCTGCTCACCGGCATCTCCGGCCTGCTGGCCGGGGCCCTGTCCATGGGAGCCGGCGAATACGTCTCCGTCCGTTCCCAGCGTGAACTGCTCGAAGCCTCCACCCCCAGTGCGGACACCCGGCAGAAGGTGCCGATGCTCGATGCCGAGGCCAACGAGCTGGCCCTGTTCTACCGCGCCCGCGGCATGGATCCGGAAGCGGCCGAGGCCAAGGCCGCCCGAGTCCTGCAGACGCCGCACGCTGAGCCCACCGGTCCGGTCCCGGTGGTGGGTGCCGACGAGCACGAGGCCGTCGGCACCGGTCTGGGCGCGGCCGCGGCCAGCTTCTGCTTCTTCGCCTCCGGGGCGATCCTGCCCGTGCTGCCCTATCTCTTCGGACTGGGCGGGACACCCGCCGTGGTCGTCTCGGCCGTCGTCGTCGGTCTGGCGCTGCTGTCCACCGGCGCCGTGGTGGCCCTGCTCTCCGGTGGGTCCCCGCTGAAGATGGCGCTGCGGCAACTGGCCATCGGCTTCGGCGCCGCGGGCGCCACCTACGCCCTGGGTCTGCTCTTCGGCACCAGCATCGCCTGAGCTGCATGCCTCCATGCCGGAATTTCCCGGTGAGCCGGCCGGTGGCCGGTGCGCAGGCCGGAGAGCCGCGCGCAGTCCTCCAGCGGAGTGGAGCGGACCTCAACCCGGTCGTCGTCGCTCCTACGCCCCTTCGACCAGCGGCCGCCACCCACGCCCGGGGACAGCGGGGGTAGCGTGCTGATATGGACAACACTCGCACGGAGAACATCGGGACCCTGGTCGTCCTGGGCGCCACCGGGGACCTCACTTCCCGGCTGCTGCTGCCCGGGCTGGGCCGGTTGCTCACCGAACAGCCCGAGCGGCGGATCAGCCTGATCGGCGCCGACGTCGCTCCGCGCGACGGCCGGCAGTGGGCCGAGGTGGTCCGGGCGGCCTTCGACAGCGTCGACGCCACCGGACCGGCCGTGGAGCACACCATGGCCCACACCGACTACCTGGTCACCGACGCCTCCTCCGCCGAGGACCTGGGCCAGGTGCTGGCCTCGGCCACGGGCATCCCTGCCCTGTACTTCGCCCTGCCACCGGGCGTGACCGCCAGGGCCGTCCGGGCCCTGCACCAGCACGAGATCCCGGAGGGCACCGTGCTGGCCCTGGAGAAGCCCTTCGGCCTCGACCAGGCCGGCGCCGCCGAGCTCAACCGGGAGCTGACCTCCCTGGTCCCGGAGGACCAGGTCTTCCGGGTCGACCACTTCCTGGGCAAGTCCACGGTGCTCAACATCCTGGGCCTGCGCTTCGCCAACCACCTATTCGAACCGTTGCTCCACCGCGACCACGTCGCGAAGGTCGAGATCGTCTACGACGAGATCCTGGGGCTGGAGGACCGAGCCGGCTACTACGACCGCGCCGGGGCGATGGTCGACATGATCCAGTCCCACCTCCTGCAGGTGATGGCCCTGGTCACCATGGACGCCCCGCTGTCCGTGCACGCCGCCGATCTGCGCGCGGCCAAGACGGAGGCCCTGCGCGCGGTGCGCCCCTTCGCAGGGGACCCGGCGGCGGCCGGCCGGCGCGCCCGCTACACCGCCGGCACCATCGGGGAGCGCCGTCTTCCGTCCTACGCGGAGGAGGAGGGGGTGGACCCGGCACGCGGCACCGAGACCCTGGCCGAGGTCACTCTGGAGTCCGCCACCTGGCGCTGGGCCGGAGTGCCGTTCGTGCTGCGCTCGGGAAAGGCTCTGGGCACCGCTCGGCGGGAGATCGCCATCACCTTCCGCGGGGTCCCCCACCTGCCGTCCGGCCTGGACGGAGCCATCCCTCCCACGGTCCTGCGCATCGGCCTGGGCCCCGACGCCATGACCCTCGAGCTCAATGTCAACGGCCCCGGCGACCCCTTCGTCCTCGACCGCAGCCGGCTCACCGCCGAGTTCGGGACGGGCCGGCTGAACCCCTACGGGGAGGTCCTCAACGGCCTCCTGGACCGCGACCCGTCCCTGTCCATCCGGGGCGAGGCGGCCGAGCAGGCCTGGGGCATCATCGACCAGATCCGCGCCGCATGGCAGACCGGTCGGGTGCCCCTGGAGGAGTACCCGGCGGGATCCGACGGTCCCGGCCGCTGGGCCTCCACTGGCTGACCTGCCGACCGCCACCTCCGCGCAGAAGGGCCACGTGGCGGCGGCGCAGCCGGTGCAAGCCCAGCTCCGGATCCGGGCCGAGCTCATCGCGGCAGGTCCCGCCCCGCTCCAGGACATCCCGGGCCGTCAGCCGGGCCCGGCATGGCGTCTCAGCCCTGGGGCGTGCTCAGGTGCGTGAGGTGTTCGGCCTTGAGCCTGCGGTAGTGGACCATGAGCTCGGCCGGAGTGTAGGTGGCGGTGGCGGTCACCGGTGTCCCGGGGTGGCCGTGCTCGGCCAGGATCTGTTGGAGCGCGGCTTCGTGCTGGGCGAGGACCGTCTGGTTGAAGTAGCCGTGGTGCAGCAGGGCGGCGATCCCGCCGGCGTAGGCCCAGGTCGGGGAGCCTTCGCCCATCGGCGCGCGAGGGTCGTCCCAGTCGGCGGGCCCGCCGGTGGAGGCCAGTTCGGAGGCCAGGACGTTCTGGAGCACTTCCGCCTGGAAGGACAGGGAGAGCTCGGCGACCTCGTCGACGATCTCGAAGCTGTCCACGCGCACTCCGGTCGGGGGCGGGGTCTGCACCAGGTCCTTGACGGCTAGCAGGATCTCGGGGGTGGTCATCGTCGTCTCGCTTCCTGACAGGGCGGGGGAGAAGCACAGTCGATGTGTTGTCATCAGCCTACTGGCTACCCAAGAGTCACAATTCCGCCGTCCTGTCCCCAAAAGGGGGTACGCAGCGGGAGGTCTGCTGCGCCGGCGGAAACGCAGCACCGATCCGGTTCCGCCCCTGGTGGGACGGCCCCACGGGGTCCCTGGCGCCGGGCGCTGCCCTGCTGGTCGGTGAGCAACACCGCCTCCGCCGTGGCCGTCACACCCTTCCATGGCATTTCAATTGAAAACTCGTTGATCTACCGTTCGGGGGACACGTCCGTGCAACGTCATCCGTGGGGGAACAGATGAAGGTCACCGTGTTCGGGGCGGTCGGTCCCATCGGCCAGGAGCTCGTCGAGGATCTGCTGTTCCGCGGCTACGAGGTCGTCGCCTTCGTGGCCGACGCCGCGCAGGTGCCGGCCGGCTGGGGCGAGGACGTGGAGCTGATGATCGGGCAGATCACCGACCCCGCAGCCATTGACGCCGCGGTGGCAGGTGCTGGAGCGGTGATCAACACCCTGGATCCGCGCCTGCGGTCCCGTTCTCGCCGACCGGACCTGGTCGAGGGCACCGGTCACATCGTGGCCGGCATGCGCCGCCACGGGATCCGCCGCTACATCGGCTACGGCACCCCGGTGGTGTCCCTGTGCCCCAGGGAGAAGCCCACCACCCGCATCAAGGTCCACCGTTTTCTGGCCCGCCACCTCGATCCGCACGCCTACCGGCAGCTGGCAGGAATGCTGCGGGTGGTCGCCGGCTCCGGGCTGGACTGGACGGTCGTGCGCTTCATGCACGTCACGGGAGGACGTGCCCGGGGGCTGAAGTACGTGGGGTTCTTCGGCCCCGGCGCGGTGGGCTCCTCGGCCACCGCCGCCGACATCGCCCGGTTCACCACCACCCAGATCCTGGAGACGGCCTACATTCACGACGCCCCGGCCGTCAGCAACTGAGGCCTGGTCCCGCCGCCGGAGAGGCGAGGTCGGCGGACCGGGACGCGAGGACAGTGGCACGGTTTCTGGAACGCCGGGGAGGAACCGGCGCTGGTCCGGGTGATCATCTCCCCGGCCGGGTACGAGCGGACCCTGGAGCAGATGGCCGAGCCCAGGGTCGGCACCGGTCCCGGTCAGCTCAGCCGTGCCGCCCCGGCGACGACGACGTTGCGGACGGGCAGCAGGTGCCGCGCCGTGCTCACGCTGTTCGCCGCACGGGCCAGGCGCACCGTCCGGGTGGTCGGCCGGCGGCGCGCGGCGTCGTACCGGTGCAGGGCGCCGGGCACGTCGGGGGCCGCGGTCAGCGCACCGACGAGGGTCGTGGCATCGATCAGGGCCTCGCAGGCGCCCCGGCCGAGATTGGGTGCCATGCCGTGGGCGGCGTCGCCCAGGAGCGCGGTGCGTCCCTGGACGTGGGACGGCAGCGGGGGGACGTCGAACAGCGTGCGCCGGTCGATCGCAGTGCCATCGAGGGCGTCCAGGACGCGCCGCACGTCCGGGTGCCAGTCGCCGTAGAGCCGGTGGAGGACCTGCGGGTCGTCGTGCCCGGCCCCCGCGGAGCCGAGCACGTCGGCGCGGACGCTCGCGAACCAGTTGGTGCGCTCGGCGTCGTGCGGGGTGATGCCGAAGAGCCGTGCCGGCCCCCAGGTCTCCGTGGCCCCGTGCGCCGCTCCCGGGACGGTGCCGCGGAGGGCGACAGTGCCCAGCGGCCGCGGGGCGACGCCGAAGAGCGCGGCGCGGGCGGGGCTGTGGATGCCGTCCGCGGCGACGACGACGTCGGCCGCGGGCAGGGCGCCGTGGTCCGTCACCGGGGCGTTCCACGCGATGACGTCCGGGGGAAGACCCTCGGCCAGTGCCGCCAGGAGCGCGGGCCGGGGGACCAGCCGGACCGTGCGCCCCGGGCCCAGACGGGCGATCTCGGTGCCGTCCGGCCGGAGGAGCCGCGCTCCCCGTTGCTCGACGGAGCCGGCTCGGACCTGCCCGCCCACGCCCAGCTGGTCCAGGGCCCGCATGGCCTCGGGCCACATGCCCAGTGCCGTGCCGGTGCCGGGCAGGCCCGGCGAGCGCTCGAGCACGTGGACGGTCCAGCCGGCATCGAGCAGGCCGCGGGCGGTGGCGAGGCCGGCGATGCCGGCTCCGATGACGACGGCTGACCCGCGCACGACTCCTCCTGTGGTCGGTGGTCCCCGCCTCGGGCGCGTGCCCCGGGCGGACGACCGTGTCGACATGGCCGTGGGCGTTCGCGGACGCCCCTCCTCCCCCAGTGTCTACGCTCGGCCCGCCGATGTCCGGGGACGGTGCTCACCGGTGACCCCGAGGGCGAGAAGCCGGTGCCGATAGGCCTGCACGAAGGCGGTGAAGGCGGCCACGGCGGCGACCGTGTTGAAGACCATCCGGGAGCGGGCGTGCCAGGTCACGAACTCGTCGGCGACCTGGCGGAGGCGCTCGGCGGAGTGCACGGCCGCGCCCTCGACGAACATGATGTCGTTGCGCGGCCAGAAGTACAGCATCGAGACCACCCCTTCCGCCACGAGCACGGCCAGGCTCAGCAGCACCCACCACCGCACCGTGGGCATCCGCCGGCACAGCGCCAGGGACGCCGCCCCCAGCACCCAGGCGGCGAAGCCCAGGGGCGGGAAGAAGTCGGAGGGCCCGCTGACCGCGAGGAACTCCATCCCCAGCTCCAGGGACGCCGGCGGGTCCGCGAAGACGTTGGGATAGACCATGAAGGTCTCGAGGACGATGGCGCCGAACAAGGTCATCGTGACCCACAGGTAGGCGGTCAGGACCGGCAGGGCCAGCCGGTGCGCCACGGACAGGGCGTGCTCCCTGCGCGAACGCCCGGTGGGCCCGGCCGCCGCGGGGGATCCGGGGGTGCTGTTCATGCCGTCGACGCTACGGAGCAGCACCCTGTCCCGGCATCGGGCGGGAGGCGTCTCGTCGATCGGCGGAAGAGGACGGTTCCGGTCTCCCGGCGGCGACCCTGCAGGTCGCCCGGGACCGACGACCGGGGTGGACGCCCGCTGCGCTCCGGAGGAGGACCCGCCCAGGCCGTGACGCTAGTGCCTGTCCCGCGCATCGGGGCGTCCGGCCGCCCAGACGGTGCGGCCGGCCCGCAGTCTCAGGTCCCCGCGGTGCAGCAGGGACTCCGGGCGGTCCGGCGCCAGGAGGTGGTCCAGGACGGCGAGGTCCTCGGCGTCCAGCCGGTCCTGGAGAGTGGGGCGCATGTGGGAGAGCCAGGCCTGGGCGTAGCGAGCTGTGGCTCGCGGTTCCGGGTGGGCTGCGCTGCTGACGGTGTGCGGGCCGTGGACCTCGAACCCGGTCTGCTCCAGCAGGGGCCGCCAGTCCGGGTGGGCGTTCCATCCGGCGTCGGCCAGGGCCTGGTGGCACCGGGCCTCCAGCCCGGGGCGGCCGAAGCCGAGGTCGTCGGGCAGGAAGCGGGGCAGACCGGCCATCTCGACGACCGCCAGCAGCCCGCCGGGCCGCAGGGCGGCCCGGACCCTCGCCAGCACCGCACCGGGGTCGGAGACCTCGTGCAGGAACGAGGAGGCCCACACCAGGTCCGCCGCCCCGACCGCGGGCCAGGCCGCGTCCAGGTCAGCGTGCACCGCGTGCACCCGGTCGCCCAGCTCCTGGTGCCGGGCCGCGGCCCGCACGCGGTCGAGCATCACCGGGGACCGGTCGACCGCCACCACCTCCGCGGCGGGGAAGCGCCGGGCCAGGGCCAGGGCGCCGGTGCCGGTGCCGGTCCCCAGGTCGATGATCCGGCCCGGGCTGTCCACGGCGTACCGGGTGACCCACGCGGTCACCTCCGCCCCGGAGGTGCCGGAGATCGCGGCGTCCAGGTCCAGCAGCTGCGCCAGCCCTTCCTCGTGCCGGTGTCCGTGGGAGGGATCGGGGTGGGCCCGGGGGTGTGCGTGCTCGTTCATGCCTCCCACCGTAGCCGGGCCATGCTAATAGAGCACGTAGTATTGCTCGAGACGCAAGACGTTGATTCCGGCGCCATGACCTGTCAGCGCTTCCGTGCTCGGGCCTGGTCCGCCGGCCGGATCACGAGGATCCCGCCAGCCACGCCAGCGAGCGGCCCCGGGACCAGCAGCGGCCCAGAGCCTCGGCGTGCCGAGCCGATCGGTCGAACAGCGCCAGGCCGATGATGCTGTGCCCGGACGCGCGGCGATCGCCGAGTGCCGGTATCGCCGGCGCGACTCCGACCCCCTCCGCCGACACCCACGCGACGGGCCTGCCGGCGGCCGCGTCGTCGAGGCGCTGCAGGAAGCGCCGGCGGCTCTCGAGCGGGAAGCGCGAAAGCGCCCATGTGGTGGTGACGACCGGCAGGGCGTCCGCAGGCACCCGGGCGACGGCCTCGGGCAGCATCTCGACGGCGTCACCTCGCAGCAGCCGCGGCGGAGCCGTGGCCGCCAGCGCGATCTCGGCGTCGAGCCTCGCGGCCCGCTCCGGCTGATCGGGCGGCAGGCAGGCGCGCAGCCACCGGGCGTCGCCCGCGTCGGTCACGTCGACCGGATCGCGGTCGACGCCGACGCGGGCGACGACCTCGGGCATCGCCCGCGCCGGGACGGCCCGGTTCCCCACGATCGAGGACGACAGCCGCACGGGAGACGACGGATCGCCCAGCGACTGTCCGTTGCTGTACGTGATGCCCACACGGTCGACGGTGAGATTGAACCCGGCCGAGCAGGCCACGTCGATCAGCCCCACAGTGTTCGCGCCGGTCCGCTGCGCGGCCGCGGCAACGGCCGGATACAGCACGGCGCAGCGTCCGGTCCCGTCGGTCCGCGGCCGCCGCCGCACGGCAAGAGCCACGACCGGGCCGGTCATCCGCAGCAGCGTGTCGATCGCCGCGGCGGCGGCAGCGTCACCGTCCGCAGCGGCATAGGCCGCGGCGAGCGCCGGGGCGCGCCCGGAGAGGGCGAGGTCGTGCAGCGCGGCGAGGACCACCGTGGGGTGCCGCTTGCGCGCCGGCACGGCCTCGATGGCGCGCAGCGCCTCGTCGGACTCGCTCAGGGCGACGGCGACGCGCTCGTACAGCGGCGATGTCCCGGCCGCGTCGACCTCGCCGAAGCGGCGGTACACCTGGGCGAGGGAGCGGCCCCGGCCCGAGGGCGCAGCGCTTCCGGCGGTCGGTCCTGGCACCCGCCGATTCTAGCCGCGGGACGACACGACCGCCCGGCCGGTGAGCACCCGGAACGCCCCGGCGCCGGTCCGCGGCTGCCGGTGGCGGCCCGGGACCCGGGTGGTCCGTGCCGGTCACCGGGCTCCGCGCAGATGCTGGACGGCCAGGGCGAGCAGGCCCGCCACGAGACCCCACAGGGCATTGGTGAGCAGGATCGGCACGACGGCGATCGGTGCGGCGACCGGGCCCTGCAGCGTCCCGGTCAGCACGGTCGAGAGGACGGCGCTCAGCGGAATGATGCAGATCCCGTACGTGACGCCGGCCAGCACCAGGGTCAGCACGGGCCGGGGCACGCGGCCGAGGCCGACCACGCCGATCCACACGAGGGTGACCAGGGCCGTCAGCAGCAACGGTCCCGCGGGGGTGCCGAGGCCGTCGGCCGTACCGGTGATCCGGGCGAGGGGACGGACCAGGGCGAGAGCGCCCAGGCCCAGCACCAGCAGCCAGTTCACGGCGGGGCGGGTGCTCGGAGGAGTTCCGGGTCGGTGCGTCATGGCCCCGACGCTACGGAGCGCCGGCCCGGCGGGCATCGGGCGGAAAGCGCCTCCTGCATCGCCGTGGACCGGCGGTCCCGGTCGCCCGTAGGCGACCCGGTCCGTCGCCTCGGGACCGACGACGGTGGCAGGTGGTCTGGCTACCCTGGAACCATGCCCAGCACCGTGGCGGCCCGCCCCGCGCGCCGGACGGCCGAGGAGGTCGACCCCCGGCTCGTCGACGCCGTGCTGGCCGCCGCGATGGCCGTGGTCGTGGCCGTGGTCGCCGCCGCGGACCTGGAGGGCACCGGCCGTGCCGGTGCCCTCGCCTTCCTCTTCGCGGCCGGCTTCGGGATCCTGCTGCTCGCCCGGCGGCACGCGCCCCGGCTGGTGCTGGTGCTGACCGTGCTCGGCATCTTCGTCTACTACATGTTCCAGCTGCCGCCGATCGGCATCGCCCTGCCGGCGGTGGCCGCCCTGGTCTCGGCCGCCGAGGCGGACCGCACCCGGTCCGCGGTCGCCGCCGGGACCGTGCTGGTGTCGGTGGCCGCCTACTTCCGGGTCGACGAGGGACTGCCGGCCTCCTACCTGGTCAGCTACGACCTGCTCACCGACGTCGCCCTGGTCGCGGCGGCCGTCGCGCTCGGGGTGAGCGTGCGCTCCCGCCGGGAGCTCCGCGCCCACCAGGAGCGGCTGCGCGCGCTCGCCGCGGCCGAGCAGCGCCACGCGGCCGACCGCCGGCTGCAGGCCGAGAAGGCCGGGATCGCACGGGACCTGCACGACACCATCGGGCACACGATGTCGGTGATCGCCGTGCACAGCAACGTCGCCGCCGAGGCCCTCGGGCGCGACGACGCGGCCGCGGCCCGGGCGCTCGAGCAGATCCGTTCCGCGGTCTCCGCCACGCTGCGGGAACTCCGGACCACCGTGAAGCTGCTGCGCACCCCCGGCGCCGACCCGGCGGAGCGCAGCGGCCTCGGCCTCGCCGGGCTCCCGCAGCTGATCGCGGCGGCCGAGGACGCCGACGTCCAGGTCACCGTGCGGATCGACGTGGACCCGCACGAGCTGGACACCACCATCGACGCGGCCGCCTACCGGATCGTCCAGGAGTCCCTCACCAACGTCCTGCGCCACGCCGGTGCCCGGCACGCCTCGGTGGAGGCCCGGCTGCGGAACGGGACGCTGGAGCTGCGGATCACCGACGACGGGCGCGGCGCGCCCCCGGGCACCGGTCCCGATCCCGCGGGCGGCGGTCGGGGCCTGCAGGGCATGGCCGAGCGCGCCGGCCTGCTCGGCGGCACGCTCACCGCCGGCAATCGGGACAGCGGCGATCAGGACGGCGGGGGCTTCGAGGTCCGCGCCACGCTGCCGAGGAGGCTGGGACCGTGATCAGCGTCGTCGTCGTCGACGACCAGGAACTGGTGCGCACCGGGCTGCGGGCCCTGGCCGAGCGGGACGGGGACATCGCCGTGGCCGGGGAGGCCGCCACCGGCCGGAGCGGACTGGCCCGGGTGCGCGAGCTGCACCCGGACGTGGTGCTCATGGACATCCGGATGCCCGAGCTGGACGGCCTCGAGGCCACCCGCCGGATCGTGGCCGACCCGGCGCTGCGCGACGTCCGGGTGCTGGTGCTGACGACCTTCGACGAGGACGAGCACGTCTTCGAGGCGATCCGCGCCGGGGCGGCCGGGTATCTGCTCAAGGACGTCTCCCCTGCCGACCTGCGCCGGGCGATCCGCGTGGTCGCGGCCGGGGAGGCCCTGCTCTCGCCCTCGGTGACCCGCACCGTGCTCGGCGCCATCGCGGCCCGGCCGGAGACCGTGCTCGACGACGCCCCGCTGCGGGCGCTGAGCGACCGCGAGCGCGAGGTGCTCGAACAGGTGGGGCGGGGGCTGTCCAACGACGAGATCGCCCAGGCCCTGTTCCTCTCCCCCGCCACCGCGCGCACCTACGTGTCCCGGCTGCTGGCCAAGCTCGGCGCCCGGGACCGGTCACGGCTGGTCGTGCTCGCCTACGAGACCGGGCTGATCACCCCGGGCCGCTGAGAACGGAGGACCGGAATGGACGAGCTGGAGCGGATCGCCGAGGCCTTCCCCGAGCTGACGTGGTCGAGGGCCCGGCGGATCACGGAGGGCTGGGACCACGTCGTCGTCGTCCTGGACGAGGCCCTGGTGTTCCGCTTCCCGCAGGAGGCGCCCTACACGGAGGCGCTCGCCCGGGAGGTCGAGGTCCTGGACCACCTCTCCCCGCGGCTGCCCGTGCGGATCCCGCGCTACGACCGCGTGGCGCCCGACGGCTCGTTCGCCGGGTACCCCCTGCTGCCGGGCCGCACGCTCACCCCCGGGGTGCTGGGCGCCCTGGACGGGGCGGCACGCGGCGCGCTCGTGGACCAGCTGGCCGGTTTCCTCTCGGCCCTGCACACCGCGCCGGTCCCCGGCACGCCGCTGGAGCGGGTGCCGGCGTCCTGCCTGGCCGAGGACCAGGACGACGTCCGCCGCGCGGCGGCCACGCACCTGCCCGCCGTGCTGAGCCCGGAGGAGCTCGGCGAGGTGGAGCAGATCCTCGCCGGCGTCGACGCGCTGCTCGCCGCCGATCTCCCGGCGGTGGTCGTCCACAACGACGTCTACAGCCGGCACCTGCTCTGGGACGACGACGACGCCCGGCTCGGCGTGATCGACTTCAGCGACATGTGCCGCGGTGACCCGGCTGTGGACTTCGCGGAGCTGCACGAGTACGGCGAGGCCTTCGTCCGCGCGGTGCACGAGCGCTACACCGGGCCGACGGACCCCGGGCTCCTCGACCGGGCGTGGACCTACCAGTGCTGGATCGGGGTCTACATGCTCACCGACCACTTCGACGTCGGCAAGACCTCGTGGGGAGTCGCCAGGGAGACCTTCGACCGCGTCCGGCGCGGTCGATGACCCGCAACGCCGGCGCCCCGGCCGACAATGGGAGCATGCGACGACTTACCTACTTCATCGGCGTCTCCATCGACGGCAGGATCGCCGGTCCGCACGACGAGACCGAGTTCTTCCCGCTCTCGGAGGCCTACGGCGCCTGGCTGGGCGAGAAGTTCCCCGAGACCCTGCCGACCCACGTCCGCACCCACCTCGGCGTCGACGACGCACCCCACCGGCACTTCGACACCGTGGTCATGGGCCGGCGGACCTACGAACCGGCCCTGGCGATCGGTGTTGTCAGTCCGTACGCGCACCTGCGCCAGTACGTCGTGTCGACGACGCAGCAGGAGCTCACCCCGGAGGTGACGGTCGTGCGCGAGGACCCGGTCGAGCTCGTGCGCTCGCTCAAGGCCGAGGACTCGCCGTTCGACGTCTACCTGGCCGGCGGCGCGTCGCTGGCCGGCGCGGTGCTCCCGGAGATCGACCGGGTGGTCGTCAAGCTCTATCCGGTGATCGCCGGCGCCGGGCGGCCTGCCTTCGACGGCGGGCAGTTCTCGCCCGCCCGGTTCGACCTGACGGACGTCATCACCTTCGACGGCGGACACGTGGTCCTGACCTGGGACCGCCGGAGGCTGGCCCGGGCGGCGGGTTCTCCCTAGGGTGAGAGGCACGGCCGGCACGGCACCGCCCAGCACCCAGGAGTGACCATGACTCCCACCGAGTTCACGATCCGGCCGGCGACGAGCGAGAGGTTCGACGACGTCGCCACCATCCTGGGACCCCGCAATCCCGACTCGGCCGTCTGCTGGTGCCTCAGCTACCGTCTCCCCTCCAAGGAGAACCGCGCGCTGAGCGGCCGGGAACGGGCTCGGACGGCCAAGGAGCTGTGCGCCCGGCCGATCCCGCCGGGCGTTCTCGCCTACGACGACGGGACCGTGGTCGGCTGGTGCGGCGTCGCCCCGCGGGCCGAGCTGCACGCCTTCACCCACGGGAGGACGATCCCCCACGTCGACGACCTCCCGGTCTGGGCCGTGTGGTGCTTCCGGGTGCGCGGCGGCCACCGGGGACGGGGCGTGGCCCAGGCCCTCCTCGAAGGCGCCGTCGAGCACGCCCGCGGCCACGGCACACCTGCCGTCGAGGGCTATCCCGTCGACAACGGGGACCGGAAGGTCGACACCACGATGGCCTACGTCGGCACCCGCGCCATGTTCGAGCGTGCGGGCTTCACCAAGGCCGCCGACACCACCTCGACGCTCAACGGGTTCCCGCGCGTCCTCATGCGGCTGCCGCTGCGCTGAGCCGGGCCCGCACCCGTCAGCGGCCCGGACGTTCGTGGAACTGCAGCTGGTGCCCGTCCGGCGCGTCGACCGTTGCGTAGGTCCCCCACGGCTCGCTGATCGGGTCGGACACCGTCAGACCCTTCGAGCGCAGCTCCGCCACGGTTCCCGCCACGTCGTCAGCAGCGAAGGTCAGGTAGGCCCCCTCGCCGGGGGACCTGCCGAAGGCCGCGGCCGCCGACAGGACGATCGACGTCTGGGCGCCCCGGGGCCTGACCTCGATCCAGCGGGCGCCCGCACCCATGTCGGCGTCCATCACGACGTCGAAGCCCAGGGTGTCCCGGTAGAACGCCAGGGCCTCCTCCTGGTCGGCCACGTACAACACCGCTGACGCCACGTTCGTGATCATCAGTTCCTCCTGCGCCGGCTCGTCATGCTGGTTGGTGAAGCCGATCGGCCCCACGCATCCATCATGACGGAGTCCAGCGCGCACTCTCTTCTCCGGCGCGTGCGCGACGAGCCGCCACCCCGGACGCGGTCCGTCATGATCCGGGGCCACCCTTCTGAGCATCGGTACCGACGTCCGGCGGGCAAGAAACCGGTCGGTGACCTGGTCCGTCGACGTCACATGGCGCTCCAGCAGGACCGCAGGATGTGAGAGTTCCCACTCGCTCTGTGTTTTGGCAGGTCGGTCCGGATAATGGGAAGGGCTGGCCCGGGCATCGTCGCGGGGATCAGCCCCCCTTCCCCGCAACCGAAGCAGGACAGCATGACTCTGGAAAAACCACGCACCGAGGCCTCCGCGCCCGACGACCAGCCCCAGGCAGAGGAGCAGCCCGCGAAGAAGAGCCCGGCCCTGAACGTCCCGGGCCTCCTCGCCGGCGCCGCCACCGCCGCGACCATGTCCGTGATCGGTGGCCACCTCAGCGTCGTCGGCACCGTCCTCGGCGCCGCACTGACCAGCATCGTCTCCGGTATCGCGATCGTCCTCTACTCGACCTCGCTCGAGAAGAGCCGCCGGGGCCTGAAGAAGGTGAAGACCACCGTCGCCGAGCGCGTGCTCGCGCGCCCGGGCCTGGACGCCCCCGAGTCGGACGGCAGCACTGCCGCGGCCGCCGGCGGCCCCTGGAGCGCCCTGCGCCCCCGCCTGAAGCCCATCCTGGTCAGCACCGGCGCCGTCCTCGGCCTCGCGGTCGCGGCGATCTTCGGCATCCAGGCGCTCACCGGCACGGAGCTCTCCGGCGGCACGGGCACGATCCAGCGCACCGTGACCGGCAGCGAGTCGGTGTCTGTGCGCAACACGGTCACGCCGGCCGAGGATCCGGCCGCCGGCACCGGCGAGGTCGCCCCCGCCGACGGGACCGTCCCGAGCGCGGAGGTCACCTCGCCTCCCGGAGGCGTCGCTCCGGGTGAGGTCGCCCCCACCAGCGGAGCGGTGACCGAGGACGGCACCACGTCCGACGGCGCAGTCCCGGGCACGGGCGGCCAGCAGCTGGACAGCGGTCAGACCGACACCGGCCAGGCGGGCGGCGGCCCGGCCGCCCAGCAAGGCATGACCGGCGCCGACGCCGGGGCGGCCCCCGCGGCACCGTAGGCAGCAGCACACCTCTGGACCGGGGGCGGGGACGTGGACACCACGTCCCCGCCCCTTTGCGTGCCGGCACCCTGCGTGGGACGACGGTGACGCCATCTTTCGTCATGTTCCGCAATCGCCCCTGACCAGGCGCGATGTCGGTGCGGCCGCGGTGAAGTCTGGACTTAAGTCGACAGACATATATCCCGGACGGCACCTAACTTGGCCTCAATCCCGGTTGCGGTCGCAGCCGGACGACAATCGACGAAGGGGAAGACAGTGGCAGGGGTTCAAGAAGTTCGCGGAGATCAGGTGGCGCAGTGGCTGACGGTCGCGGCCGTCATGCTGTTCGTCGCCAATGGCGCCGTCCTGGCCCTCGGATCCCAGGCCTACGGCTGGGCCACGCTGCTGTTCGCGGCAGCCGCGTACTTCGCGGTCTCCACCGGGATCGTGGGACGTCCGCTGCGGCAGCACTGACCCATCGGCGGAGCGACGGCCCGGCACGTTCCTCGTGCCGGGCCGTCGCTCCGTCGTCGTCCCGGCGGTGGTGCTGCAGCGCAGGTGCTGCCCTCAGGAGGACGGCGGTGACCGGGTCGCTCTCCGCCCGTGCACCCGTGGCCCGGGGGGACGCGGTCCGGCTGGTATCGTCCCTGTGGTCCATCCCACACGTGCACCCAGCGAGGACCACCATGTCGCGCTCCCCTGCCCCGCGGACGATCTCCGTCGATGCAGAACCCGCCCACTCTCCGACCACCCCGAACCCTGCCCCGGACCGCCCGTCCGTGGCGCCCGCTCCCCGGAAACCGCCCTCCGCGGTCGACACCGGCTGGATGCTCGGCCTGTTCGGCACCGCCATCGGCGCGGGCATCCTCTTCCTGCCGATCAACGCGGGCGCCGGCGGCCTCTGGCCGCTGCTCGTCGTGACGCTCCTCATCGGGCCGATGACCTACCTGTCCCACCGGGCCCTCGCGCGCTTCGTGTGCGCCTCGCCGAGGAAGGGCGAGGACATCACGGTCGTGGCCCGCGACTACTTCGGGGACGGCGTCGGTCGGATCATCACCGCCCTGTACTTCCTCGCGATCTACCCCATCGTCCTGATCTACGGCGTGGGCATCACCAACACGGTCGAGAGCCTGATGGTCAACCAGCTCGGGCTGCCCCCGGTGCCCCGCGTGCTGCTCTCCGGGGTGCTGATCGCCCTGATGATGCTGGTGATGGTCGCCGGTCAGCGGCTCATGCTCGCCGTGACCCGTTGGCTGGTCTACCCGCTGATCCTCGCCCTGCTGGGGGTGACGATCTACCTCGTCCCCACCTGGCAGCTGGGCGACCTCGCCGTGGTGCCGTCCGCCGGCGAGCTCACGCTGTCGGTCTGGCTGATCATCCCGGTGCTGGTGTTCGCGTTCAACCACTCCCCGGCCATCTCGCAGTTCTCCCTGGCGATGCAGCGCGAGCACGGGACCCACGCGCCCGAGGCGGCGTCCCGGGTGCTCCGCCGCACCGCGGTCCTGCTGGTGCTGTTCACCATGGCGTTCGTCTGGTCCTGCGTCCTGTCCCTGGGCACCACCGGGCTGCAGGAGGCCCGTGAGGCGAATCTTCCCGTGCTCTCCCACCTGGCCAACATGCACGGCAACCCCCTGATCGGCTACCTCGGCCCGGCCGTGGCGATCGTGGCGATCGTCTCCTCGTTCTTCGGCCACTACCTGGGCGCCAGCGAGGGCGCGGCGGGCATCGTGCGCGGCATGCTGCCCGCGCGGGTCCGGCAGCCGCAGGACCGGACGCTGCGCCGTGGGATCGCGGTGTTCATCTTCCTCACCACGTGGGCGGCCGCGGTGCTCAACCCGAGCATCCTGTCCCTGATCGAGTCCCTGGCCGGGCCCGTCATCGCCGTGATCCTCTACCTCATGCCGATGTACGCCGTGCGCCGGATCCCGGCGCTGGCGCCCTACCGGGGTCAGCTCTCGAACGTGTTCGTGACCGTCGCAGGGCTCGTGGCCATCTGCGGCATCCTCTTCACGCTCCTCCGCTGAGCCCGCGGCGCCGAGCGCCGGCGCGACGGCGTCGGCGCTCAGCCCGTGAGGGCTGCCGCGCCCGGTCCGGTGAGCTCCTCCGGGCCGACCGGGCGCCCGGACACCGCCAGCAGCAGGGCGACGACGCTGCCGTGCACCTCCGGACCCGTCCCGGCGTCGAGGTCGGCGTCGGTGGCCACGAGGCGCAGCCCCGCTGCCCGTTCCTTGCCGCCGCCGAGCTTCACCCCGGTCCGCAGCTGGTGGCGCAGGGCCTCCGCGACCGGACCGGGCGGACAGGCGCGGGTCAGGGAGAGCGGGCGCCGGATGTCCTCCCCGTGCACGAACGCCTCCACCAGCCGGGTGGCCGGGGGCGCCGGCGCGCTCGTCGTGCGGCTGCTCACCGCACGGAACGCGGCGAGCGTGTCCCGCGGCTCGGCTCGGCGCTGCCGCGTGACCCCCCGGGCGTTGCAGCGGTCGAAGTCGAAGCCGGCGGACGCGAGGCGGCGGAGGAAGCCCAGGCGCGTCGTCCTCGCGTCGTCGACGAGGTGAGCCAGCACGTCGTGGACGTCCCAGCCCGGGCACAGGGAAGGAGTGGCCCACCGCTGCGCCGGAAGGTCCTCCAGGTCCCGGATCAGCGCCTGGCGCTCGGCATGGACCACGGGCCAGATCTCGGTCATGGGAACTCCTCGCTTCTCGGGTGCACGGCACCGGCGGGATGCGGTGCGGCGGGCTGGTGCGTCCGGAGTCCGGGGCCGTGGTGCGCTGGCCGGACCTACGACTCTTCTGCCGGTGCTCCGCCGAACCAGATCTCGTTGCCCGCCGGGTCCCGGTAGAGCGCTTCCCGCATCCCGTCGGGGTAGTCCTCCCACTCGGCGGGCTCGAGCCCCCGCTCGACGATCCGGGCGACCCAGGACGCCAGGTCCTCGACGCCGCCCACGAAGATCGTGTGCCGGGCGTGACCGGCGTGCTCGGGCCGGTGCACGATGAACAGGGACCGGTGCTCGGCCAGGTCCCACACGGCCTCCGTGGGGCCGGCGAGCAGATCAGGCGGTGCGCCCAGGAGGCGTTCGTACCAGTCCAGGGCGCGGGCGTAGTCGCCGACGGAGATGCCTGCGTAGAGGTCCAGGGCCATGTCCGAACGCTACCGGGGTGAGCACGTCCTGGGAACGCCTCGCTCCCGAGGGTGTGCGGCCCGTGCCGTCAGGGCCGGATCCGTGCCCGCGCCGCCTCCCGGGTCCGGCGCAGGTCCCAGCCGGTGCCGAGGACGACGACGAGCAGGGCCGCGGTGATGAACTCCGGCTGCTGCAGCACTGCCGCGAGGCCGACCAGGGCCGCGGTGAGCACGGCGATCATCGTGCGCGTCATCGTCCGGGCGGCCGTCTGCGCCATCGGTTCCTCCTGCGTGGTCTCGAGCGTGGTCCGGGGTCGAGCCTGGCACGGCCGGCTGTGCCGGAGCTGTCATCCTCACCGGCAGTGCCTGGGCGTCGGCTCCGGACGGTGTCCGCGGCGTCGGTCCCACCGTCCGTTGTCCTCGGAGCTCTCACACCGAGGGCCCGGGCACGCTGACGGCCGAGGAGAAGGTGACGTTCCGGTGCGGGGTGGTCTCCACTGCCGTGCTCCTTCGCGATCAGGGCTGCGCCGGGCCGGTGTAGGCAGGACTGTGGACAGGTGAGTTCCCGTCACAGTGCGGCGGAAAGGGCCTCCACCTCTATTTGCTTTCGTACACTTCTGTACGACCTGCGCGATCGCCCGATCCAGCACAGAAGCCAGGAACCATGCACCAGCCCGGTGGCACCACGCCGCATCGGGGAGCGTCGCCCCCGCCTCGCGACGAGCACACCGCCGCTCCGCGCCTCAAGAGATCGCCGAGCGGACGGACCCCGCAGTGGGTGCTCGACGACGCACTGGACCAGCAGCGGCAGTCCCTGCTGAGCCCGGGCGAACGACGGCGCCGCGCCCGGCGTGCCGCCCGGGCCACCCGGAGGTCCTCCCGCCGCTGGGCGAAGGCCCCCCGCAGGCGCAGCAGGGCGTGGCGGGCGACGCCGGCCGTGGGTGTCGTGGTGCTGCTCGTGCTCTGGTTCACGCCGGGGCTCTTCCAGGACCACGCGCTGCCGGTCATCCGCCCCTATCTGCCGCACGCGTCGGCGCCCCCGCCCGGCGTCGGGGCCGCCCAGGCACCGCTCGGCACGCCCCCGGAGGTCGAGGACCCCGGCGGCTACCGCTTCATGGACCCCCCGGATCCCGCCCAGCCGATGGTCGCGTACGACCCGTGCCGGCCGGTGCACTACGTCGTGCGCCCGGACGGCGGCCCGCCGGGCGGCCGGCAGCTCATCGAGGAGGCGGTCGCCGAGATCTCCGCGGCCACCGGCCTGCGGTTCGTCCCCGCCGGGACGACGACGGAGGCGCCCGCCGAGCAGCGTGCGCCCTATCAGCCGGAGCGGTACGGCCGGCAGTGGGCGCCCGTGCTCGTCGCGTGGTCCGACGAGACCGAGGTGCCGGGTCTGGCCGGGAACGTCGTGGGCCTCGGCGGCAGCACGGCACGGCAGGCGCCGGGGCGGCCGTTCGTCTACGTCACCGGTCAGGTCGCCCTCGACGCCCCCGGCCTGACGCAGGTGCTGGACCACCCGGACGGAGCGGCCCACGTCCGCGCGACCATCATCCACGAGCTGGCGCACGTGGTGGGGCTCGCCCATGTCGACGACCCCACGCAGATGATGCACCCGGCGGGCGGGGCGACGGTGCTCTCGGCCGGGGACCGGGCCGGCCTGTCCGAGCTGGGCTCCGGGCCGTGCGTGCCGCAGCTGTGATCCGGTCCGCCGGCCTCCGGCGGCCCGTCCGCCGCTCCCTGGCCCGGCCCCGGAGCCGCAGGTCAGAGCCAGGTCGGTGAACATCCGGCGCGGTGTCGTTCGCCGTCATGTTCCCCGGACGCCACCGGCCGGCCATGCCCCGGTCCTACGCTCGGCGCATGCGCAGAGTCTCAGCAGCCGCCGCGCTGGCCGCGGCCATGTTCCTCACGACGACGCCGGGGGCTGTGGCCCACACCGGTGATCCGGGCCGGGGGCCCGCCACCGCGCCCGTGCTCGAGCAGCGCGCCACCCTCTCCGCCGACCACCTCGCCGAGGGCCCGCCGTCCGGAGCGGCGGCCACGCCGGCCAACGGCCGCACCGGTCCCTTCGACGGCCAGGTGATCCCCGGCTTCTCTGCCATGGTGGACAACGGCGACGGCACCTTCTGGGCCATGCCGGACAACGGCTTCGGCACCCAGGAGAACTCCGCCGACTTCCTGCTGCGGCTCTACCGCATCGCCCCGCAGTGGGAGAGCGCCGAGGGCGGGACCGGGGACATCGAGGTCCAGGACTTCGTGCCGCTGCGCGATCCGCACCACCGGGTCCCCTTCCCCGTGGTGCACGAGGACACCGAGGAGCGGCTGCTGACCGGCAACGACTTCGACGTCGAGTCCGTGGTCCGCCAGCCGGACGGCACCTTCTGGATCGGCGAGGAGTTCGGCCCCTTCCTGCTGCACGTGGACGCCGAGGGCGTGGTGCTCGAGGAGCCCGTCCCGCTGGCCGACGTCCGCGACGGCGAGGGCACGCTCCGGTCGCCGCAGAGCCCCTCCCTCGAGGACGGGGAGCAGCCCGCCGTCGGTCGCAGCAAGGGCTTCGAGGCCATGGCGGGCTCGAAGAACGGCCGCTACCTCTACCCGATCCTGGAGGGCGCCCTCGCCGACGACGACGACCAGCGCCGCCGGCTGGTCCTGGAGTTCGACACGAGGACGCGGGAGTACACCGGCCGCACGTGGGACTACGAGACGGACACCGACGCCAACCTCGTGGGCGACGCGTTCCTCACGAAGCAGAACCGGCTCCTGGTCCTCGAGCGCGACGACTTCGACGGCGCCGCGGCGGTCACCAAGCGCATCTACGCCGTCGACCTCCGTCGCACGGACGACTCGGGGCACCTCGAGAAGGACCTGGTCGCCGACCTTCTGGCCATCGGCAACCCGGCCGGCATCGGCACCGGGACGTCCCCCGGCGCCTACGGCGTGGGTGAGCAGTTCTCCTTCCCCCAGCAGTCGGTCGAGGTGGTCCTGCAGCTGCGGGACGGCCGCCTGCTGGTCGGCAACGACAACAACTACCCCGGCAACGACGCCCGCTACCCCGGCACCTCGGACGACACCGAGCTCATCGTGCTGGACCGCGAGCGCCTCGATCCCGGGGCCGGGACGGGCACCGAGGTGATCGGTCACCGCGGCGCCTCGGGCTACCGCCCCGAGCACACGCTGGCCGCCTACCAGCTGGCCATGACGCAGTGCGCGGACTACATCGAGCCCGACCTCGTCCCCACCCGGGACGGCGAGCTCGTGGCCCGGCACGAGAACGAGATCGGCGGGACGACGGACGTCGAGGACCGCCCGGAGTTCGCCGAGCGGCGCACCACCAAGGTGATCGACGGCGTCGAGGTCACCGGCTGGTTCACCGAGGACTTCACGCTGGCCGAGCTGCGCACCCTCCGCGCGGAGGAGCGCATCCCGGAGCTGCGGGCGGGCAACACCGTCTTCGACGGCCTCTACCCGGTCCCGACCTTCGAGGAGGTCGTGGACCTGGCCCGCCGCTCGCGCACCTGCGACGGCGAGCCGATGGGCATCGCGCCCGAGCTCAAGCACCCCGCGTACTTCGACTCGATCGGGCTGTCCCTGGAGGAGAAGGCGGTCGAGGTGCTCGAGGCCAACGGCTACGGCGACGAGGAGGACCCGGTCGTCCTCCAGAGCTTCGAGACGGCGAACCTGCGCGAGCTGGACGGGATGACGGACGTGCGCCTCGCCCAGCTGGTCAACTGCTCGGGCGCGCCGTTCGACCTCGTCGCCGCCGGTGACCCGCGCACCTACGCGGACCTGACGACGGCGGAGGGCCTGGATGAGATCGCGTCCTACGCCGACATCCTCGGCGCCTGCAAGGACGTCATGATCCCGCGGGAGGCCGACGACACCCTCGGCGAGCCGACGGCCGTCATCGCCGACGCCCACGCCGCGGGTCTCGAGGTCCACGGCTGGACGTTCCGGGCGGAGAACGCCTTCCTGCCGGCCGAGCACCGCGCCGGCGCCGATCCCCGGGAGCACGGCGATCTGGCCGGCGAGATCAGGGCTTTCGTCGAGGCCGGCATGGACGGGCTCTTCTCCGACCACCCGGATCTCGCGGTCGCGGCCGTGGACGACGGGTCCTGACGGCCCGCTTCGACGACGCGCTCCGGGGGCCGCCCGGGGGCCACCCGGCCGGACCGGGCGGCCCCCGGGCTGCCGGTCCGTCAGCGGCTCCGCTCGCCCCCGTCCTCGCCGGGAGACCCCGGTCGTCGCCGCGAGATCCCGACGAGGACCGAGGCCGTCGCCGTGATCGCCACCGCCAGCACTCCGACCCAGACCGCCACGGACCCGTAGCCGCCGGCCGACTCGTTCGGGTCCAGGAAGGGATAGGGATACCACCAGGGGTTGCCGGTGCCCTCGTCCAGCACGAACGGCGCCCGCACCAGCGTGTACGCCGCCCACAGCACCGGATAGACCACGATCCCCCCGACCGTCCGCCACCGGACCCGGCCCCGCCCCGGGGCGAGCAGCCAGTCCAGCAGCGCGTAGACCGGGACGATCGTGTGCAGCACCTCGTTGGCCCACGGCTGCTCCAGCCCCAGCTCCTGCGGAAGGCCGCGCAGCAGCGCGTTGTAGACCACCCCGGTGGTGACCGTGTACGTCGTGGCCGCGGCGCGCAGGGCACCGAGCCACTGGGGGTCCGCGCCCCGCCGCGCGAACAGGAACCGCGCCCCGATCGCGAACACCACGGCGTGGAACAGCGACGTCTGGATCGTGAAGTAGCTGAAGAAGTTGGCCACGTCGACCGCGATGGCGCGGTCCCCGCGGTCGACCCAGAACCGCAGATAGGCCTGTAGCCGCCCGGCCACGGCCACGACCAGGGCGAGGCCCATCAGCACGCGGGCCGCGGCGAAGAACCGTCTCATGTCTGCCTTCCTCCGGTGCCGCAATCTACCCTGCCCGGCTGACCTGCGAGAATAGGATCTCGGAAATCACCGGCCGGAGCGGGGGGACCACCGTGCGCAGGACCGCAGCACCGCAGACCCCTGCACGGTGGACGATCCTCGTCCCGCTCGCGGTCGCCCTGGGCGTCCTGACCGGGTGCACCCCGCAGGCCGTGGAGGGCTCCTCCCCCGCCGCGCGAGCGCTCGCCGCCCTGCCGGTCGACGAGGCCGGCGGCGGCGAGGACTACGACCGGCTCGCCCAGTTCGGGGACTGGGCCGATCCCGACGGCAACGGCTGCGACGCCCGCAACGACATCCTGGCCCGGGACCTGACCGGCGTCGTCCTCGACGACGACGGGTGCACGGTCCTCTCCGGGACCCTCGAGGACCCCTACACGGGGCGGACGATCGCGTTCCGGCGCGGACCGCTGACCTCCGCCGACGTGCAGATCGACCACGTCGTGGCGCTGAAGAACGCGTGGGTCTCCGGGGCCGACCGGCTCGCCCCCGGCGAGCGCACGGCCCTGGCCAACGACCCCCTGAACCTGCGGGCCGTGGACGGGCCGACCAACGGCCAGAAGTCCGCCTCCGACGCCGCCGAGTGGCTGCCGCCGGACGCGTCCTTCCGGTGCGAGTACGTGGCCACCCAGATCGCGGTCAAGACCCGCTACGAGCTCTTCGTGACGGCTCCCGAGCGGGACGCCATGGCCGAGGTGCTCGCCGGGTGCCCGGACCAGGACGTGCCCGGCGAGGTTCCTCCCGCGCGGGACACCCCGGGACCGTCCGGCACGGACCCCTCGCCGGTGGCGGAGGTCCACTACGCGGACTGCGCCGCCGTGCGCGCGGCCGGCGCGGCTCCCCTGCGCTCCGACCAGCCCGGCTACCGCCCGGCGCTGGACCGCGGCGGGGTCGAGGGCCTCGCCTGCGAGGGGTAGCAGGGCTCCGGGAGGGTGCCCGACGCCACAAGCCGTTGTCTGACCTGCACGTTAGTGTCCCCGACGGGGAGCTGAAGCCGACGGCCGCACCGCACCGTGCTCGTCACGACGCACCCCGCTGGTCGCACCGAGTGGGGAACTCGGCCCTGCTCGCGGGGCGGATCCCGACCGGATCCGGCCGTCTTCCGCCACTCAGACAGGAGCTGCCGTGCCCTTCCCGACCGTTCACAGCCCGGGCCTCGCCTACAACGCCAACGGGCTGCGCTCGTTGTCCCTGCCGGCCGCCGTCCGGCTCCTCGCCGACTCCGGCTACGCCGGCATCGAGCTGTCCCTCAACCGCCAGCACGTGGATCCGTGGAGCTTCACCGACGCCGACGCCGATGAGCTGCGGGCCGTGCTGGACGGGACCGGCATGGTGGCGTGCAGCCTGGCCACCGGGGACCCGCTGCTGCTGAGCGAGCGCCCGTTCGAGCCCGCCCTCGTGGACGCCGACCCGGCGGCCCGCGAGCGGCGGATGGATCTGCTGCGCCGCGCCGTGCGCATCGGCGTGCGGATCGGCGTGCCGATCGTGGTGTTCTCCACCGGCCGGCTCACTCCCGGCGCGGACCCGGAGCAGGCGCTGCGCGTCCTGGACGGATCCGTGGCCGAGCTCCTGGGCGTGCTGGAGCGCGAGCTGCGGGCGGCCGGTGCGGCCCCGGGCTCCACCGTGCTGGGCATCGAGCCCGAACCGGGCTTCCTCGCCGAGACCAACGCCCAGGTCGCGGGCATCATCGAGCGCGCCGGCTCCGACTCCCTGTGGCTGAGCCAGGACCTCGGGCACACCGTGGTGGTCGAGGAGGACGCGCTGGCGTCCCTGCGGCACCACCTGCCCGTCACCCGCCACCTGCAGGTCGAGGACATCGCCGGGCGCGTCCACGCCCACCTGGTCCCCGGAGACGGGGACATCGACTTCGGCGCGGTCGGCCAGGTCCTGCACGAGGAGGAGTTCACCGGGTGGGTCAGCGTGGAGCTCTACGACCACGACGACGTGCACGAGCGCTCCGTCCCGGACAGCCGCCGGTTCCTCCTGGACCACCTCCCCTCCCTCGGCGGTCTCCACCGCGCGGGAGCCCGCCGTTGAGCGGGGTGGGCGCGGGGACCGTGCTGCTGCGCCAGCTCGGTGACCTGAAGCGGCTGCGCGACGCACGCGGCCCCGGCTCGCTCGCGGACCGGGCCTTCGTGCGCGGCTGGCGCCGCCTGGTGCAGGGTGAGGAGTTCGAGCGGATCGCCCTCGAGGAGACGGCCCGGGCCCTCGTGGCCACCCGGCTCGCCGGCGTCGACGGCTCCGTGCTGCGCCGGGCCGGTCTCGACCGGGCCGAGTCCCTGGAGGTGCTGGAGCGGGCGTTCGACGCCGCCCTGGAGGTCGGCGGCCCGGAGCTCGGCGACACCGACGACCTGCGCGCCGTCCTGCCGCAGCTCGTGGACGCCGAGGACGGAGCCGCGGCCGACCGGGACCGGGTGCCGGCGTTCGTGCTGGCGCTCGTGGACCAGCCGCGGGCGGGTGCCACGCACCCGAGCACCCCCCGGATCATCGTGGAGCCTCCCGAGAGCCACGGGGACCACTGCTTCGTCACGGCGGTCTACTCCGCCCTGCTCGCCCCCCGCCACGGCGTGGACAGGGGGGATGCGTTCGTGGTGGCCATGGCCCACCACCTGCCCAACGGGGACCTGCCCGACGCCGGGTACGCCGGCGAGGTACTGCTCGGCGAGCACTACCTGCGCATCCTGGACGCCCTGGAGCGGCGCTCGCTGGGGCAGCTCCCCGAGGAGCTCGCCCGGCGGCTGCGCACCCTGCTGCCGCAGCGCGAGACCGCGGAGACCCCGGTGGGCCGGGTGTTCAACGCCGCCGACGTCCTCGACAGGGTCCTGCAGGTGCACCACCACGCGCGGGCCGCGGCGTTCACGGCGTCCCAGGCGCTCGGGGACCTCGACATCGTGCACCCCGGCACCGTCCAGACCTACCAGCTCGGCGTGCTCGCCGACGCCGGGCTGGGCGCCCGGTGAGCGTGCCGCAGCCCGTGGGCTGGGTCATCGCCGGGGCCGGCTGGGTGGCCAGCGACCACATGGCACCCGCCATCGCGGCCTCGCCCGGCAGCCGGGTGGTCGCCGTCGTGGACCGGGACCCCGCGGCCGCCGAGCGGCTGGCCGCCCGGTTCCCCGGTGCCCGGGCCTGCCGCGACGTGGCCGGTGCCGCCGCGGTCCCGGGGGCGCAGGTCGTCTACGTGGCCACCCCCAACCACGCGCACCGCCCCGTGGTGGAGGACGCCGCGGCCGCCGGGCTGGCAGTGCTGTGCGAGAAGCCCCTGGCGGCATCGCTCTCCGACGCCCGGCAGCTCGTCGCCGCGTGCTCCGCGGCGGGAATCTTCGCCGCCACGGCCTACGACCAGCGGTTCCACCCCGCCCACCGGGCCGCCGCCCGGCTGGTGGCCTCGGGGGTGCTGGGCACGGTGACGGCCGTGCGCATCGTCTACGGGTGCTGGCTGCCGCCGGACTGGGTGCCCGAGAACCACCCCGGGCACGACAACTGGCGTGCCGACCCGGCCCGGGCCGGCGGCGGCGCCTACGTGGACCTGGCCCCGCACGGCATCGACCTCGTCGGCGCCCTGCTCGGGGAGGACCTCGTCCGGGCCACCACGCTCCAGCAGCGGAGGGTCCAGGACTACCCCGTGGACGACGGCTCCGTCCTCGTGGGCACGACCGCCTCCGGCGTGCTCGTGAGCATCCACAACTCGTACAACACCGCCGACTCCTTCCCCCGGCGGCGGCTGGAGATCGTCGGCACGCGGGCCCAGCTCGTGGCCACGAACACGATGGGCCAGGACGCCGGCGGGCGGCTCGAGCTCATCGACGCGGCCGACGGGACGTCCGCACCGGTGCCCTTCGACACCGGGCTCTCGCCCTTCACCGCCCAGGTGCAGGCCGTGGAGGCGGCCCTCACCGATCCCGGCCGCACCGCGTGGCCCTATCCCATGGACCGGGACCTGCGCCTGCTGGGCCTCATGCACGACGCCCTGCCCGTGACCACGTCCGACGACTTCGAGGAGCTCCTCCGATGACCGATCCGCACTCCGCCCACGGTGCCCGGGACCGGCGCGACGCCGAGCTGGCCGTCCTGCCCACCCGCGCGAACCCCGCCCACGTGGCCTACTCCTGCGACAACTGCGGCCACTGGCAGCGCTGGTTCGCCGCCTCCCCGCCGCCCCTGTGCCCCGTCTGCGCCGACGTGCGCAACGAGCTCCCGCGGGACGGCTTCACCTTCCGCACGGCCGCCGAGGTGGACCGGCTGGTCACCACGTCCTGGCGCGAGGCCGTGCCAGGCGTCACCGAGTTCTACTCCGACCCCGACATCGGCCTCGGCAGCCACGGCTGGGTCCTGGAGACGGACTCCGGGCTGCTGGGCTTCGAGGCCACCGGCTGGTACAGCCAGGAGGCTCTGGCCGAGCTGCGCCGCCGCGGCGGCCTCGCCGCCCTCGCCTCGAGCCACGTGCACGGCTTCGGCGCGCTGTGGCAGCTGCAGGACGAGCTCGACCCGCCCGTGCTGGCGATCGGCGTGGACGACCTGCCCTGGACCAAGGCGTTTCGCGTGACCTACCCGGCCGACGAGACGCTGCTGCTGGCCAAGGACATCACCCTGCACCGCACCGGCGGGCACTTCCCCGGCCACAGCGTGCTGCACGACGCCGGGCGCGGCCTGCTCTTCTGCGGCGACTCCCTGAAGATCGACCTGAACCCCGACGGCAGCGCGCGGGCACTGAGCGCCCACAAGGCGTTCCACGCCCAGATCCCGCTGTCCCGGCGGGAGCTGAGCCACATGCGCGAGATCGTCGGCGCGTTGTCCTTCGACACCGTCTTCAGTCCCTTCGAGTTCGCCGCCGGGGTGACCACCGCGCACGTCGTGGCACTGATCGACCACATGCTCTCGCGGCCGCCCTCAGCGGCCCCGGTGCCCATGGACGAGCTGCGGCCCGCCACGACGGTGCTCGCATGAGGGCCCTCGGACACCCGCTCGTCGTCGAGCACCCGATCCGCACCGGCGACGACCACGGCGTGACGAGCGACTACCGGGACGCCGCAGGCGAGGGCGAGGCCGTGGAGTTCCCGACCTACCGCCTGGACACGGTCGGCGTGCCCTCCTGGTGGACGATCGCCGCCCACAGCGCCGGCGTCTCGGCCGGCCACGGCTACGGCGGCACGGACGCCGACGCCCGCCGCTCCAGCTGGGGGGAGGCCGCCGAGATCGGGCTGCACTCCCGGCACGTCGTCGGAATGCCCTTCCGCCGCGACTCCTACGCGGGCCTGCGGGCGGCCGAGGGCGCGGACGCGGTCGTCGATCCGCCCTCGCTGTGCCTCGACGCCGGCAGCCGCTACTCCCCCGGGACCCCGCTGAACTGGATGCCCGTGCAGCGGCTGTCCACGGGCGGGACGGTGTGGGTGCCCGCGGACATGGTGCTCCGGGACCGGCACCTGGTTCCCCCGGGCATGGTCGACGACCCGCCCGAGGAACGGCTGGTCACCCGGATGGGCAACGGCATGGGCGCCGGGGACACCTTGGACCGGGCGATCGCCCACGGCCTCGGCGAGCTGCTGCAGCGCAACGGCAACGGCACCCGGTTCCGTGCCATGGACACCGGCGTGGTCGTGGACCTCGGCCCGGACGACCGCGACGTCGCCGACCCCGTCACCCGCCGGACCCTCGCGGCGCTGCGCACGGAGGGGGTGGACGTCATGGTGAAGCTCGCCGACGTCGGCCTCGGCGTCGTCGGCCTGTTCGTGGTGGGCACCGATCGGAACCCGCTGCAGCCCGTGATGGTCACCGCCGCCGGCGAGGCCGCCCACCCGGACCGCGAGGTCGCGCTGCGCAAGGCCCTGCTGGAGTTCGTGGCCGCCCGCTCGCGCAAGGCCTTCACGCACGGCTCGCTCGAGGCGGTGCGCGCCATCACCCCGGACGGGTACCTGGAGCGCTACGCGGCCGATCCGGCCGGGGAGGAGCCCAGGGCGCTGCGGGGCATGCTGCGCTGGCTGGAGATGGGCAGCGACGAGCTGCGCGGGCTGCTCGAGCCGACCGTCCTGGCCCGCCGCTCCAGCGTCCCGTTCACCGGCCTCCCCACCTGGCGGGCCCCGGAGGGGACCGACGAGCAGGCGGCGCTGCGAGACCACCTCGTGGACGCCCTGGCGGCGGAGGGCCTGGAGGTCCTCGTGCTCGACTGCTCCGAGCCCGGCGCGGAGGTGGCCGCCGTGCGCGTCATCGTCCCGGGCCTCGAGGTCGAGATCATGAGCTACGGGCGCGTGGGCGAGCGCGGCGTCGCGGACCTGCTGGCCCGCGGCGACGGCCGGACCGGATTGCACGGCATCGTCGGGCTCGGCGCGGCCGGGGAGCAGGGCGTGCCGGACACGGCCGTGCCCGTGCACCTCACCGCCGGCGCCCAGGAGCGTCTGGGCGGACCGGCCTGGCTGGACCGCGCCGCCATCGACCGGGTGGTGGGCGAGGACCTGTACCCGCTCTACCGCGAGCCCGCCCTGCACGCGGCGGCCGTCGCCCGGGCGAAGGGGTGGGCCGCGTGAGGATCTGCTTCCTGAGCCGGCGCTACTGGCCGGCGGTGTCCGGGATGAGCGTGTACGCGGAGAACCTTCTCGCACAGCTGCGCGCCGACGGCCACGACGTGGCCCTGGTCTCGCAGTACCGCGGCGACACAGCCGGCAGCGCCGTCTACGGCGGCGGCCCGCCCCCGGCGGAGCGCGTGCCGGCGGGGGTGCAGGTCGTGGGTCTCGAGTCGCTGGGCGAGCAGCGGGTCGCCGACGGCCTGCCCGCGGACTTCGAGCAGGACATCGCCGCCATGCGCGACGCCGTGCTGCGGCTGCATGCGGAGGAGCCGTTCGACGTCGTCCACGCCCAGTACGCCTGGCCCACCGGCATGGCGGCCCTGCAGGCCGCCACCCTGCTGGGTCTGCCCTGCGTCATCAGCGTGCAGGGAGGGGACGGGCACTGGGTGGGGCTGTGCTGCGCGGAGCACTCCGTGGGCATCCGCACCGTGCTGGACCGGGCCGACGCCGTGCTGATCGGCTCCGAGACCTTCGCGCAGGAGGTCACCGAGCACCACGGGACGCTGCCGGAGCGGTGCACGCTCATCGGCGGGGCCACCGACACCCGCGCGTTCACCCCCGGCCCGGACGACCGCCTCGCGGGCGAGCTCGACCGGGACGGCGACGGGATCACCACCCTGGTGTTCCACGGCCGGGTGGACCGGCGCAAGGGCGTGCTGGACCTGCTGCACGCCCTGGCCGCGCTCCGCCGTGAGGGGCGCGCCGTGCGGCTGCTGGTCTCGGGCATCGGCCCCGACGTGGACGCCGTCTCGGAACTGGTCGGGCAGCTGGGTCTGCAGGACGCGGTGGAGCAGACGGGCTACACCCCCTACGCCGGGGCCCCGGAGGTCTACCGCCGGGGGGACGTGTTCGTCTCGCCCACCCAGTCCGAGGGGTTCTCCAACACCATCCTCGAGGCAATGGCCTCCGGTCTGCCCGTGGTCACCACACGCACGGTGGGCGTGGTCGACTGCGTGCGGGACGGGCAGAACGGCCTGCTGCACGAGGTGGGGGACGTCGACGGCCTGGTGGCGACGCTGCGCCGGGTGCTCGACGACCCGCCCCTGGCCCGCGCGATGGCCGCCCAGGCCCTCGCAGAGGTGCGCGAGAAGTGGTCCTGGCTGGCGCTGACGGAGCGGATCGAGAACGTGTACGACCGGGTCGTGGGAACCCCCGGTGACAGCACCTGGACCCGGCTGCCCACGGCGGAGCGACCGACCTCGGGCGGCCGTGGGGTGGAGCCGGCCGAGCGGCCGGACTGCCCCTACCTGGCCGCCCCGCACCTGCTGTGAGCGGGCCCGGGACGGCACACGACGCCGGACCCCCCGTGGTCCTCGCCGTCTCCCCGCACCTGGACGATGCCGCCTTCTCGGCCGGGGCCCTCCTGGCCGGGCTGGCGGCGCGGGGCGCGCAGGTGCGGGTGGTCACCGTCTTCACCGCCGGCGTGCCCGCGCCGGAGGGGTTCGCCCTCGCCTGTCAGACCGACAAGGGGATTCCCCGCGACGTCGACTACATGGCCCTGCGCCGGGCCGAGGACGGGACCGCGATGGCGGCCCTCGGGGCGCGGGCCGTGCACCTGGGTCTCGCGGAGGCCCCGCACCGCGGGTACTCCAGCGCCGCGGCGCTGTTCGGTCCCGTGGTGGCCGGCGACGAGGACACCACGGAGTCCGTGGCCGCCGCCCTGGAGCAGGAGCTGGCGCGTCCCGGGATGCCGCCGCCGGACCTCGTGCTCGGCCCCGCGGGGCTGGGGAATCACGTGGACCACCGACACGTCCGGGACGCCCTGGAGCTGCTCTCACACCGGCACGGGCTGCCCGTGGTGCGCTGGGACGACCTCCCCTACGCGCTACGCCTGCCCGCCGGCGCCGGGGGTGCCCACGAGCGCCCGGCGACCGCGGCGGAGACGCGGACCAAGCTCGCCGCCTGCGCGTCCTATCCGAGCCAGCTCGGCTTCCAGTTCGGCGACGCGGAGGCCATGACGGACGCCCTGCGGCCGAGGACCGAGCGGTTCAGCGGCGATCCGGAGCGGACGGTGCCGACGGGACGGTCCCATCCTCCGGTGGCGCGTCGCGCAGGTGCTGCCGCCCGACCCTGCGGAGGCACCCGGTGATGCGGTGGAGCAGCTCCGAGTCCAGCGTCCAGGTCTGCCAGTACAGCGCGACGTCGTGGTGCGCGTGGTCCTCGAGCAGGTCCAGGGAGCCGTCGAGGAGGTCCGTGCCCAGCTGCAGTTCCGGAAGCATGCCCCAGCCCAGGCCGGCTCGCACGGCGGCGAAAAAACCCTCGGCCGACGGGACGGTGTGCGTGGGCGGGAACCGGTCGACCCCGCGGGTGCGCAGGGCCTGGTGCTGCAGGTCGTCCTTGGCGTTGAACCGGAGCACGGGCATGCCCGCCCAGTCGACGCCGGCGTCGGTGCTGAACCGGCGGCGCAGCTCGGGGGAGGCCACGGGAAGGTAGCGCATGGCGCCCAGCCGCTCGACACGGCACCCGTTGACGGGTGTGGGATCGGCGGTGACGGCGCCCAGGACGTCACCCTGGCGCAGGAGCCGGCTGCTGTGGTCCTGGTCCTCCACGTGCAGGTCCAGGGTGGTGTCCGCCCAGTCGGCGGCTTCGCGCAGGACGGGCACGAACCAGGTGGCCAGGGAGTCCGCGTTGACGGCCACCGGGGTCACCGTGCGGGACGATGCGCCGCTGCCCAGGGAGTGCCGGGCCTCCGCCTCAAGGAGCTGCACCTGGCGGGCCGTGCGCAGCAGCACGGCCCCGGCCTCGGTCGGCGTGCAGGGTGCGCCGCGGCGCACCACGACCTGACCCACGGAGGTCTCCAGGGCCTTGATCCGCTGGCTGACGGCCGAGGGGCTGATGCCCAGCGCATCGGCCGCGGCCTCGAAGGTGCCCTCGTCGACGATCGCGGTCAGGGCGCGCAGGTGCTCGAAGTGCATGAAGCAAAACTAACGCACCTCCCGGATCTTTCGTTTGTCTGCATCTCCGCGGCTGGCTACCGTCGAGGCCATGTGGAGCATCTGGGGTACCGGGCTGACGAGCGGGCTGGCACTGATCGTCGCCCTCGGCGCGCAGAACGCGTTCGTGCTGCGTCAGGGCATCCGCCGCGAGCACGTGGGCGTGGTCGTGGCGCTGTGCGCGGTCAGCGACGCCGTGCTGATCCTCGGCGGCACGGCCGGGATCGGGGCACTGGTCTCCCGGTTCCCCGAAGCCCTGGACGTGCTGCGGTGGGGTGGCGCCGCCTACCTGACGTGGTGGGCGGTGCGGTCCTTCGCCTCGGCCCTGAAGCCGTCGTCCCTGACCGCCGAGGCCCCGCGGTCCCGCGGATCGGTGATCGCCACCGCCCTGGCCCTGACCTACCTCAACCCCCACGTCTACCTCGACACCGTGGTGCTGCTGGGCAGCCTCGCCAACCAGCACGGCCCCGACGCCCGGTGGGTCTTCGCCGGCGGGGCCGTGCTGGGCAGTGTCGTGTGGTTCTCCGCCCTGGGCTACGGCGCCCGTGTGCTGTCCGGGGTGCTCGGCAGCCCGCGCACCTGGCGGGTGGTGGACCTGGTGATCGGCGTGGTGATGCTCGCCCTGGCCGTCAACCTGGTCCGGGGCTGATCCGGCCGCCACCCACCACGACCGCGTCCGCCCCGGCGTGCCCTAGCCGGACTCGGGGCCGGACCGTGTCGGGACCGGGTCGCCCTCCGCCGGGATCCGCTCCCCGGTCGCCGGTTCCGGGGTGGCCGGCTCCTCCGTGGCCGGCTCCTCCGTGACCGGCTCCTCGGTGACCGGCTCCTCGGCGGCCGGCGCCGGCGGCGTCGCCCCGGTCCAGGAGGCGCCGGGCTGCCGGGGCACCCCGGCGGCGAAGGCCTGCCGGACGGCCTCGGCCTGTTCCTCGGGACCGGCGTGCTCGGCGGCGGCGATCACCGTGGCGAACGCCTTCGTGTCCTGGACGAGCTCGGTGATCGTCTCGGGCGAGTCGACGCACCAGGCGTAGGCCGTCGCGTAGTCCACGGGGCGTCCGTGGACGGTCACGGTCCCGCGCTCGTCGATCTCCACGCTCATGCGTCCTCCTCGGTCGGGGCTCCGGCTCCCGGGGCGGGCCGGACGTACGGCGAGAGTACCCCCGGGCGGCAGGGCGGGACCGGAGGTGGCTCCCCGCCGACCGGATCCCCCGCCCGTACCGGGCTGTCACCGTCCCGCAATGACAACCTGTCGTCAGCGGTTGTCAGGCCCGCTCCCTAGACTGGACGGGTGCAGGCCTGGCTGGAGTCCCTCCCCCTCGGGGCCGCGATTCTGTTCTTCTGGGCTGGGGCCATCGTGCGGACCACCACCGTGTTCGCCCTGGGCCGTGCCGCCGCCACCGGTGGGAGCCGGCGCTCCGACCGCGTCCGCGGGCTCATGGACACCGCCGTCTACCGGCGGGCCCAGCGGCTGGTGCACCGCTGGGGCGTCCTGGCCGTCCCCGCCTGCTTCCTGACCGTCGGCCTGCAGACCGCCGTCATTCTCACCACCGCTGTCACGGGCATGCCCCTGCGCCGGTGGATCCCCGCGATGCTCGTGGGCACCCTCATCTGGGGTGTCATCTACGGCACCGTGGGCATGGCGGTCATCTGGGCCTGGCTGGAGCAGCCGTGGGTGGTCGCGCCGGTCGTCGTCGGCCTGCTCCTGCTGCTGCTCGGCCGGAAGGTCCGCGCGCGCCGCCGGGCCCGCGGCGAACACCGCGACGAGAACCTGCCGATCTCCCGGTGAGCGCCCTCGGGTCCGCAGGACCCGGACCGGCCCTCCGGCCGATCTCAGCGCAGTTTTATGAACCAGGAGTAATGTTCCGGCAGTGATATCACCGATGCACACTCCAATTCCCCGCATGTACGCCGCGCCCCTCTACGCCGCCGAGCGGCTGCTCGCCGAGGCCATCCACGACGAGCACGTCAGCGTCGACGCCGTGGTCGTCCTCGACGCCCTGGCCGAGCACGTCACGGCCGACGAGGCCCCGTCTCTCGAGGCCGTCGGCGAGAACGCCCAGCTCACCTGCGAGAAGCTCGCGGCCGCCCTGGGCGACCTCGACGACCTCGGCTACCTCGAGGAGCTGGCCGAGCACGCGCCACCCCTGTCCGCCCTCCGCGCCTCGCTCTTCGGAACGGCGGCCTGATCGGGACGGTCTGTGCTCCTTCAGGTCGACCGGCGGCGCCCCTCGGGACGTCGGGAGCCGTGGGAGGCTCCCTCAGCCGCTCGTGCGACGCGCACCTCGCCACGTACCTCCGGTGGACGCGGCCACCTGCGTCATGAACTCCCCGCCCGTTGTCCCGCCGCCAGAGCAGTCCTAGCGTGGACAGGGCCACAGTGTTGGTGGCGCGTCATCAGTCATTGCAGTTCCGACATCGACGAGGAAGGCAGGACATCATGGCCAACGAGCCCGAGAGCCCGGTGAAGGACCCCAACTACAACCTGGTGTGGGCCCTGGAAGCGTCCCTGCACAACATCTGGAAGATGGAGACGTACATCCAGGATGCCGAGGCCGCCGGCGACGACGAGCTGGCCCAGTGGTTCCGCAAGATCCAGAAGAACAACCGCAAGGCGGGTGAGCAGGGCAAGAAGATGCTGGCCCAGCGCCTGCAGCAGGAGACCGGCTGACCCGGACGCTCCCCGCGCCGCCCACGGGGCGGGGAACGGCCCCTCCGGGCCGCTGCCCCGCTCCCACGGACGAGCCCCCGTGCACCGGTGCGCGGGGGCTCGTCCGTCGTCGACCGTGACGACGCCGGGCCCGGCAGTCAGTCAGTCAGTCCTGCTGGTCCGACTCCTCGTTCTTGGGGTCTCCGTGCTCGTGCGGGACCGGGGTCATCTCGGTGGTCATGTCGGCGTCGTCGATGGAGGCCGCGTCCTCGATGGGGTCCGGACCGGCGGTCGGCTGCTCGCTCACTGGGTGCTCCTTCGTCGGGAGGGCTGGTGTCCTCAGCCTACGGCTCCGGCCGGAGCTGCGGACAGCAGCCGCACCGCCTCGCGGGCGGCAGCCCGCCTCGCGCGGGTCCGCTCGTCGACCCGGAGCACAGCGACGGGCCGGTGGATCGGCTGCGTGAAGCGGCGCTCGTTCTCGCCGCAGCAGCGGACGACGACGGCGGAGGCCGGCCCGGCCGGGGCCGCGTGCTATTCCGCGGCCCGGTCCGCCGTCGGGGCGGGCTCCCGGAGCAGGGAGCGGACGTGCCGGACCGCCCGGCGGGCCTCCGGCGTCCACCAGGCCCCCACGTAGACGTGGAAGGCGCCGGGCTCGTAGAGCAGCTTCCCCGGGTTGCCCGTCCGCGCCAGGTCCCGGGCGAAGGCCAGGACGTCGGCGGCCAGGATGTCCTTGCCGCCCTGCACCACGTGCACCGGCGGCAGCCCGGCCACGTTCCCGTAGAGGGGGCTGACCAGCGGGTCGGTGAGCTCGCGGTCCCGCGCCCAGGCCGCGGCCATGGGCACCACCCGGTCGGTGCTCAGCATGGGGTCGTGCGGGTCGATCTCCCGCACGGCCGGGTGCGTGGCGGAGACGTCCACCGCCGGGGAGAAGCCCACCACGTGGTCCGGCAGCCGCTGTCCGGCGTCCCGCAGGCGCATGGCCAGCCCGATCGCCAGGCACCCGCCGGCGGAGTCCCCGGCGACCACGATCCGGTCCGCGGCGGGGCGGGCCACGAGGTCGGCCCAGGCCGCGGCGAGGAATTCGTAGCCCTCGTCCACGTGGCCCTCCGGAGCCAGCCGGTACAGCGGGACCGTGACCGTGGTCCCGGTGTCCTTCACGAGCTCGCGCACGATCCACCAGTGCGCCGGCAGCAGCGGGTTCACGAACGCCCCGCCGTGCAGATAGATCAGGTGGGACCCGTCCGCCCCGGCGCGCGGGGTCAGGCGCAGCAGCGGGCGCCCGGCCACGTCGGTGCGCTCCACGGCGTGCGAGCGCCGCAGGCCGGCCGGGATCCTGGCGGGCTCCGGGTACCGGCGCCCGTGCAGCTGCTCCACCGGGGTCCACGGCTGCAGCCGCGCCCGCAGGCGGACCGCCTGGGACGTCACGGCCATGCTGATGCTCATCCGGTTGCCTCTCCCTCGGACCGGACTCAGGCCAGCTGCACGGTCGTGAGGCAGGTCGGGCTGTCCGGGGTGGTCGCGAACTCGGACTCGGCGCGGCCCTGCTCCGCGCTGATCTCGAGCGTGCCGGTGATGTCCTTGGGCAGCCAGAAGCCCACGAACCCGTTCCGGTAGCTGGTCACGTTCTCGTCCACGAGCACGGCCCCGGAGTCGTCGGTGATCCGCACGTCGAAGTCTTCGCCCACGAGCTCGCCCTGGCACCCGGAGAGGCTGTGGAAGAAGCAATCGTGGGTGGTGGTGGTCCACGGGGCGACCGCGAGGTAGAAGCGGTCCTCCGGCATGGGCAGGATCGTCTCGGTGGTGCCGTCGTCGAGGACCACCTCGTCGTAGGTCACGGAGCCGGCGAGCCCGGCGTCGCGGTCCTCGTGCGCGCGGTCGAGCTGATCGACGACCTCCTGCGTGCTCGCTCCCTCGAGCCCGTGCTCCCGCAGCAGGTCGTCCTGCTCGGAGCTCCCGCCGGCGCAGCCGGAGACGAGGAGGAGGACTGTGGCGGACACGGACAGCACGGCGGATCTCATGGGTCCAGGGTATCGGGGGACGCCCCGGGCGCCCGGCCGGGACCGAGAAGCCCGGGACGCCACTGCGCGAGCAGGACGAGGCCGCCGAGGCCCACGGCGAAAGGTACGGTCCCGAGCACCAGCAGCACTGCGAGCCGGGGCGCCTCGACCACGAGCAGCTCGCCCGGCAGGACCAGCTGGGCGACCGCCTGGAACGCCAGGTGGAAGCCCGTGCCGGCCCAGATGCCGCCGGTGACCGCCCGCAGGTATCCGAGTCCGAGGCCCATCGCCAGGAACAGCCCCAGGTCCTCGGCGCCGCTCCAGCCGCGCAGCGCGGTCGCGAAGGCGGCGAACAGAAGGGTCTGGCCGAGGATCACCGACCAGCCGCGGAGCCGCTCTGCGAGGACCGCCGTGGCGTGCCCCCGGAAGACCAGCTCCTCGGGCCACGCCTCGAGCAGGAGCACGAGCACCGCTGTGAGCGCCACCGCGGCGGCGAGCTCGGCCGGTGGCGCCGCAGCGCGCAGCGGGACGCCGAGGGCCGCCAGGAGCGCGAACCCGGCGGCCGCCGGCAGCAACCACGCGAGCGCGCCGGCCACGGCCTGCCGCCCGGCCCGCGGAACCACGACCCCGAGCGCAGCGTGCCCGTCCCAGGTCCGCCGACGGAGTAGCGCGACGACGCCGGTCGTCACCCCGGCGACCGCGAGCCCGGTCAGGACCTCTCCGACCGGGGACGCACCGGCCCGTCCGAGCGCACCGGTGGCCACGAGGAGCAGCCCGCCGAGCACGGCGGCGGGCACCAGGACGCGGACCAGCACGGACGACGCCGAGCTCCGGGGCGGGACGGAGGCCTCCATGCCCCGCACCTTAGCGAGTGCCGGGAGACGCCGGAATGTTCCCCGCAGACCGGTCACAGAGTCCGCACCGGCGGCTAGAGTGGTTCTCCAGTGGTGTGAGGGTTCGGGAGGATCCGCCATGAAGAACACCGAGAACAACGACGTCTCCGGCATCGTGCTCCTGATCGCCGCCGCGGTCGTCCTGTCCGTGGTCTCGTTCGTCCTCACCCACCTGGGCACGATCCTGCTCATCCTCCTGGCCGTCGCCGCCCTGTGCCTGCTCGGCTTGTTCGTGCGGTCGTTGACCCGCTCCCTGGCGGAGCGTGCGTCCGCAGTGCGGCAGAGCGCACCGCGGACGGCCGCGCGGACCGCAGCGCGGACCTCCGAGCAGGCCCGGCGGACCGCCGCGGAGGACATGCGCACGGCCTGGATCCGGTGGCAGCTCGGCGTCCTGCCACCGCAGCAGCGGCACGGGGACGCGACCTTCATCGCCGTCCGGCTCGCCGAGATCCCGCGGGCCGAGTGGGACGCGACCCGGCTCCGGCGGCACGGCCAGGCCCTGTGGTCCGTCCGGGACGCGGCCGTCAGGACGCCCCTGCACGGGGAGGTCGAGGCCCGCCTCGACCGGGTGGCCGCCATGCTCTCGGAGCTGACCGACGAGGAGTTCGACACCCACCGCGGCCAGACCGACGACCGCTTCCTGTACCACCCGGACCGCGAGGTCCGGGCCGCCTACCTGGCGGGCGGGTCGCAGGGGGTCGAGGCCATCATGGGCACCATCACCGCCGTGCGCACCCAGGTCCGCGAGGACGCGGCCGCCCGGGCGGCCGCGGACTCCCTGGCGCGCGAGCGCAACGCCGCGCTCCGGGCCCTGCGGGAGACCCGCCGGCCCGCCCGGCCGCGGGACGCCCACGCCGCCTGGGAGGCGCAGGCCGAGCAGATCGGCCGGTGAGCCGCCGCACCGGAGCTCCGGTCCTCGGCCGACGATCCGGCGCATCTTCTCGCGGCAGCGGCGGTCGACCACGACCGGGTCCGCGGCAGCGTCGGCGCCCCGGCGGGCCATCGGCCCCGGGTCGTGCCGGCCGCGACGGCGATGTCGTCGATGGTCGTCGCGGTGTAGCCCTTCGTCACGAACCGCTCCAGCCCCTTGTCGAGGAGGAGCTGCCGGGTCATCTGCTTCTGCGCTGCACGGAGCCGGGCCCCCCGCCAGCCCAGGACCCGTCGTCCACCCACTGGACGCCCGTGCCGTGACGCACCGGGGCGGCCACTACGCCAGGTGCTCCTCCGGCTCGCCCTGGAACTCGCGCACCTCCACCGGGAGAGTGGTCGCCTGCGCCAGCTTCCGGCCCCACTCGATGGCGGCGTCGTAGTCCGGCGCGGCCACGATGCAGATGCCCCCGGCGTGCTCGTCCTCGCGCTCGTACGGGCCGTCCGTGGTCACCACGTCGTCGCCGTGGAAGCGCACGACGACGGACGCCTCCGCCCGGTCCAGGCCCCCGGCGAAGACCCACGCCCCGGCCGCCCTGAGCTCCTCGTTGAACGCGGCGACGTCCCGCATCACGGGTTCGAGGATCTCCGGGGCCGCCGGTCCGCCGTCGGGCTGTTCGATGCTGAGCAGGTAGTGCTTCATGGTGGACGAGCCTCCCTGGGCGTCGGATGGTCCTCGGAGTCTACGGTTGCGGCGGGCCGCCGAAATAGACCTGGACCTCCACGACCCGCCCGTCGCGCACGGTGATCGCCTCCATGTTCCGGAAGGTCCCCCCGGTCCGGAGCTCGTACTCGTACCGGACGAGCACGAGGCCGGGCTCCGCCTCGACCAGCTGGAGCAGGTCCTGCCGGGCCACCCGGTCGGCCGTGGGGAAGCACCGCTCGAAGTACGCGGCCCGGTCGATGTGGTCGTCCTGCGGGGACGTGAACCGGAACCCGTCCCCGACGAGCTCGCGGGCCGCCGCCTCGTCCTGCGCGAGGTAGGCGGCGAAGAGCCGCCGGACGACGTCCGCGCCGCCGGTGCTCATGTCCCGTCCTGCGCGGCCCCCGCCTGGTCCAGCAGGTCGCACAGGTCGAAGACGTACTCGGCGGTGTTCTCCGTGACGTCGACCGAGACGGTCGTCGGCACCTCCGGCTGTGCGTCGGTCGGGGCCCCGAAGACGAACGTCCCGGCGAGGGTCCCGTCGAGGTGGACGAAGGCCTCGGGCAGCCCGGCCTCGGCGAACGCCGCGGCCTCGACCTCGTCGAGGGCGACCACCAGGGACGGCCCCTCGAAGTCGAGCGTCACGGTGGTCCCGTCGGCCGAGTAGGTCTCGAACCCGGTACCGGAGACGTCGAACTCGTCGAGCGTCGCGCCGTCGGAGGCCCGGGTGATGTCCACCGTGTCGGTGCCGCGGTACTCGACGACCGTGTCGCCCTCCTCCGTGACGAGGGACCGGTACTGGCCCTCCCGGACGTCGCCCCCGGTGAGCGTCAGCTCCGAGCCGCAGGCCGGGACGGTCTGCGGCTCGTAGAACTCGGCCGGCACCGGCAGGAAGGCCCCGTGGGTGCTGGCCGGGGGCCACGGTGGGACAGCCGGTTCCTCGGCCGCCGACCCCGCCCCGAGCGGAACGGCGGTGGCCACGAGAGCAGCGGCGGTGGCGGTGAGGAGTCGCGAGGTGGAGTGCATGACGGTGTCCTTCGCACGGGGCGCGCCGGGGCCGGTGGCCTGCGGTCGGTGGTCAGGAGACGAGCCGGGCGCACGGCTCCCCGGGCCGCTGCTCCTCCCGCCAGTGTTCCACCGGGCGCCACGCGAGGCGGACGATCGACACCCGGATCGTTGTGCTCGCGCGCAGATGACGACCACCCGGGGCTCGGACGTTCTGCGGAACCTGCGCCACCAGCTCGTCGTCGCCGGGCTCCGCCACGGGCGGCAGGACCCGGACCTGGTCCGCGCACTGCTCCACCGGGTCGTGGGCGCGGGTCTCGATCCGCCCGTCGCGGGTCACGGTCCAGCTGATGCCCACCTCGGGGCCGTCGTCCCCGGAGGTCCTGGATGCCCCGGATGCGCTGGATGCGCTGGATGCGCGATCATGGGAGGTCCGAGGGACCGCTGACGCGTCCGTCCCCGCCCGTCAGGAGGATCCGTGCCGAAGAGCAAGCCCCGCAAGAAGGCCGCCGCCAAGAAGAAGCAGCAGCGGCGGGAGTTCCACGCCGCGGCCGGCGCGCGCCTCGTCGACGTCGAGGGCGCCGCGCAGGGCACGTGGGACGACGACGCCCACGAGCTGCTCGTCGCCCGTGGCTGGGTGGCCTACCGGGACCTGGAGATGGACCAGCTCGGCGACGGCTGGGAGTGGCTGCCGTCCCAGCTGCCCCTGGACGCCGGCGTGGGCGGGGAGCCCGGGCCCACCACCGTGTTCGCCTCGGCCGAGGGCGGCTACGACGTCGAGCTGGCCAACCCGAACGGCTCCGTGGACCCGGACCGCGCGGGCCACTACGACACCCTCGAGGACCTCGCGGCGGACCTGGACAGCCTCGAGGCGTGGCGCGTGCCGGGCGACGAGTACGTCCTGCCCGACGTCCCCACCTTCTCCGCGGACACCCCGTGGGCGATCTGCCAGCTCTGGGCCGGCGGGATGATCGACCACTGGGAGCTCGCGGCGGACCTCATCCACTTCCCGTACGAGGAGACCGAGGAGGGCTTCGCGGCGGTCGAGCGCGCCCACCGGACCGGGCTGATCCCCGCGCAGCTCTACGCCGCGGTCCGCGCCGGCCGGGTCGCGTAGCAGGCTCCTCTTGTCGGGGCCCCGGGCCCGGCGTAGCGTGAGGCGGAACCATCACCCTGCTGAGCACATGAGGAGCGGCATGAGCGAGACGACCCCGGACCCCGCCGAGAACAAGCCGTCGCAGGCCGAGGGGGACGTCCCCGAGGACCAGAGCGTCCGGTCGGCCGTCCACCCGGACGACAACAAGCCCTCCCAGGCCGAGGGGGACGCCCCCGCGGACGCGCCGGGCGACGACTGACTCCCGGCGCGCTCGTGCGCAGGCTCCGGGCGGGTCACGCCGTGGGCACCGTCCTCGCCAGGCCCAGCGCCTCGGCGAGTCCCACGGCCACGAGCGATCCCGCGGCCAGGAGGCAGATGCCCAGCAGGGTCGGCAGGGCCGCCGCCTTCCGGGTCGTGCGGCGGGTCCGGGTTCGCCCGGAGCTCCGCACGACCCGGGTCAGTGGCGGGTCAGTCCCCGGCCGTCCCTGGCGGAGACGCTTGTCGGCGCCCACTCGGACAGGCCGAGGAGGTCGGCCACCTCGCGGTAGTGGGTCGTGGAGAGGATCCTGAAGCCGGCCTCGACCGCTCGGCGGTAGTAGTGCACGTCGAGGGCGTCGGCGGGCAGGTTCTCGTCGTAGCGGTGCAGCTCGAGCCGCATGGGCACGTTCCAGCTGCGCATCCGCAGGCTCTCCTCCATGTCCGGGACGTAGTGGCCTGCGAAGCCGACCACCCGGCGGAGGTCGGGCACCTCCCGCCGGACGTCCTCGACCGTGGACAGGCCGTCCTCGTGGGTCGGGACGAAGTAGACGAGGTCGGGGGCGATCCTGCGGTAGACGGCCAGCTCCGTCAGGCCGTGCACGCCGACCACCACCTGGCTCTCGGCCCGGTGCGTGCGGACGAGCTCGACGACGGTCTCCGGGGTCACGTTCTTGACGTCGAGCCACAGCACCGCGCCGGCCTGCACCGCCCAGGTGAGGAACTCGCCGGCCTCCCGGATGGGGAACCGGGTGACCTCGCCGTAGTTGTCCACCAGGTGCTGGCTGAGCACGTAGTCGGCCGACTGCTCGCTCACGGGGCCGGCGCCGGTGCTCCCGTGTCCCATGACGGCCTCGTGCAGGACCACGCACCGGCCGTCGACCGTGGTGCGCAGCTCGATCTCGATCATGGTGCGCGCCCGCGTGGCCAGGACGTTCTGGGCGGACTCGAGCGCCGAGCAGGGCCACGGCCCGTCGGGGTGGTACCCGGCGCGGCGGGCGAGCAGGAGGGGGCCGGTGTCGGCCAGGCGGTCGTGGCGGGTGTAGGCGGCCAGTTCCGCCGGCGAGTCGAAGACGATCGAGTGCCCTGCTGCTCGCGACGGCACGTCGGCGGTGACGTGGTCCGGCGGGTCCGGGCGGCGGTAGTCGTTCGGCATGGAAACTCCTGGGGGGATGGGAGCGCGGACAGCGGCCGTGGGGGGACGGCCGGCGGACGGGAAGCGGGGAACTGCCCGTCCACGTGCTCAGGGGCCCTCGGCCACCCGTGCACGCTCCAACTCTTCCACGTCCGAGGCCGAATACGTGGCTGCGATCTGCATGTCGTTGCCACCGCGCAGGACATTGCGGGTGCTGAGACCCCTGAAGAGGGTCCGGGGAATGGGCCGGTAGGCGGTGCGGCCGTCACCGACGGGCCGGATCCCGGTCCCGTGCCGCAGGGCGACGGCGTGCAGCCACACGTCGTCGGCCATCGGCGCGCACGCGGTGAACGCGGTGCCGAGCTCGCGCAGGGCGTCGAGCAGGTGCGGCGGATAGAGCACGCCGGAGGTGCCCGTGGCGAAGGTGCGGACGGACGCCTCCGGCGGGGCGCCGGGGCTCCACGTGGCGTAGGGCAGGATCCGTCCTCCGTCGACGCGGATCCGGTGGGTGCGGTGGGCGACCACGTCGTGGGGGTGCCGCGCGTGGACCGTGAGCAGCTCCTCGAGCCACGTCGCGCCGTAGAGCACGTCGTCGTCCGCGATGACCAGCGGCAGCTCGTGCCTCGCCCGGGACCGGACGTAGGGGTAGTACTTCTGGTGGGGGCCCCAGTCCTCGGTGCACCTCAGCTCTAGGCCCCGGCGCACCAGCCGGGCGAGCGGCGCGGGCGGGTCGGCCACGACGTCGGCCTCGCGCAGCCACAGGATCAGCCGCTGCGGGCGCACGGTGCCGTGCGCGATCGACTCGACCGCCAGGTGCACGGCGCGGATCCGGCTGCCGTAGGACGTGAGGCTCACGACCACGGGCGCGTGCCCCCGCACGGGTGCGGTCGAGACGCGGTTCCGGACCCGGAAGTACAGGACGCTGCGGCTGGTCCGGAACGAGCGCAGCCAGTCCCGGACCAGTTCCCGGGACAGCACCCACCGCAGCGGGTGCGGACGCCTCCCGCCCGGCCGGGGGCTCATGACGGGCGGTCCAGGGCCGCCCGCGCCGCCTCGCCGCCGTTGCGGTTGCCGTTGCCGTTGCGGTTGCCGGAAGGATCTGCCTCGATCATGGCCTCATTCTGGCAGGAGCCGCGGCGAGCGGAGCCGCGCTCAGATCTCCGCGGTGGCCAGCACGGGCGGAGTGGGCGTCTCGGAGCCACCGGCGGGCTCCACGGTCATGGCCACCGCCCCGGTCCGCTCGATGTCGCCGTCCAGCCAGACCTGCACCTGCCCTCCGCCGAAGTGCACGTCCGGCACCGGGGTCCCGCCCTGCACGAGCCACAACTGGTACTCCCGGCCCTCCCCCGGTCCGGCGAGATCGGCGGCGACGAACAGCGCCGCGTCCTCCTGCGCCGAGACCACCAGGGTGGCCGGGCGACCGTCCACCTCGAGCTGGCGGGTGGTGACGTCGGGGGCGCTCAGCAACCGGTTCTGCCGGTCCTGCTCCTGGGCCACGAGCTGCTGCTCCCGCTGCTCGGACTGCGTGCCCACGGCCCAGCCGCCCAGGGCGGCGCCGGGCAGGAGCACGGCGGCCGCCGCGGCCGCCAGCCACCTGCGGTGGGGGCGGGGCCGGCGCCGCTCCGCCAGGGACACGGGCGTGGCCCCGGACACGCCCCCGGTCCGGTGCTCCGATCGCCGCTCCTGCCGGGTCCCGCGCACGGCCGCCAGGACGTCCTCGCGCAGCGCCGGCGGCGGCGGTCCGGCGAGGCCGGTCGCCAGGTGCGCCCCGACCTCGCCGAACGCGGCCACCTCCTCCTGGCAGGCCGCGCAGCCGCGCAGGTGGAGCTCGAACGCGGCCCGCTCTCCGGGCTCGAGGGCGTCCACGGCGTAGAGCGCCGCGTCGGCGTGGACGTCGCCGGCCCGGTCGTCCTCCTGGATGTCCTTCACTGCCGCACCCCCAGTGCCGATCTCAGATTGTTGAGCCCGTCGCGGATCCTGGCCTTCGCCGTGCCCAGCGGGACGTCCAGGTGCTCCGCGACCTGGCGGTGACTGTACCCCCGGTAGTACACCAGGCAGACGGCCTCCCGCTGGAGCGGGCTGAGCGCGGCGAGCTCCGCCCGCACCTCGCCGGAGTCCAGGGCCTGCTCCACCTCGCTCCAGGTGGAGTCGGACGGGGTCTGGGCCTGCCGGACCTCGTACTGCTGGTCCCGGTCCCGCTCCCGCTGGTTCTGCCGGATCCGGTCCACCGCGCGGCGGTGGGACATGGTGCACAACCAGGCCAGGGCCGTGCCGCGGCCGGCGTCGAAGCGCTCCGCCTGCTGCCAGGCCATCAGGTAGACCTCCTGGACCACCTCGGCGGCCAGCTCCGGGGAACGGAGCAGCCGCAGCACGAGACCGTGGACCGTCGCCGATGTCGCGTCGTACAGCTCGGCGAAGGCGTCCTCGTCCCCATCCGCCACGCGGCGCAGCAGCTCGGCCTGCTCCTCGGTCCGCCCGGGAGCGGGAACCGGGTCGCCGGCTCCGCGGCCCCGGCCGGTCGGTCCTTCGCTCACACGATCTCGCAGTCCACTCGGGGGGCAGCACCTCGCCCGGGACCCGGACGAGAGCAGTGTCGAACTGCACCCTGCCACACCGGGTCGGGGCGATGCCGTCGACACACTCGCCGTCTCCATGACTCCTGTTCGTCGCGGGACCGGCCCCGGACGGGTCCGCAGGCCGTCCTGGTGCCTCGAAAAGTTTTTCTCCCCAGCACCCATCCGGGGGCCGGCCGGCGTCGAACTCACCGTGCACACACCGAAAGTGCGCACACGGCACGACCCCCGGTACGACACAGGAGAGAATTCGATGCGCAAGTCCATGCTCCTCACAGTCCCCACCCTGGCCCTCGGCGCCCTCACCATGGCGGCCGCCCCTGCCGCCGCCCACGAGGGCGACATGTGGTCCGCCCAGGCCACCCTGAGCACCCTGAACGGCTCCGGCACCACCGGCGACGTCATGGTCGACGTCCACGGCAGCGAAGCCACCGT
>NZ_JBHZTC010000021.1:0-80962 GCF_042879195.1 Kocuria nitroreducens
GTGGGTCTGGACTCCCCCGGCTACGTCCAGCCGGAGCGCTCGATGAGCGCGATCGGAGGCTGAGCGGCGTGACCCAGCACAGGGACCCGACCGGAACAGCGGCCATGACGCACCAACCCGCCGGGAGCACCCCCGGGATCCCCGCCCCGGACACGGGCGCCGTGGTGCAGGTGCGGTTCTTCGCCGCCGCCCGGGCCGCGGCCGGCACCGAGGCCGAGACCGTGGCCCTCGACGGGCCCGTCCTCACCCGCCGGGAGGTGGAGGAGCTGCTGGCCCGGGCCCACCGGCAGCCGGCGCCCGGCCGGCCGCCGCTGGCGCAGGTGCTGGCCCGGGCCAGCTTCCTGCTCGACGGGGTGGCCTGCCCCGACCCCGACACCGAGGTCCCGGCCGGGGCGGTGCTCGACGTCCTGCCGCCCTTCTCCGGCGGATGAGCACCACGGGCCCGCACACCGTGGTGTTCCACGCCCTGGTCCTGGCCGGCGGGCGCTCCTCCCGGCTGGGCGGGCGGCCCAAGGCGGGCCTGCGGCGGGGCGGGCGCACCCTGCTGGAACTCACGGTGGACGCGGTCGGGGCGGCGGCGGGTGTCGTCGTCGTGGGTCCGGAGGACCTGGTCGTCCCCGAGGGGGTGCTGCGCACCCGCGAGGACCCGCCGTACGCCGGGCCCGCCGCGGGCATCGCCGCGGGGCTGGGTGCCCTGGCGGTCCTGGAGCCGGCGGAGTGGACCATGACCCTGGCCTGCGACATGCCCGGGGTGTCACAGGCCGTGCCCCTCCTGCTGGAGGCCGCGCGGACCGGTGACGGCGCCGCCGGCTACGTGTCGGTCCCGCCCGGGGGCCACCGCCAGCCCCTCGCCGCCCTCTACCGCAGCGACGTGCTGCGCCGGGCGTTCGCGGGGCAGGACGCCGCGGACCGGTCCGTGTTCTCCTTCGTGCGCGATCTTCCGCTCCGGGACGTCACCGTGCCCGAGGACGCCACCGCGGACGTCGATACGTGGGACGATGTGCACAGGCACCACCTGACCTGACCACGAGCGGGCGGCCCCACCGTCCGGGAGGAGCGGCGCATGCCCAAGGACCTGAGCCCGTCCGAGAACGAGATCCTGGAGCGGTGGGTCGAGGTCGTGCGCGGAGCCCTGGACGTGACCGACGCCGACCTCCCGCTGGACGCCGTGCTGGGCCTCACCGGCAGGATCGCCCACGGCACCGTGCGCCCGGCCGTCCCGCCCACCGCCTATCTGCTCGGCTACCACGTGGGCCGTGCCGTGGCCGCGGGCGAGGACGAGCACCGCGTCCTGGACCGTGCCCTGCAGACCGTCGGCGGACTCGTCCCCGCCGCCCGCCGAACCCCCGAGGAGAACTGATGTCCGGACTGCCCCTGCCCCACGACACCAACAGCCCCTACACGCACGCGCTGCCCGTCATCGAGGACGACAGCGGCACGCCCGAGAGCGCCCCCGAGGAGGTCGAGACCGTCCACGACGCCGAGTGGCACCAGGCCCGGCAGTTCTCCTACGAGATCGCCACCGCGCTGCCCAGCCACTGGCTGCCCCTGCAGGAGGCGCTCGGCGAGGTCCTGGCCGAGGACGTCACCGCCCCGATCCCGGTCCCCCACTACGCCTCCTCCGCCATGGACGGCTACGCCGTGGCCGGCCCCCAGCCGTGGACGGTGGTCTTCCCCGAGCCCGTGGAGACGGACCCCCGCAAGATGCTGACCATCCCGCCGAAGGAGCTCTACCGCCCGGTGCTCAACCTGGAGCCGGGCGAGGCCACCCGCATCGTCACCGGCGGACTCGTCCCCGCCGGGGCCCGGGCCGTGCTGCGCGACGAGTACGCGCGCCTGTCCGAGGAGGGCACCGTGCTCACGATCGCGGCCCACGCCCCCTCGGCCGAGGACATCCCCTACGGGCAGAACATCCGCCGCACCGGCGAGGAGGTCGCGGCCGGGGACATCATCCTGCACGCCGAGTGCCTGCTCAACCCCGCGCACATCGCCTTCGCCGCCGTCAGCGGCCACGACATGCTCCCGGTCCGCCGCCGTCCGCGCGTGACCATCCTGCTCACCGGCAGCGAGGTGGTCGAGGACGGGATCCCCGAGCCCGGCCAGGTCCGGGACGCCTTCGGCCCCCAGCTGCCCACGTTCGTGGAGATGCTGGGCGGGTCCGTGGACCAGCTCCGGCGCGTCGAAGACACCGCCAAGGCGATGCTCTCGGCCCTGACCGAGGCGCCCTCCGGCATGGGGTCGGTGCTCGACGCCCGCACCGAGGTGGTCGTCACCACCGGGGGGACCGGGCACTCCGACGCCGACCACGTCCGGTCGGCGCTCCAGGAGCTCGGGGCGGTCTTCCTGCTCGACGGCCTCGCCCAGCGCCCGGGCCACCCCACGTTCCTGGCGCGGCTGCCCGAGGACGGCCCCTTCGTGGTCGGCCTGCCCGGCAATCCGCTGGCCGCGATGACCAGCATCTTCACGGTGGCCCAGCCCCTGCTGGCCAGGCTGCACGGCGACCATCCCCCGGCCACGCGCACCCTGCCCGCGGCCGAGGAGCTGCCGGGCCAGAAGGTCACCGCCCTGGTGCCCGGCTACCTCCGGGACGGGACGGTCTCCCCCCGGGACCGGGTCGGCGCGAACATGCTGCGCGGGCTCGCGCACGCGGACGTCATCATCGTGGTCCCGCCGGGCGGCGTGGCCGCCGGGCAGGACGTCGAGGTGGTCCCCCTGCCCTGGCGCTGACGCGCCGCGGGACGCCGAGGGCCCGGACACCCGCACTGCGGTGTCCGGGCCCCGCCCGTGCCGGGACCGGTTCCGGCCCGCTCCCGGCAGAGGCAGGGCCCGAGCTCAGGCCGTCGTGAAGAGGACCAGCGCGCCCAGCACGAACACCGTGGAGGCGGCGAGCGCGCACGCGAACTCCACGACGATCCCCAGGCCCGCTGCCTTGAGACCCGCCCAGCTGGAGTCCAGCGCCGCCCGGAGGTCCCGCTGGCGGGCGGTCTCGCTCAGCAGCAGGCCCCCGAAGAACCCCACGAAGATCCCGACCACGGGGATCACGAACAGCCCCACCACGGCGCCTGCCGCGGCGTAGAGGAGAGAGCGGTTGGGGATCTGCCGGCGCTTGAGCCGGGTCCCGGTGAGCACCACGCTCGCGGCCATCCCGGCGATCGCCAGCGCGGAGCCGACGACCAGCACGGTCCAGCCCTCCACGGCCTGGACCGTGAACGCCCAGACGGCCAGGCCGACCACGATGAGGATCGAGCCCGGCAGCACCGGCACGATGACGCCGAGGCACCCGACGACGAGCAGGGCGGCGGTGATGAGGGTCGCGATGATCTCGGCAGTCACGCCCTCATCGTAGGCTCTGGGTCGCACTGTCCCCCCAAGAGGCCGCAGACCGGGCCGGGTGGGTCCTCCTAGCCTGGAACAAATGGCCACCATCGTCCTGGACCCCGCGCGCCCCGGCACCGGGGAACTCGCCCCGCGCGGTTCCCCGTGGTTCCTGCTGGCCTCCGTGGTGCTGCTCCTGATCGGCACCGGGGGGCTCTTCCACGCCAACACCTCCGGGTGCTGCGGGGCGTCCCTCGGCGACGAGCCGAGCCGCACCGCCCCCGTCCCGGAGCCGTGGGGCGACGACGTCCTGGCCGCCGCCGAGCTCTCCGGGCTCCCGCCCGAGATCGTGGCCGCCCAGCTGGACGTCGAGAGCCGGTGGGACCCGCGGGCCGTCAGCCACGCCGGGGCGCAGGGCCTCGCCCAGTTCATGCCGGACACGTGGAAGCGCTACGGCCGGGGCGACCCCTTCGACCCGCGGGCCGCCATCCACGCCCAGGGCGTCTACCTCAAGGACCTGCGCCGCATGGTGCGAGGACTGGCGCCCGCCTCGGCCCAGGAGGAGATCGACCTGGTGCTCGCCGCCTACAACGCCGGGCCCACGGCGGTCCTGCGGCACGGCGGGATCCCCCCGTTCGCGGAGACCCGCGGCTACGTGGCGCAGATCCGCGAGCTCGCAGCCACGGAGTACGCCGGGCTCGGGGCCTGAGCCCCCGTCAGCCGGCGGGCCGCCGGCTCCTCGCGAGGCCCCGCAGCGCCCTGCGGGCCGCGTGGTACCCGGCCATGCCGTGCACCCCGCCGCCCGGTGGTGTCGACGACGAGCACAGCCAGACCCCCGGCACGCCGGTCGCGTAGGGATCGGCCTGCACGGCCGGCCGGAACACCTGCTGCAGCCCGTCCAGGGAGCCGCCGCCGATGTCCCCGCCCACGAGGTTCGCGTTCCACGCCTCCAGCCCGGCCGGCGAGGTGTCCACGCGCTCGCGGATCCGGTCGCGGACCCCGGGGGCGAAGCGCTCGAGCTGCTGGAGCACCCGCTCCCCCGCCCGGGGGTCGTCGCACCCGTGGGGGACGTGGGCGTAGGCCCACAGCACCTGCCGGCCCGCGGGCGCCCGGGACGGGTCGGCGGCCCCCTGCTGGGCCACGAGCACGAAGGGGCGCTCCGGCAGCCGGCCCGCCCGGGCCTGCTGCTCCGCGGCGGCGATCTCGGCGAGCGTCCCGCCCACGTGCACGGTCCCGGCCTCCGCCACCCGCGGGTCCCGCCACGGCACGGGGCCGTCCAGCAGCAGGTCCACCTTGTAGGAGGCCGTGCCGTAGCGCCACCGGGCGAGCGCCCGCCGGTACCGGTCCGGCAGCTCGAGGCCGCGCAGGCCCAGCACCTGACGGGGCGTGAGGTCCAGGAGGACGACGTCGGCCGGCCGGACCTGGGCGAGGTCCGTCACCGGGGAGTGGACGAGCACCCGCCCGCCGTGCTCCTCGAGGTCGGCCACCAGGGCGTCGACGACGGCCTGGGACCCGCCGCGCGCGACCGGCCACCCCGTGGCGTGGGCGGCGGCGCCGAACAGGGTCCCGAAGGCGGAGGTCAGCGCGTGCCGCGGGGGCAGCACCGCGTGGGCGGCGGACCCTGCGAAGAGCCCCCGGGCCTGCTCGGTGCGGAACAGCGCCCGGGCCGTGGCCGCGGCGGGCCACGGCGCGCGCAGACCGAAGGACGCCAGGGCCCGCGGGTGCTCCGGCACGCGCACGAGCGGGCCGAGCACCGACTCGACCGTCTCCTCCCAGCGCTCCACCACACCGCGGTGCAGCAGGGACCACGCCCGGCCGTCCGTGCCCAGCCCCGCCGCCGTGCGCTCGAGCGAGCGGTGCAGCAGGCCCGGCGGGCCGTCGTCGAGCGGGTGCGCGGCGACGACCGGCGGGTGCAGCCACTCCAGGCCGTGCCGGTGCAGGCCCAGCTGCGCGAACAGCGGGCTGGCCACGCCGAAGGGGTGGACGGCGGAGCCGAGGTCGACCACCGTGCCGGGGCCGAGTGCGGCCGAGGAGCGGGCCGCGCCCCCGGCCGCGCCCGCCGCCTCGTGGACCGTGACGTCGAGCCCGGCGCGGGCCAGCACCACGGCCGCGGCGAGCCCGTTGGGTCCCGAGCCGACGACCGCGGCCGTTCCCTGCACGGTCCGTCCTAGCCGACCAGGGCGCTGCGCATGGTCCGCAGCGCCACGGACAGGGACGCGAGCTCGGTGGAGGCCTCGCCCGCGTCCTCGGCCTCGATCTCCCCCAGCACCTCGCGCAGCCGGCTCAGGCGGGACTCGTTGCTGGACTCCCAGGACTCCACCTTCTCCCGCGCGTCCCGCCCGGGCGCCTCGAGCGCCTGGTCTGCGAGGGCCACCAGGGTCGCGTAGACGTCCTCCCGCATGGACATCCGCGCGAGGTTCTCCCAGCGCGTGGTCTGCGGCAGGCCGGTGATGCGGTTGAGCAGGCTCTCGATGCGGTAGCGGTCGTAGAGCCGGAAGTAGACCTTGGCGATGGTCTTGATCTGCTCCTCGTCCAGACTGCCGTCCTCGGCGATCGCCTCGCCGGAGGCGTGGGCGAGGCGCGCGACGTCGAGCAGCGCGAACGCGTCCAGCAGTTGCGACCACTCCGTGGCCAGCGGTCCGGGGACGCCCTGCCGCTCGGCGGCCTCCGCCCGCGAGTCGACCCGCTGCCGGGAGTCCTCCCCGAGCAGCCGGTCCTCGAGGAACCGGATGTCCACGGTGGGCTTGTAGCGGTCGATGACCTCGGCGACCGGATTGGCCGTCTCCTCCCGGTTGATGAGCCAGCGCACCACGCGGTCCAGCAGGCGGCGCATGTCCAGGAACATCCGGTCCCACATCTCGGTCGGCAGGTCCGCGGGCAGCTCCCGGTGCTGGTGGGCGTAGCGGTCGATCTCGTAGATCTGCACGGCCGCCACGAAGGCCCGGGCCACTTCCACGGGCCCGCACCCGGTCTCCTCCATCACGCGGTAGACGAAGGGGATGCCGCCGTAGTTGACCATCTGGTTGGCCACGACCGTGCAGATGATCTCGGCGCGCAGGGGGTGGGTGCCGACGAGCTCGCCGAAGCGCTGGGTGATCTGCTCCGGGAAGTAGGCCTCCAGGACCTCCTCGAACCACGGGTCCTCGGCGAGAGCGCCCTCGACCAGGGCCTCCGAGAGCTGGATCTTGGAGTAGGCCGCCAGCACGGACAGCTCCGGGGACGTGAGCCCGTGGCCCGTGCGGACCCGCTCGCGCAGCTGCTCGTCGGAGGGCAGGAACTCGATCTCCCGGTCGAGGTCGGCCTCCTCCTCGAGCCAGTGCATGAACCGGATGTAGGCCTCGTTGAGGGCCCGCACGCGCGCCCGCTCCGTGGTCAGCAGCACGTTCTGCGCCACGTTCGTCTCGAGCACGAGCCCGGCGACCTCGTCGGTCATGGCCTCGATGAAGCCGGCGCGCTCCTCCGCGGAGAGCTTCCCGGCCACGACCATGCGGTCCACGAGGATCTTGATGTTGACCTCCCGGTCGGAGGACTCCACGCCACCGGAGTTGTCGATCGCGTCCGTGTTGATCAGCACCCCGTTCAGCGCGGCCTCCACGCGGCCGAGCTGGGTGCAGCCCAGGTTGCCGCCCTCGCCGACGACCTTGGCCCGCAGGTCCTGGCCGTCGACGCGGATCGCGTCGTTGGCCTTGTCCCCCACGTCCGTGGAGGTCTCCTGCGCCGACTTCACGTACGTGCCGATCCCGCCGTTGTACAGCAGGTCGGCGGGCGCCGTCAGGATCGCCCGCATCAGCTCGATCGGGGAGAGCTCCTCGACGCCGTCGTCGAGGTCCAGGGCTTCGCGGACCTCCGGGGAGATCGGCACGGACTTCGCGGTGCGCGAGTACACGCCGCCGCCGGCCGAGATCTTCTCCGGGTCGTAGTCCTGCCACGAGGACCGGGGGCGGCCGAACAGCCGCTCGCGCTCGGCGTAGGAGACGGCCGGGTCCGGGTCCGGGTCGAGGAAGATGTCACGGTGGTCGAACGCGGCCAGCAGCCGGATGTGCTCGGACAGCAGCATGCCGTTGCCGAACACGTCGCCCGACATGTCCCCCACGCCCACCACCGTGAAGTCCTCCGTCTGGGTGTCGACGCCCACCGCGAAGAAGTGCCGCTTCACCGACTCCCACGCGCCCCGGGCGGTGATGCCCATGGCCTTGTGGTCGTAGCCCACCGAGCCGCCCGAGGCAAAGGCGTCCCCGAGCCAGAACCCGTACTCCTCGGAGATCGAGTTGGCGGTGTCCGAGAAGGACGCCGTCCCCTTGTCCGCGGCCACCACCAGGTAGGAGTCCTGGCCGTCGCGGCGCACCACCTTCTCCGGGTGCACGACGACGTCCTGGCCGGACTCGTTCCGGACGAGGTTGTCGGTGACGTCCAGCAGGGAGGCGATGAACAGCTTGTACGCCTCCCGGCCCTCCGCCACCCACGCGTCGCGGTCCACGGCCGGGTCGGGCAGCTGCTTGGGGTAGAACCCGCCCTTCGCCCCGTTGGGCACGATCACCGAGTTCTTCACCATCTGCGCCTTCACCAGGCCCAGGACCTCGGTGCGGAAGTCCTCGCGTCGGTCCGACCAGCGCAGGCCGCCGCGGGCCACGGGTCCGAAGCGCAGGTGCGTGCCCTCGACCCGCGGGGACCACACCCAGACCTCGAACATGGGGTGCGGCAGCGGGGCCGTGCTGATCCGCCGGGGGTCCAGCTTGAACGCCATGGTGGGGCGGTGCCGGTACACGTTGGTGCGCAGGGTCGCGGCCATGATCTCGGCCAGCGCGCGCAGCAGCTTGTCGGCGTCCAGGGTGGGCACCTCGTCCAGGGCCGCGGTCAGCCGGTCCTGCGCGGCGTCGCGCTGGGAGCCGCGCACGGCGTCGTCGAGCGCCGGGTCGAAGCTCACGTCGAAGAACTCGACCAGCGCCCGGGTGGCCTGCGGGAAGCCCAGGAGCGTGTCCGCGATGTACTCGAACGAGTTGGGGTGCCCCAGCTGCAGGAGGTACCGGACGTAGGAGCGCAGCACGGCCACGGTCCGCCACGTCATGCGCTCCGTCAGCACCAGCCGGTTCAGGGAGTCCGACTCGGAGCTGTGGGCCAGCACCGCGCACAGGGTGTCCTCGATGAGGTCCTCGGTCTTGGCGTCCTCCGGGCCGGTCGCGTCCACGCCCTCCGGCAGCCGCACCCCGAAGTCGTAGAGCTGGAAGTGGCGGCCGTCGGCGGGGGTGACCTCGTACGGCTTCTGGTCCAGGACCGTCAGGCCGAGGTTCTGCAGCATCGGCAGCAGCTCGGTGAGGGACATGGAACGGGTGAGGTAGATGTTCAGCCGCACGCCCCCGGGGTCGTCGACGACGCGCACCTCCGCGGGCAGGTCCGGGTCCCGCCCCCACAGCTCCTCGCAGCGCTGGAGGTCCTCGACCGCCTCCTCGATCTCGTAGTCCGCCCGGTAGGAGTCCGGGAACGCCTCCGCCCAGTTCTCGGCGTAGCTCCGTGCCAGCTCCTCGGGGAAGTCCCGGTGGATCGTACGCGCCAGCGCCTCGCCCCAGGACCGCACCGCGGCCCGCAGCCGCGACTCGAGGCCCGTGCGGTCGAAGGACTGCACCTGGCCCGTGTACGGCAGCCGGATCCGGAAGAACAACCGGGCCAGCGTGGACGAGGAGAGCCGGGCGTCGAAGTCGATGGACTCGGCGTCGAAGGTGCGCCTCAGCTCGGCCTCGATCCGCCCGCGCACCGACGTGTTGTACCGGTCGCGGGGGAGGAAGAGAACGGCGGACATGAACCGCCCGAAGTGGTCCTGGCGCAGGAACAGGCGGGTCTGCCGCCGCTCGTCCAGGCCCATGACGCCGCGCATGATGTCGTAGAGCTCGTCCGCGGTCATGTGGAACAGCTCGTCGCGCGGGTAGTCCTCGATGTTGCCCATGAGGTCCCGGGCCGAGTGCGAGTCCTCGAGGAAACCGAACCGCTCGGCGACCTCGGCCAGCTTGTCCTTGAGCAGCGGCGTCTCGCGGGCCGGCGTGTTGTAGGCGCGGCGGGTGAAGAGCCCCAGCACGAGGTACTCGCCCACGATCCGGCCCTCGTCGTCGTACTTCGCCACGCCGATGTAGTCGAGGTACTCCCGGCGGTGGATCGACGAACGGCGGTTGGCCTTCGTGATGAACAGCGTGCCGGCCTCGCGCGCGTGCTCCCGGCCCAGCCCGGTCAGGACCTGCCGGTGCGGCTTGCGGTCGTGCTCCTCGAGCAGGCCCAGACCGGTCCCGGGGCGGCTGACCAGCGAGAGGCCTTCGCCGGAGTCCTCGAGGTCGTACTCCTTGAACCCCATGAGGATGAAGTTGCCCCGGACGAGCCAGCGCAGGAACTCCTGGGACGGTCCGATCAGCGGCGGGGGCCCGCCTTGGGGCAGGTCCAGCTGCCGCAGCCGGTCGAGCTCGTCCGCGAGCCGTCCGACGCGCTCCTTGAGGTCCACCTGGTCGTCGTCGACCCGCTGGACGTCCCGGAGCAGGTTCGAGAGCCGGTCCACGAGCTCCTGTGCGGTCTCGTCCGAGATCTGCCGGGCGAGCTCCACGGAGATCCAGGACTCCACGACGTGGGTGGTGCCGCCGTCCGAGCGGAGGCCGGCCAGGCTGGGCAGCGCAGTGGTGTCGCCGCTGGAGGTGGCCGAGAAGTCCGGCACCTGCTGGAGCTCGCGCAGCTCATGGGTGTCCGCGTCCCGGGCGGCGACCAGCACGGGGTGGATGAGCAGGCGGGCACCGCCCCACTTGGCGGCGATCTCGGAGGACACGGTGCTCACCAGGTAGGGGACGTCCTCGGTCACCACGAAGACCACGGAGGTCGAGTCCTCCTGGCGCACGCCCACGGCGATCTCCCGCGGCGCGCGGACGCGGCCCACCTCGTGGTGGTGGTCGGCCCGCTCGCGCAACTGCCCCTCGGTGCGCGCGAGCAGGTCCTCCTGCGGTACGTGGCGGTAGTACTCGTTGATCCACGCCCGGTCCCCGGACCACTCGGGGGCCCGGGGGATCACCCGGAGCGCCTCGGTCCGGTCCTCGTCGGGGATCGTGTACTGGTCAGAGGCCACAGCCGCATCACGCCTTCGTCGCCGTGGGCGGCCGGGAGCGCGTGCTGTGCGCCACCGTTGCCGCCGCAGGGGGTGGACGGCACCTCGTGGGACCGTCCCTGGTGACCTCAGCTTATTGAACGAAGCCGGGGCTGTCAGGGTGCGGTGGACTCCGACACGTCATCTCGCAGGCGCGCGGCGCCGAGGGCCTCCGTCCGCACAGGGACCACCTCGCAGTTGCGGATCCTCGGATGGGCCTCCCCGTTGAGCTCGGAGACCGTCAGGCGGATGAGCGAGCCGTGCGCCACGACCAGCACGCTGCGCCCGGGGTGGTCGTCGCGGATCCGGCGCAGAGCTGCCAGACCGCGACGGGCGACCGCCTCCGCCGGCTCCCCCGCGGAGAGGACCTGCTCCCGTGCCGGCCCCTCCAGCCCGGCCAGGCGCGAGCCCTCGTGCGGACCGAAGCTGCGCTCCACCAGCTCGCCGTAGGTCCCCGAGAGCTCGAGGCCCAGGGTCTCGCCGATGATCCGGGCGGTCTCCACGGCCCGGTCCAGCGGCGAGGAGACCAGCACGTCCCAGCCGAGGGCCTCGGCATGCAGGTGCCGGGCGACGGCCCGGGCCTGCTCCCGCCCGGCGTCGTTGAGGGGGACGTCCGTGGCGCCCTGGAGCCTCTCCTCGAGGTTCCAGTCGGTCTGGCCGTGGCGGATGAGCACGATGCGTCCGGGGGTGTTCACGTCCCCCACTCTGGGCGACGCCCCGCCCGGGGGCAAGCGGGGCGGACAGAACTCCGGCCCGCGCGGGCCGGAACCCCGTCCCGCCGCACGACCGCTCCTGCTGGACCGGGCGCTGCCGGCCGCGGGTCGGTCGCGCCGGGACGGGCGGCCGATCGGACCGTCCTCCCCCCGGGGGCGTCGACGTCGTCGAGGCCCGGTGCGTCGTCGTCGGCCGGGGTGGTCGTGGCAGCCTCCACCGCGAGAACGTGCGCCCACCGTGGCGCCCCGGGCGGGATCTCGGAAGCATGCGGGCGAGGACACGGACGGCCCGCGGCCCGAGGTCCTGGACGAACCGGGGCATTGCGGGTTGAGTGGCACGCATGACCACCTTCACGTTCAGCTCCCGCGTGCCCCACTCCGTCGAGGACGTCTTCGCCTGGCACGCCCGCCCGGGGGCGCTCACCCGGCTGACGCCCGCGTGGACGGGCTCCGTGGTGGAGGAGTCCTCGCCCCCGCTGCGGGACGGGACGCGGTCCCGGCTCCGGGTCGCCGTGCCGGGCTCCTGCGGGCTGGCCTCGGTGCCCTGGACCGCGGAGCACCACGGCTTCGTCCCGGGCCGGGAGTTCCGGGACCGGATGGTCAAGGGACCGCTCGCCTCCTGGGAGCACCAGCACCGGTTCGAGGACGACGGGCACGACGGCACCGTGGTCACCGACACGGTGGAGTACGCCGCGCTGCCGGGCAGCAGGGCGTTCGGGGACCGGCTGATGAGCCCGGCGCTGGGCCGCCAGTTCGAGGCCCGCTCCCGGCGGCTGGCCGCCGACCTCGACCTCCACAGCCGCTATCCCGGCCGGCCCCTGACCGTCGCCGTCACGGGGGCCTCGGGCACCATCGGCGTGCAGCTGGCCGCGCTGCTGGGCACGGGCGGCCACACGGTCCGGCGCCTGGTGCGCCGCGAGGCGCGCACCCCTCTGGAGATCTCGTGGGACCCGGCGGCCGGAAAGCTGGACCCCGCCGCGCTGCGGGGCGTGGACGTCGTGGTGAACCTGGCAGGGCGCACCATCGGCGGGCGGCTCACGGACTCGGCGAAGGAGCAGATCCACGACTCGCGGGTGCTCGGGACCCGGCTGCTCGTCCGGGCGCTCACCGCGCTCGGCGACGAGGCCCCCTCCGCGCTGATCAACGGCTCGGCGATCGGGTACTACGGGGCGGACACGCACGGGGAGACCGTCACGGAGAAGTCCCCGCCGGGCGACGACTTCCTCGCCGGGGTCTGCACGGCGTGGGAGCGGGCCGCCCAGGAGGCCGAGGCCATCGGCACCCGCGTGGTGACGGTCCGCACCGGGGTGGTGCAGAGCCCCGCCGGCGGCGCCCTCAAGGCCCAGCTGCCCCTGTTCCTCGCGGGGCTGGGCGGACGGCTCGGCTCCGGGGACCAGTGGCTGAGCTGGATCTCGCTGGACGACGCGGTGGGCCTGTTCGCCCACGCGGTGCTCTCCCCCGGCCTGCACGGGCCCGTCAACGCCGTGGCCCCGATGCCGGTGACGGGCCGCGACTACGCCCGGACCCTCGGCAAGGTCCTCGGCCGGCCGGCCCTGCTGCCCACCCCGGGGTTCGGGCCGAAGCTCGTGCTCGGGTCGGAGGGCGCCGAGCTGATGGCGCTCGCGGACCAGCGGGTCTCGGCGGACCGGGCCATCGACCGCGGCTACCGGTTCCGCCACCCCGACCTCGGCTCGGCGCTGCGGGAGGAGCTCGGCCGCTTCTGACCCACCCGGCCCCGTCGACCGCCCGGCCCGCCCCGCCCCAACGGCCGACGTCACCACTTCTGGCCGAGCTCACCGCGGGTCGGCGGCGGTCTCGGCAGAAGTGGTGACGTCGCGCCAGTGCGGCGGTGGTCAGAGGCGGCCGGAGACCGGGAACCGCTCCCACGCGCGGTGACTCTTCATGAGCGTGACCACCTGTTCGACCACGGAGGCGGCGTCCTTGCCGGAGACCACCCCGGGCGCGCCCTCGGGCAGGCCCGCCGCGGCGAGCACCTGGCCCTTGGCGCCCCAGGTGCCGATGGCCTTGGCCTGGCGGAACACCTCGCCGAGCAGCAGGTGCACGCGCGGGTCCACGCCGCCGGAGGTGACGGCTCCGGCCTTCGCGTCGAGGCCCTGCCGGGCGTCCGGGGCCGGCGGGACGGCACCGGCCACGAGCACCGAGTCGAACTCGACCGAGCGCGCCGTGAGGTAGGTCCGGTGGGCCACGACCTTCCCGCCGCGCCCGACCGGACCGCCGTGCGGGGCGATGACCAGCGGGACCATCCCGGCGTCGTCGATCGCGGAGACCACGGCCACGAGGTCCTTCTCCTCCGGGTCCGGGCCCACCACGATGCCCACCTGGCGGCCGTCGAGGGGCCACTGCCCGCCGATCTGGGACAGGGCCGGGCTGGGCTGGATCCGCCCGTGCTTGACGGTCGGCTTCGGCGCCGGCAGGCCCAGTCCCTGGGCGACCACGGCGCACAGCTTCTCGTCGATGTTGGCGAGAGCCTGCAGCTGGCGCTCCTTGACCGACTGCTCCCAGCACTTGCCGAGCTCGAAGGTGTACGCCTGCGCGATGTGCTCCTTCTCCACGTCGCTCATCGACAGCCAGAACAGGCGGGTCTGGCTGTAGTGGTCCTCGAAGGTCACGGGGTTCCCGCGCTCCTTGACCGACTCCGCGACCGGGGCCGGGTGGTCGATGAAGGGCCGGGCCGGCTCGTCGGCGGGGAAGGGGTTGTTCCCGTCCAGCGAGTTCGGGTGGTACGGGGCGACCCCGGTGTGCACGGCCGTCTGGTGCATCCCGTCCCGGAGCATGTCGTTGACCGGGGCGTGGGGACGGTTGATCGGCAGCTGGGTCCAGTTGGGCCCGCCCAGCCGGCTGAGCTGGGTGTCCAGGTAGGAGAACAGCCGGCCCTGCAGCAGCGGGTCGTTGGTGACGTCGATGCCGCGGACCAGGTTGTTGGGGTTGAAGGCGACCTGCTCGGTCTCGGCGAAGAAGTTCGACGGGTTGCGGTCGAGCGTCATCAGCCCGACCGGCTCGACGGGCGCGAGCTCCTCCGGGACGATCTTCGTGGGGTCGAGCAGGTCGATGCCCTCGAACATCTGCTCCTCGTTGTCCTCGAAGACCTGCACCCCGAGCTCCCACTCGGGGTGGGCGCCGGCCTCGATGGCGTCCGCCAGGTCCCGGCGGTGCACGTCGGGGTCCATGCCCATCGCGATCTGCGCCTCCTCCCAGAGCACCGAGTGCACCCCGAGCTTCGGCTTCCAGTGGAACTTCACGAGCACGCTGCGGCCGGCGTCGTCGACGAGCCGGAACGTGTGGACGCCGAAGCCCTCCATCGTGCGGTAGGACCGGGGGATGCCGCGGTCCGACATGTTCCAGATCGTGTGGTGCTGCGCCTCGGTGTGCAGGGAGACGAAGTCCCAGAAGGTGTCGTGGGCGGACTGCGCCTGCGGGATCTCCCGGTCCGGGTGGGGCTTGCCTGCGTGGATGACGTCCGGGAACTTGATGGCGTCCTGGATGAAGAACACGGGGATGTTGTTGCCCACGAGGTCCCAGGTGCCCTCGGAGGTGTAGAACTTCGTGGCGAAGCCGCGGGTGTCCCGGGCGAGGTCGGCGGACCCGCGCGAGCCGAGGACGGTGGAGAAGCGCACGAAGACCGGGGTCTCGACGTCCTTCTGGAACACGGCGGCGGAGGAGATCCTGCTCGCGGTGCCGTAGGAGCGGAACACGCCGTGGGCACCCGCGCCGCGGGCGTGCACCACGCGCTCCGGGATCCGCTCGTGGTCGAAGTGGCTGATCTTCTCCCGGAAGTGGTGGTCCTGCAGGAGCACGGGCCCGCGCCGGCCCGCCTTCAGGGAGTGGTCGGTGTCGCCGCGCCGGGAGCCGTGGGCGGTGGTCAGGTGCTCCCCGCCCTGGGCGTTCAGGGCCGGGTCGATCCCGGTGTCCTGGCCCGTGGGGCTCACGGGCTCGGGCGTGCCCTGGTCCGGCTTGGGCGGCAGCGGCGGGCGGGCCGTGGTGGGCTCCGCGAGCGGGGCGGCCTCGCTGCCGGGGACCCCGGGAGCCAGGGGCGCCTGCTCCTCGGTCCTCTGCCTCATCATCCTGTTCAGCCTCTTGCGCACGGTGGACCTCCCGGTCGTCGAAATGTGGTCGACACCGGCCGGCCCCGGTCCGCACGGACCGGAACGACCAGCTCACTGGTCATTACTGCACTCCCGTGCGGCGAGGCACAAGCCCTCGGCCGGGCCTCCGCCCTGGGTGAACAGGCGGCGGCGGGCCGGGGGACGGCCCGCGGCGGCGCGACGGACCCCCTCGACCCGGGGGCCGAGGGGGTCCGTCGCGAGGGACTCAGTCCTCCTCGACGTCGATGCGCTCCCGGCGCACGGTCTCCTCGACCACCTCGGTGCGCTCCGTGCGGCGCACGACCAGGCGCACCCGCTCGTAGGGCACGCGCACCGTCTGCACCACGGGCACGTCCCGGTAGAGGATGACCTCGTCCTCCCCCACCGGCAGTTCCCGGCCGGCGAGGAACGCTTCACGCTCCTCCTCGGTGACGGGGGTGCGGACCTCCTCGACGTCCTCGGACGCCAGGGTCTGCTCCGCGCGCACCGGCTCCTCCACCACGTACTTGCGCAGCCGCGTCCGTCCGTACTCGACCCGCTCCGTCCCGACGTGCAAGCGCTCCTCGTGCCGGACCACGGAGGGGCTGTCTCCCGGGTGCCCGCCGGGCACGGTCCCGGCGCCCCCGAGGTCGGCGGTCCCGTGCCCGGCGTCGTGGCGGCCTGCACCGCCCTCCGCCGTGGCCGTGCCCGTGGCGCCCTGGGCAGTGGTCACCTGATCGGTGCCGTTCCAGCCGGTCGCTTCCTGGTCGAAGGCCTGACCGCCGGCGCCGGACAGCCCGTCACGCCGGTCGTCACGCGTCTCGCCGCCGACGCTCTCGCGGCCGTGACCGGCCGTGGCGTCCGACCCGGTCAGCGACTCGCCGGTCTCGCGCACGCCCGAGCCGCCGTCGCGGCCGGAGTCGTCGCCGTGACGCACGGCGTCGTCGTCCCCGGCGTCGATGTTGTAGGCGGGGGCCCCGCCGCGCGGGTCGCGCGTGTCGGTGGCGCCCGAGGTCGCCGAGCCGCCGACGTCGCCGTTCTCCCGCCCGTAGGCGTTGTGGTCCCAGAGCTCGGTCGCCGAGCTGGGCGGGTGGCGCTCCACCCCGGTGTCGTCCGCATCCAGCCCGCCGGCGCGCCCGGCGGTGGGCTCCTCGTGGGCGGATTCCTGGTCGTACGGACGGTCGTCGGAGGTGGACATCGTGGACTCTCCTCGGGGTTGCAGTCGACACGCACATTTTATCAGCGTGCTGAGTGGTGGCGCATCCCACTCTACGGGGGACCAGGGACCGGCACGCCCGGGTTCCCGCCCTTGTCCGCCCGCCGCCGCGGTGCGAGGATCGATGCATGAGCACCTGTACCGTCCTCGCGGCGGGCGGCGCCGAGGCCGTGCGGTCGGGAGCGTGGGAGAGCGGTGCGACGGTGGCCGGGGCGGTCGTCGTCGTGCTGATGGTCGCCGCCTCGCTCTCCCTGCTGCGCAGCCCGGGCCTGGATCCCGTGCTGCGCCTGCTGTGGCTGCTCGTGATCCTCGCGTTCCCCGTCGCCGGCGCGGGCCTGTGGTTCGCGCTGGGCCGCCGGGCCCCGCGGCCGCAGGAGCCGCATCCCGCGTAGCCCCCTCCGTCCCGCAGGACCCGGCCGAGAAAGGAATCCGCATGAGCTACAGCCAGGACGGGCACGGGTTCTTCACCCGGGCCCTCGACGCCGAGGACCGCGGACGGCTCGACGAGGCCGAGACCGCCTACCAGCAGGCCATCGTCCTCTTCGAGGAGGAGGGCGACTCCCGCCAGGAGCAGGCCGCCTGCCACTACAACCTTGGCCACCTCTACCTCGGGATGAACCGCCCCGGCCGGGCCGTCACCGCCTACGAGAACGCCCTCGGACTCTTCTGCCGCATCCCCGGCAGCGGGAAGCACAAGGCCCGCACGCACCTGATCCTGGGCAGCCTGCTGCTCGAGCTGGATCGCGCCCACGACGCCGAGGAGCACCTCCTCGACGCCCTGGGCCAGTACCTCGACGCCCCGCACGAGGCGCAGGACCAGGCGCAGTGCCACGTCAACCTGGGCCGGGTGTACGAACTGGGCGAGCGCCACACCCAGGCCATCACCGCGTACAACCGCGCGCTGGACTTCTACCAGGAGACCGAGGCCACGACCACGGACCAGGCGGAGTGCTTCACCGCTCTGGGCCGGCTCTACGAGCGCGCGGGACGGATGAAGGAGTCCGGAGCCGCCTATGCGGCAGCCGCCCGCCTGCGCTGGGCCGCCGAGCAGCAGCGCCTGGAGCAGCAGAGCCCCGCCCGGGACGCCGGAGTGCCCGAAGGAGAGGACCGCCCATGAGCTCGCGCCTGATCTACGGCTGCATGACCATCGGCGGGTCCTGGGACGACGCCCCGCCGAGCGCCCGGACCGTGGACCGCGCCCGGGCCGCGGTGCACGCCGCGCTGGACGCGGGCATCACCGACTTCGACCACGCCGACATCTACGCCCACGGGAAGTCCGAGGCGGTCTTCGGCGAGCTCCTCGCCGAGGACCCGGAGCTGGAGCGGAGGGTGACCCTGCAGACCAAGTGCGGGGTGCGCCTGCCGGGCAACGCCGCCGCACCCGGCGCGCCGGTGCACTACCGGCTGGACCGGGACACGATCCGGAGCAGCCTCGAGGGATCCCTGGGCCGGCTCCGGGTGGACTCGGTGGAGCGGTTCGTGCTGCACCGGCCGGACCCGCTGGCCGACCTCCGGGAGGTCGCGGGGACCCTGGACGAGCTGCGCAAGGAGGGGCTGATCCGCTCCGTGGGCCTGTCCAACATGTCGACCCGCCAGGTGTCCCGCTACCAGCAGGTGCTCACCACTCCTGTCACCGCGGTGCAGCTCGAGCTGAGCCTGCGGCACCGGAGCTTCGTGGAGCAGCAGATCCTGGCCAACCACCCCGAGGGGGCGGAGCACTCGTTCCCGGAAGGGCTCCTGGAGTACTGCGCGGCCGACGGCATCGAGGTGCAGGCGTGGGGCGCCCTCGCCCGCGGCCTGTACACCGGTGCGCCGATCCCGCCGGAGGACCAGCACGCCGCGGCCACCGCCGAGACGGTCCACCGGATCGCCGCGGCGCACGGCGTGTCCGGCGAGGCGGTGGTCCTCGCGTGGCTCATGAAGCACCCCGGCGGGATCCGCCCGGTCCTGGGGACCACCGACCCGGAGCGGATCGCCGCGTGCGCCGGGGCGGAGGAGCTCGCGTCCCGGCTGGGCCACGAGGACTGGTACGCCCTGCTCACCGCGGCCCGCGGCCGGTCCGTCCCCTGAGCACGCCGCTCAGCCGGTGAGCCTCGCGCCGAGCTCCTCCGCCGCCTCCTGGAGGGCGGGCACCATGTCCACGAGGTCCTCCAGCCGGTGCCGGAAGACCGGTGCGGACAGCGCGAGCGAGCCGACGCAGCCCCCGCCCGGCCGCAGGACGGGCACCGCCACGGCGACCATCCCCACGTCGTGCTCCTGGTCCTGGGTGGCCCAGCCCTCCCGCCGGATCCGCTCGACCCGCCGGCGCAGCTCGTCCCGGTCCGTGAGCGTGCCCGGGGTGCGGGGCTCGAGCCCGATCGTGCCGACGAGGTGCTCGCGCACGTCCTCCGGGGCGAACGCGAGCAGGCACAGCCCCAGGGCCGAGGAGTGCAGCGCGCCGCGGTAGCCGGGGTCGGAGGTGACCCGGAAGTCCGGCCCGTCCTCCTTGGCGAGGGTGTGGAAGCGGTCGCCGTCCAGGACGGCGAACAGGCAGGACTCCCCGGTGCGCTCGACCATCCGCCGCAGCACGGGCACGACCGTCCCGGTGATCCCGAGGCGCTGGGCCACGCTGTGGGCGGCGTGGAAGATCTTCAGCCCCAGGACGTAGCGCCTGTCCTCCTGCAGCTCGGCGAAGCCGTCCCGGACGAGCGCGTTGAGCAGCCGGTACGTGGTGCTGAAGGGGTAGCCGCAGATCTTGGTGGCCTCGGCCGTGGTCAGTCCGCCCGGGTGCTCCCCCAGCAGCTCGAGCAGCTGGAGGGCCTTGCCCACCATGTCCCGGCGGGGGGCCCCCGCCGGCTCCGGGGCCGTCATCGGGGGCATCCGACGCTGGGGACGGTGGTCCGGCTCGGTGTTCTCACGGTGGCGCTCCATTCGCTCTCTGGTTGACATGTGGACCAGCTCACAGCAATCATGATCACACAATAGAAGTAATTTCCACAATATGAGAACCATCTGATGTTGCGGACCGAACCGAAGGACCTCCATGAGTTCAGCAGCGACGACTGCCGGGACCACGGCCACGCCGCCGTCCGGCCGGACGCCCCGCAAGGCCGCACTGGCCAGCTGGATCGGCAGCGCCCTCGAGTACTACGACTTCGCGGTCTACGGTACCGCCGCCGCCCTGGTGCTCAATCGCCTCTTCTTCCCCGCCGAGACGTCCCCGGGCGCGGCCATCCTCTTCGCCATGGGCACCGTGGGCGTGGCGTACGTCGTCCGGCCGCTGGGCGCACTGGTCATGGGGCCGGTGGCCGACCGGTTCGGCCGCAGGTTCGTGCTCATGCTGACCCTGTTCATGATCGGCGGGGCGACCTTCGCCGTCGGCTGCCTCCCGACCTACGACCAGGTGGGGATGCTGGCCCCGGCGCTGCTCGTGCTGTGCCGCGTGGTCCAGGGCCTGTCCGCCGCGGGCGAGCAGGCGAGCGCGATCTCCATGTCGCTCGAGCACGCCGACGAGGACCGCCGCGCGTACACCACCAGCTGGACCCTGCAGGGCACCCAGTTCGGGACCCTGCTGGCCACCGCCGTGTTCATCCCCTTCACCCTCCTGCCGGAGGCGGCGCTGTTCAGCTGGGGCTGGCGCGTGCCGTTCTGGCTCTCCGCCGTCGTCGTGGTCGTCGCCTACCTGATCCGCCGCCATCTGGAGGAGCCCCCGGCCTTCCGGGAGGCCCGCGCCGAGGCGCCCGCCGAGCAGCCGGAGTCCCCCCTGCGGGTGCTGCTGCGGCACCACCGGGCCGCCGTGGTCCGGATCGCCGCGGCCGCCATGATCAACACCGTCAACGTGGTGTTCACGGTGTGGTCCCTCTCGTTCGCCACCTCCGTGGTCGGCCTCGACCGCTCCACGATGCTGTGGGTCTCGGTGCTGGCCAACGCCGTCGCCCTGTTCGTGATCCCGGTCGTGGCCGTGCTCGCCGACCGCATCGGCCGCAAGCCCGTCTTCCTCGCGGGGGTGCTCGGCCCCGCCGTGCTGATGTATCCCTACCTCTCGGCGGTCCACGCCGGGAACTGGCCGCTCATCTTCGTGCTCGGCGCGGTCATGTCCGGGTGCTCCTACTCGATGGCCAACAGCATCTGGCCCTCGTTCTACGCCGAGATGCTGCCCCTGCGGGTGCGGGTCACCGGCCTGGCCCTGGGCACCCAGATCGGGTTCGCGGTCTCGGGCGGCTTCGCGCCCGTCCTCGCCTCCGCCGTGGCCGGTCCCGCCGGCGACAACTGGCTCGGCGTGGCCGTGTTCGTCACGGTCGCGTGCCTGATCTCCGGCGGCGCCGCGCTCACCGCGAAGGAGACGGCGAAGAAGTCCCTCGACGAGATCGACGCGCTGCACACGTCGCGCGCCGAGGCCGCCGGGCTGCGCGCCCCCGACGACCGGGGACGGGACGCCGGGGAGCAGAGCACCGGGGACCGGGGCGCCGTGGAGCCGGCCGTCTCCGGGGCGGGACGCTGATGCGCACCTCGATCGCCACGGTCTGCCTCTCGGGCACCCTCGAGGAGAAGATGCACGCCGCCGCGGCCGCCGGGTTCGACGGGATCGAGGTCTTCGAGCAGGACCTGGTCGTCTCCCCCTCCTCCCCCGAGGAGATCCGGGAGCTCGCCGGGCAGCTGGGACTGGGCCTGGACCTCTACCAGCCCTTCCGGGACTTCGAGGCCGTGGGCCCGGAGCAGCTGGCCGCGAACCTGCGGCGCGCCGAGGCCAAGTTCCGGCTGATGAACCGGCTCGGCACGGAGACCCTGCTCGTGTGCTCCAACGTGGCCACCGCGGAGATCGACGACGACGAGGTCATGGCCGGGCAGCTGCGGCAGCTCGGCGGGCTCGCCGCCCGCTACGGCGTGCGGCTGGCCTACGAGGCGCTGGCGTGGGGACGGTTCGTCGACGACTTCGAGCGCGCCCAGCGGATCGTGGACCTCGCCGACCACCCGAGCGTGGGGACCTGCCTCGACAGCTTCCACATCCTCTCCCGCGCCTGGGACCCCGCGCCGATCGAGGACGTCGCGGCCGAGAAGATCTTCTTCGTCCAGCTCGCCGACGCCCCGCTGCTGAGCCTGGACGTCCTCTCCTGGTCCCGCCACCACCGGGTGTTCCCCGGGGAGGGCGGCTTCGACATGGTCGGCTTCATGTCCCACCTGGTCCGCGCGGGCTACGACGGGCCCGTGTCCCTGGAGATCTTCAACGACGCCTTCCGCCAGGCCGACGTCCACCGCACGGCGGTGGACGGGCTGCGCTCCCTGCGCTGGCTCGAGGACCAGACCCGGCGGGCCCTGGCCGGGGAGCGGACCCGGGACACGCTCGGGCTCCAGGCGCTGCCCGCGGTCGAGGAGCCCAGCGGCCACGACTTCGTGGAGATCCGCACCGGACGCCTCGGTGAGACCACCCGGCTCCTGCACCAGCTCGGCTTCGCCCTGGGCGGGCACCACCAGTCCAAGGAGAACGTGCAGGTGTGGGTGCAGGGACCGGTGCGGGTGGTCGTCAACGACGCGGTCCCGGACGGCTCCACCACCGGGATCGCCGCGCTCGGCTTCGACGTCGCCGACCCGGACGCCGTGGTCGAGCGGGCCGCCCGGCTCAAGGCCCTGCCCGTGCCCCGCTCCCAGCGCGACGACGAGCAGGTCCTCCGCGGCGTGTTCGCCCCGGACGGCACGGAGATCTTCTTCTGCGAGCGCAGGGCGGACGGGGTCCCCGCCTGGCTGGCCGAGTTCGGCGCGGACGACGAGCTCGACACCGGGGCGCTGGTCACCGGGGTGGACCACATCAACATGGCCCAGCCGTGGCAGCACTACGACGAGGCCGTCCTGTTCTACACCTCGGTGCTCGCCCTCGAGGCGCAGGCCTCGCAGGACGTCCCCGGCCCCTCGGGGCTGGTGCGCAGCCAGGTGATGCGCTCGGCCAACGGCGCGGTGCGGATGCCCCTCAACGTGGCCCCCACCGCCGCCGAGCAGGGCTCCTTCGTGGGCGCGGCCTACCCCGAGCACGTGGCGCTGTCCTGCACGGACGTCGTCGCCGTGGCCCGGCGGGCACGCCGGCGCGGGCTGCGGTTCCTGCCCGTGCCGCAGAACTACTACGAGGACCTCGACGCCCGCTTCGACCTCGACGCCGGGTTCGTGGCCTCCCTGCAGGAGCTGCACCTGCTCTACGACCGGGACGCCCAGGGCGAGTTCCTGCACTTCTACACGGAGACCCTGGGCACGGTGTTCTTCGAAGTGGTGGAGCGCCGCAACGGGTACTCCGGGTTCGGCGCGCCCAACGCCCCGGTCCGGCTCGCGGCGCAGTACCGGCGATCGCAGGCGGCCCACCGGGCGCGCACCGAGGCCTGAGCCGGCCCGCCCGACCCCCCCCACATTCCGTCCCCCCGTTGCGCCGCACCCCACGTCGGTGGTGTTTCCCCAGAAATCGCCCTGGGGAAACGCCACCTGGATGGGGATTCAGCGGGCGAGGGCACGGCGCGGTGGGGGCTCGGCGGGAACACCGAGGGTCAGCGGAAGACGCTCGGGCCCGCGTGCGGGGCGAGGAGCTCCTGCTGCTCCGCCGAGATGCGCAGCACCGTCCCCGTGGCGGGCACGAAGAACGCGAGCCGGGTCTCGGCCCGCACGCACGCCCTGCGCGAGACCACGTCGGTGATCTCGAAACCCAGCGTCAGGGCCCCGCCGCGGGCGGAGACGACCCACACCCGGACCTCCACCGGCGTGTTGCGGTACTCGAGGGGGCGGAGGTACTTGATCCGGTTCTCGGTGATCAGCGCCTGAGTGCCCTCCGGCAGCGCGGAGAAGAACGGGATCAGCGGGGGCTCCACCTGGTCGCCGGTGCCCACGGGCACGCCCAGAGCCGCGATCCGCGCCTCCTCGAGCAGCCGCACGACCTCCACGTTGTTCACGTGCCCGTACGGGTCCATGTCGCCCCAGCGCATGGGCACCCGGCACAGCACACCGGACTCGTCCTGCACCGTCATGCGGTCCGTCCTCCTCGGTCGTCGAACTGCCGTGCGCACGGCACGCCCGCGCGCACCGCACCGGCGTCCTACATCGTAGGCCCGGGCCACCCCGCCCGGTCGGCCCCGACCCGTCACACGGCGCGCGTCCCCCCGTGGCGGGTGCGACAATGTCGGCTGACCCGGACTCCGTCCGCACGACCGGCGAGGAGCGGCCCCGATGCCCCGAAGTGCCCGCACCACCCGCCGCTCCGCGTGGCTGAGCTGGGTCCTCGTCCCGGCGCTCGCGCTGGGCCTGGCCTGGCTGATCGCCGGCTGGGCGGTGTTCCAGCACCCCCGGACCGACGACCCGGCGCGCTCGGACGCCCTCCTCGTGCTGGGACCTCCGGACCGGACGCGCATGGCCGAGGCGCTGCGGCTCATGGACGCCGGGGTGGCGCCCGTGCTCGTCGTGGCCGATCCGGGCACCGGCGACCTCGGCGACGCCTCGGGCAGGGTGTACTACGCGCGGGCCGCCCGGACCTGCGCGGAGGGCGGGGACCAGGACTACGAGGTGATCTGCTTCCGCCCCGACCCCTCGACCACCCAGGGCGAGGCCATGGAGCTGCGCGCGCTGAGCGAGCAGCGGGGGTGGGACCACGTCAGCGTGCTCACCTACCGCCAGCACGTCGCCCGGGCCCGCCTGCTGCTGGGACGGTGCTACCCGGGGGAGCTGGACATGCTCTCCTTCGACTACCCGGCCGTGCCGCGAGGGCACCTGCGGGAGTTCGTCTACCAGTCCGGAGGCTTCGTGAAAGCCTGGCTCACCCCCGGCTGCGATCAGCAGCTGCCCTGGCAGCCCAAGTCCGTGGGCTGACCCGGCGGGACCACTCAGCCGCCCCGGTCGGCGAGGTCGCGGCTCCACTCGACGGACCGGCGGTCGCCCTCGGAGGAGACCGTGTGGGCGTCGTCGCGCCCGGAGAGGACGTCCCCCGCGGACGGGCGCGGCGCCCCCGGCCGGTGGGGGCCGCCGGAGGCTGCGAGGCCGGCGACCCACGCGTCGGTCTCCACGCCGCGGTGCGCGTCCGCAGCCATGCGGGCCCGGGCGGCGGCGACGGTGATGGGGTCCACGGGTCCGGTCATGGTCCCAGTCTTCTCCCGCCGCGGCCCGGAGGGAAGACTGGGACCATGACCGACCTGCAGTGCCCGGCCACCGCCGTCCTCCTCGACGGCGCCGCCGCTCCGCCGCTGTGGACCGCACGCCTGCGCGTGGCCGAGCGGTTCACCGTCCGCGGCGCCGAGGAACTGGTCTCGCTCGTCGACGACTCCGCCGACCTGTTCCGCGGGGAGACCTTCGTGGTCGCCGCCCCCGCCGGTGACATCGAGGAGGCGCTGCGGCTGCGGGGCGCGGACGGGCGGGCGCCCGTGGTCGTCGAGGTGGACTCGGCGGGGTGGCGGCCCGTGCCGGCTCCCTGATGGCCTGCTCCCCGACGCACCGCTCCCCGGCGGAGTCCGGTCAGGCAGAGCGCTCGAGCTCGTCGGCCACCCAGCCGTGCACGATGCCCGCGAAGGTGTGCGGGTCGGTGAGCACGCCCATGTGCGCGGTGTCCGTGACGATCCGGGTGACGTGGCGCTCCTGCGGATCGAGGGCGTCGATGGCGGGGTCGTCGTCCCCCTGGACGAGCAGCACCGGCAGCTCGGAGTGCTCGAGCAGCAGCGGCGTGCGGTCAGGCCGGTCCCGCATGGCTTCCAGGGCACGGACCACGGCATCCTCCGGCCAGTCCCGGGCCTGGCGGAGCGCGGCCTCGACGTCCGCCTCGCGGGCGTCCTCCCGGAACGTCCGCGGCATCTGCCGGCGCGCGTAGGCCGCGACGCCGCGCTCCCGCACGGCGGAGATCCCCTTGTCCCGGCCGGCGCGGGCCGAGGCGTCGTCGGCCTCGGTCGTGCTGTAGGCCAGGACGGCGTGACTGATCCGGTCGGCGTGGCGCTCCAGGGCCGCCGCGAGCACGTAGCCGCCCAGCGAGTGCCCCACCCACACGCAGCGCTCGATCCCCTCCGCGTCGAGCACCTCGCACACCCGGTCCGCGTACGCCGTGAGGTCCGCGGCGCCGTCCGGATGATCGCCGCCGACCCCCGGCAGGTCCACGGTGAGGACGTCGTGGAAGGCCTCGAGCAGCGGCCGCGCCCGGTCCCACAGCCGCTGGGTGCACAGGAGCCCCGGGAGCAGCAGCAGGGTGGGCGCTCCCGAACCGGAGCGGGCGGATCGGAGCACGGCACTGTCCTTCCGTCGGCGGAGTCCTGGCCGTCAGCCTACGGAGCCGGCGGGCACGGTGTCACCGGGGCGCCGTCCCGCCGTCGGCCGCGCTGTGCTGTCCGGCCGGAACTCTAGTGTTTCCGCTGGTGAGGCCGACCGGCCCGCCGCAACCGGGAATCCGAGGAGGACGTCACTCTCATGATGGGACCGAGCCATGCGGCCTGCGGGGCGGCCGCGTGGGTGGCGCTGACCGCCGAGTACCAGCTGCACCTGCAGGACCTCACCGTCCCGATCGGCTGGGGGGTCCTGGACGTCGGCGACACCGGGGTCCTCACCGGTGCGCTCGTCACCGCCGGGGCGGCGCTGCTCCCCGACCTCGACCACCCGGACGGGACCGTCGCCCGGTCCCTGCGCCCGCTGTCCACGTGGCTGGCCCGCGGGATCTGCCGGCTCTCCGGCGGGCACCGGCGCGGCACCCACTCCGTGCTGGGCGTGGCGGTGTTCACCGGCCTGGCGGCCGCCGCGCAGAAGATCGGGATCCCGGTCGAGGGCCTGGGCCGGGTGTGGCCGCTCGCCGCGGTGATGTCCGTGCTGCTCATCGCCTTCGCGGTGCAGGTGCTGGCCTTCGTGCCGGACCGGGTCGCGAAGCTCAACTGGGTCGTGGGGATCGGGCTGGGCGTCGTCGTGGGACTCCACCCGCCCGCCCACGAGTGGTGGTTCCCCGCGGCCGTGGCCACGGGGGTGGTCGCCCACCTCGCCGGGGACCTGGTGACCACGCGCGGGATCCACCTGCTCTACCCGCTGCGGATGCCGCTGCCCCTGCCCCGGTCGGTGTACAGGAACCGGTCCTTCCTCACGGTGCCGCTGATCGGCAACGCCGGCTCGGCCGTGGAGATCGCGCTGCTCGCCCCGATCACCCTCTTCGCGCTGACGGGCCTGTGGGGGGCGTTCGCCCTGACCACCGGGCTCGCGGTCGCCTGATCCTCAGACCACCCGCCCGTCGTCGGCGTGCCGGCTCTCCTGCGCCGCGCGCTCCTTCTTGATCAGCTCGAGGGTGCGGACGAGCCGCGGCAGGGTGATGATGACGAGCCCGCCCACCATGTTCAGCGGAATGACCCACAGCATCCACAGCAACCACTCCGTGTAGGAGATGTCGGAGCCCGCGTGCATGGCGCCGAAGATGATGGCCGAGTTCAGCGCTCCGTGCAGCATGCCCAGCCCGACGACCAGCAGTCCGTCGATGAGCGCGATGACGGCGTGCACCACCTCGTTGCTGGACCCCTGGCTCATCCGCGTCCCGAGCGTGATGGTGCTGCCGGCCAGGAGCGCCAGAGCGGCCGACTCCACCGTGAGGCCCCCCTCGAGGTACTTGGTCGCCGACTCCTCCATGACGTCGTGGAACTGCGGGAATCCCGCCACGATGAGCCAGGTGAACAGCCACCCGCCCGCGAGGTTGGTCAACAGGGTCACCACCCAGAAGCGCGCCAGCTGCAACCAGGTGCTGTGCCGGGAGACGACGGCGTAGATGGGCACCAGGAAGTTCTCCGTGAACAGCTCCGAGTGGGCGAGCTGGAGAGCGAGCAGGCCGAAGCCGAACGCCGCGCCGGCCATCAGGTCCGATCCGGTGGCCTCTTTGACCGCCAGGTAGGCGAGGATGCCCACACCCACGTCGATCCCGCCGAAGAGTCCCGTGATGGTCATCGCCCGCCAGGTGCGGGTCAGTCGTTCCGCGCCCTCGGTGACCGTGTTCTCGAACCCCTCGACCAGCTCGTCCTCGAGCGGTTCGTCCGTCCGGCCCAGCTCCTTGCGCTTCTCCTCGAGATTCTCGCTGTCGGGTTCCATCCCTGCCCCCTGAGTGCCGTAGTCGATCCCCGTCCGGGATGCAGCAAGCTTACTGATGGACGGCACGCGGCCACGATTGGCCATCGGACACGAGTGTGGGTAGGATTGTCGTCGTTGCCCACAGCGGTCCGCCGCGGTGATCGACGAGCGCGAGTGGCGGAATAGGCAGACGCGCACGGTTCAGGTCCGTGTGCCCGAAAGGGCGTGGGGGTTCAACTCCCCCCTCGCGCACCACGCAGGCGAAGCGGGACATCCGACGGATGTCCCGCTTCGCCTTTTTCGTGCCCCGCGCCGCCGGCGGGACCCGAGGGAACACCCAAGTCCGCCGAAGCACCGTGATCCGGAGCACATCGACCGCGCAGTGACGCCCGACGTCGTCGTCCCGCGTCCCGGAGCCATAGACTGGACCACTGTGAAAGCACTGCTCCTGGAGAACGTCCACCCCGAGGCCGAGCGCATCCTGTCCGAGAAGGGGATCGAGGTGGAGACCCGCCAGGGCGCCCTCGACACCGGAGAGCTCGTCGAGGCGCTCGAGGGCGTCGAGCTGCTCGGCATCCGGTCGAAGACCCACGTGACCCGGGAGGTGTTCGAGGCCCACCCGCAGCTGCTGTCCGTGGGCGCCTTCTGCATCGGCACGAACCAGATCGACCTCGCGGCCGCCACCGAGCACGCGGTGACGTGCTTCAACGCCCCCTACTCCAACACGCGGTCCGTGGTGGAGCTCGCGATCGCCGAGATCATCTCGATGGCCCGGCACCTCACCGACAAGAACAAGGCCATGCACGAGGGCGTGTGGGACAAGTCCGCCAAGGGCGCCCACGAGGTCCGCGGCCGCACCCTCGGCATCGTGGGATACGGCAACATCGGCTCCCAGCTGTCCGTGCTCGCCGAGACGCTCGGCATGCGGGTCTACTACTACGACGTCGTGGACCGGCTGCCCCTCGGCAACGCCCAGCGCTGCGACACGCTGGAGGAGCTGCTGGAGCGGGTCGAGACCGTCTCCCTGCACGTGGACGGCCGCGCCGACAACAACAACCTGTTCGGCCGGGAGCAGTTCGAGCGGATGCGCCCCCGGTCCCTGTTCCTGAACCTGTGCCGCGGCATGGTGGTCGACTACAACGCCCTGCGGGACGCCCTGGTCAGCGGGCACATCGCCGGCGCCTCGGTGGACGTCTTCCCCAACGAGCCCAAGGCGGTCGGGGACCCGTTCAGCTCGGTGCTGCAGCGCCTGCCCAACGTGATCCTCACCCCGCACATCGGCGGCTCCACGCAGGAGGCGCAGGTGGACATCGGGCGGTTCGTGGCCGGGAAGCTCTCGGCCTTCGTGGCCTCCGGCTCCACGACCCTGTCGGTGAACATGCCGCAGGTCCAGCTGGACGCCGCCGTCAACGGGACCCGCATCCTGCACCTGCACCGCAACGTCCCCGGCGTCCTGGCGACCGTCAACAGCGTCCTCGGCGACCACGGCATCAACATCGACCGCCAGCAGCTGTCCACCCGCGGGGACACCGGCTACCTCGTCACGGACGCCGGCAACGGCGTGACCCCGGAGGTCATCGAGCAGATCCTGGGGCTGCCCGAGACCATCCGCCTCAGCACGATCAACTGACGCCCCGCCCCGCCCGCCTCCAGCACCTGACGGAGGCAGGTGACACAATGTCCGCATGAACGGCCTCGAGGTGGAACCGGTCGTCCCCGGCGAGAGCACCTTCGGGGCCGTCCTGCTGGCCCTCGATCCCTCGGCCGAGGAGACGCACTCCGTGCTCATGGAGTTGGACGACCGGCACAGGCCCGACGCCGGCGCGCAGGCCCTCTTCGGGCGCCTGCAGTCCGAAGGCGTCCTCACAGCGGTCGTCACCGCCCGCCAGGAGCTGCCGTCCGAGTTCCTGGCCGACGTCGTCGTTGCCGCCGACCCGCCGGACGACGGTCCGGACGGCCCCGTCTCCCGGCGTCCCCATCGGCATCCTCCGTCCGCGTCCCTGCGGCTCGCCTCCCGCCAGCTGGGAGTCGACCCCGAGCACGTCGTCGTCGTCACCGACAGCCACCGCCTGGTGCGGACGGCCGTGACCGAGGGGTTCGGCCTCATCGTCGGCCTCGGCGACGCCGACCGCCGCGGACCGCTGCTCGCCGCGGGCGCCCACTTCGTGGTCGACGACCTCGAGGCCCTCGACCTGCCGCTGGCCCCCGTGTCCGGCACCGCGGCGTGGGGCGGCGGATCGGGCGAGGGCAGCCCCTGGAACCTGACCTACACGTCCTTCGACCCCCGGCAGGAGGGGCTGCGCGAGTCCCTGTGCACGCTGGGGAACGGGTACATGGCGACCCGCGGCGCCGCGAGCGAGTCGCGTGCCCAGGGGCCGCACTACCCGGGGACCTATCTGGCAGGTGTCTACAACCGCCTGCGCACGGACGTCGACGGGCTCACCGTCGAGGACGAGCACATGGTCAACGCCCCCGACTGGACGATGCTCCAGTACCGCGTCGGCAACGGCTACTGGTTCCTGCCGACGCAGGAGAACGTCCTCGACTACGCGCAGGACCTCGACGTGCGCACCGGCGTGCTGACCCGCAGCCTCCGTTTCCGGGACGACGTCGGCCGGACGACCCGGGTGACCACCCGCCGGTTCGTCTCCCAGGACCACCGTCACCTTGCGGGCCAGGAGACAGAGTTCGAGGCTGAGGACTGGTCCGGGACGCTCACCGTCCGGAGCCTGGTGGACGCGGACGTCGCGAACCGCAACGTCCGCGAGTACTCGGCGCTGTCCGACCGGCACCTGGACGCGACCACCGTGGAGGACCTGGGACCCGGAAAGGTCCTGCTGGACACCGTGACGAGCCAGTCCCAGATCCACATCGCGGTGGCGATGCGCACTCGGGTGCTGGAGGAGAACCGCGCACGGCGCTCCGGATCGATGGTCGCCGTCACGCCGGCCCCCCGGGTGACGGGCCACGAGATGCACATCGGGATGGAGGCCGGGGAGGCCGTGCGGGTCGAGAAGATCGTCGCCTTCGCCACCTCCCGGGATCGGGCGATCTCGACGCCGGCGCTCGCGGCGTCAGGGGCTCTGGCCCGGGCCGGGACCTTCGAGGAGCTGCTGAGCCACCACGTTGCGGCGTGGCAGGCCCTGTGGTCCGCGTTCGCCGTCGCGACCGGCACAGGAGGGCAGGAGGGGCTCGCCGTGAACCTCAACACCTTCCACGTCCTGCAGGCGGTGGCCGCTGCGGGGCCGGACCTGGACGCGGGCGTGCCCGCCCGCGGGCTGCACGGTGAGGGTTACCGGGGCCACATCTTCTGGGACGAGATGTTCGTCTACCCCATGCTCACGCTGCGGCGGCCCGAATGGACGCGGTCGATGCTCGCCTACCGCTACCGGCGCCTCGGGGAGGCCCGGGACGCCGCACGACGCGCCGGCCACGCCGGGGCGATGTTCCCGTGGCAGAGCGGCAGCGACGGCCGCGAGGAGACGCCCACGGTCCTGTTCAACCCTCGGACCGGGCGGTGGATCCCGGACAACTCGAGGCTGCAGCACCACGTCGGGCTGGCGATCGCCCATTCGGTGTGGCAGTACTTCCAGTCCACGGCGGACACCCGTTTCCTCGTGGAGGAGGGGGCGGAGCTCATGGTGGAGATCGCCCGGTTCTTCGCGGGCCTGGCCGTCCACGACCCACGGGACGACCGCTACGACATCACGGGCGTCATGGGGCCGGACGAGTTCCACGACGGCTATCCCGGCGCTCCCGGATCCGGCCTGCGCAACAACGCCTACACCAACGTCATGACCGCGTGGCTGCTCACCCGGACCCTGGAGATGATCGACCGCCTCGGCAAGGACTACGGGGGGCCCCTGTGGCAACGGCTGGACCTGCGCGAGGACGAGCTGGTGGGCTGGAAGCGGATCCGCACCCGGCTGCGGGTTCCGTTCCTCGCCGACGGCGTGCTCGCCCAGTTCGAGGGCTACGGGGACCTCCCGGAGTTCTCCTGGGAGGAGTACCAGGAGCGCTACGGCCGCATCGGCCGCCTGGACCTCATCCTCGACGCCGAGGGTCTGTCCACCAACGACTACCGGCTCTCCAAGCAGGCGGACGTCCTGATGCTGCTCTACCTGCTCTCCGACCTGGAGCTGCGCGAACTGCTCGAGCAGCTGGGCTACGCGTTCCCGCCGGAGTCGCTCCGAGCCACCGTGGCCTTCTACCGCACCCGCTCCGCCCACGGGTCCACGCTGTCCAACGTGGTCCACTCGTGGGTCGAGTCGCGCCTCGACCGCGGCGGCTCCTGGTCGTTCCTGACCCGCGCCTTGAGCAGCGACCTCCTCGACGCCCAGGGGGACACGGTCCGCGAGGGCATCCACCTCGGGGCCATGGCCGGCTCCGTGGACATCCTGACCCGTTGCTACACGGGCCTGGAGATCCGGGAGGACATGCTCTGGTTCCGCCCGGCGATCCCCCCGCAGGTGCCCGAGGTGACCTTCTCGATCCACTACCGGGACCAGCCGATCCAGGTGGAGCTCACCCCGCAGGGGCTGCGTCTCTACCTCGGCCCCGGACCCGCCCTGCCCGTGCGCGTCTGGGTGGACGGCGAGGTCCACGAGCTCCGCGCCGGGGAGATCCGGCACTTCCCCGTGGCGGTGCCCGATGCCTGAGCCGTGCACCGCCCACCACGGGGCCGAGGTCCCCGTGGAGGACCCCACGAATTCACCGGACGATCACCGGGGGTTCCCCCTCGGTGGCACCGTGGTCGGGCCGCCCGGTCCACCATGGGACGACGACGCGCCCGCACTCCCCCACCCTGGAGCAGTGATGTCACCAGACACCGTCCTTCTCGACCGTTCCGCGACCCCCGGTGTCGCCGACCCCGCGGCGCCGCTCATCGGCCCCGCCACGGGCCGGTCCCTGCACGTGATGAGCTACAACATCCGCTTCCACCACAGCGGCACGCGCGCCGGGGACCCGGACCACTGGCCCGACCGCGCGCCCCGGCTGGCACGGCTGCTGCAGCTCGAGCAGCCCACGCTCCTCGGGGTGCAGGAGGCCCTCCATCACCAGCTGCCGGCGGTGGAGCAGTCGCTGCCGGCCGGCTACCGGATGGTCGGCTACGGCCGCGCCGGGGGCAGCAAGGGCGAGTACTCGGCGATCTTCTACGACGCCCGGCGCCTGGAGCTGCTGGAGTGGGACCAGTTCTGGCTCTCCGGCACCCCGGAGCTCATCGGCTCCGCCACGTGGGGCAACGACGTCCCGCGCATCATCACCTGGGGCCGTTTCCTGGACCGCGGCACCGGCACCGACCTCGTGCTCGCCAACACCCACTTCGACCACGACTCCGAGGACGCCCGGGACCTCAGCGCGGAGGCCCTGGCCGAGCTCGTGCACAGCTTCCACCCGGACACCCCCACCGTGGTCACCGGGGACTTCAACGCGGACGCGGGCGACTCCGGGGCCTACGCGACGCTCGTGGGCTCCGGGCTGCTCGCCGACACCTGGACGGCCGCCGAGGAACGGCTCACCCCCGCGTGGGGCACCTTCCCGGACTACGGCGAGGCCGTCGAGGGCGAGGAGCGCATCGACTGGGTGCTGACCGGCCCCGACGTCCGGGTGAGCCGCGCCGCGATCAACACCGCCCGCTTCGCCGGGGGCCACCCCAGCGACCACGCCCCGGTGCAGGCGCTCGTCACCCTGGGACAGGACTGAGCGCTACGGCCCTGCGGGTCCCTGCGGTCCTGCGGGGCTGAGGGTGAGCGGGCGCCACGGGCGGGCGCCGTCGGCCCCCGCGCCCATCGACCCCACGGTCCGCGCGGTGCGCGCCAGGGACGCCGCGTCCTCCTCCGGGGAGCGGCAGACGTCCTCGGCCGGCAGCGCGCACCACCGGATCGGGTCGAGGGTGAGGAGGTGCGGCGTCCACACCGGGTCGCCCGCGACCCACTGCCCGTCCTCGCGCGCGAAGGACATGCTGACCGTCAGGCCCTCGTTGTTGACCGGCACCCGGGTGGCGTGCTCCGAGAGGCTGTTGCCCAGGCCGTGGACGATCCAGGTGTCCCCGTGCTTCTCGATCGGCAGCACCGAGTGCGTGTGGTGGCCGTAGACGAAGTCGAACTCCCCGCTGTCGGCGAGCGCGTGCGTGACCTCGAGCTGCTGCCGGTCGGGCGCCGAGGAGTACTCCTCCCCGGCGTGCACCGCGGCCAGCACGATCTCCGCCCCCGCCTCCCGGGCCTGACGCGCCTTGCGGACCATCTCCGGCACGTCCAGCAGGTCCACGCGCCACGCGGCGTCCGGGACGTTGCCGTTGAGCCCGTAGGTCCCGGTCACCAGTCCCACGCCCACGCCGTCCACGTCCAGGACCAGCGGCTCCCGCGCGTCCTCCGCGGTGCGGTACGTTCCGGTGGTGGCGATCCCGGCGTCCGCCAGGACGGCGAGGGTCCGTTCGAGGCCCTCCGGGCCGGCGTCCACGGCGTGGTTCGTGGCCGTGGTGCAGGCGTCGTAGCCGATCTCGGCCAGCGCCGGGGCGATCTGCGGCGGCACCTCGAACGAGGGATAGCCGGAGAAGGGGCCCTCGGGCGCGGCGAGCGGGGTCTCCATGTCGCAGATCGCGAGGTCGGCGCTCTCCGTGAACGGGCGCAGCCCCTCCACGAGCGGGCCGAAGTCCAGCTCCCCGTCCCCGTCCGCCTCGGCCTGCGCCCACAGCCCCGGATGGAGCAGGACGTCGCCGGTGACCACGACCTCCAGCCGGTCCGGAGCGGGCCCCGGGTCCGGCGTGGACGGGGCCGACGACGGGGCCGACGACGACGCCCCGTCCCCGGCCGGGGCGGTCCCCGGCGGTGCGGCCGGCTCCGGGGAGCAGCCGGAGAGGACCGTCGCTCCCACCAGGAGGACCGCGGCCAGGACGGCCGCGGGGCCGCGGCGCACCGGCGGAAGGACACGACGAGAGGTCATGGACCGAGGGTAGGCCACCCCGGCGGGGGCCGCCCACCGCGGCCGGTCAGGACAGGACCGTCGACCAGAGCCCCTCGTCCTCGGGACGGTGCGGGACCGGGGTGCTGGGCACCACCTCGGCCGGTGCCGGGTGGGCCCTGCCCTTCAGTGCGAGCATCTCCTCCAGGTCGTCCAGCGGGCTGGGCGAGTTGTCGGCGCGCAGGTCGACGTCGAGCAGCACGGGGTACTGGAAGCCGGCGAGCGTGTCGGCCACGAGCACCGCGGCGCTCTGCTGCCCCCGGCTGTCCCCGCCCGCGTCCTGGCCCGCGCGCAGGCACGCCAGGAGCGCACCGGCCATCTCGTTGCTGGTCGGCCCGGGTCCCGCGAGCGCCGCGTCCATCGCCGCGCGCATCGCCTCGACGACCTCCGGGCCGGCCAGGTAGTTGCCGACCACCACGAAGTCCGCCCCGGCCACACCGCCGGCCCAGGGCGTGCACAGGCTGCCGGTGAGGTGCGCGCCGGGCCCCGCCACGGGCAGGACGGCCACCTGGCGCAGCGCCAGGTCGGGGTCGGCGTCGGTCAGGGCGGCGATCGCCTCCTCGGCCGTGCCCCCGTGGTGCAGGGTGCGGAGCATCTCGAAGCGCAGCCGCCGGTTGGTCCACGCCTGGGAGGCCACCACCCCGGCGGTGGGCACGAGCGCCGGAACGGCGTTGCCCACGGCGAGCGAGCAGCTCGCCGTGGCGGCCCCCAGCAGACGGGAGTCCGCGCTCCGGGCGATCACGGTGTAGGTCACGAGCACCTCCTGGCCGTCACGTCCGTGACGACCGGTTCGTTGTCGATGGCTGTCCCCGCGCGGTGCGGGGGACGACGTCCCCCGCACCGGCACGTCGGACACGCGGTGGCGGTAGTGGTGGTGGTCCGCCCCGGGTGCATAGGGTGGGACGACACCCACGACCGGGCGCGCACCGGCAGGGCGGCCGGACGGGGCACCTGCCGGGTCCTCCCGGGCGGACGGCTCATTCCTACCACCGGGAGGCGGCGGATGGCACGCGGAGCACGGATCGTCGCCGTGGGGAGCGCCGTGTGCCTCGCCCTGGGCGCCTGCTCGACGGGCGAGGGCGTGGACCTGTCGGGGGCGGGGGACGTCGACACCGACGACTACCTCGAGGTGGCCATCGCCGGGGAGCCCGACCAGCTCGACCCCCACAACACGAGCGCCTACTTCTCCTTCCAGATCCTCGAGAACGTCTACGACACCCTGGTGGAGCCCGACGGGGACCTCGAGATGCAGCCCGCCCTCGCCGAGTCCTGGGAGGTCAGCGAGGACCAGCTCTCCTGGACGTTCCGCCTGCGGGAGGGCGTCACGTTCCACGACGGCTCCGCGTTCACGGCCGAGGATGTCGTGTACTCCTACGACCGGATCATCGACGAGCAGCTGGCCAACGCCTACCGGCTGGCGGCCGTCGAGGACGTGGTGGCGGTCGACGAGCACACCGTGCGCATCGACGTGTCCCAGCCGACGCCGGCCCTGCTCGCCGCGATCGGCGGGTACAAGGGCATGGCCATCGTCGAGCGGCAGAACGTGGAGAGCGGCGACGTCCAGCTCGACCCGGTGGGCACCGGGCCGTTCGAGGTGGTGGGCAACTCCGCGAGCACGGCCGTGACGCTGCGGGCCAACGACGGCTACTGGGGCGAGGGCCCCCACGTCCCCGGGGTCGTCTACCGGTTCATCTCGGAGGGCACCACGGCGCTCGCGGACCTCACGGCGGGCGAGGTGCACTGGACCGACTCCATCCCGCCGCAGCGGGTGAACTCGCTGCGGCAGAACCCCGACGTCGAGGTCGCCGGGGTCCCCTCGACGGACTACTGGTACGTGGCCATGAACCAGGCCCGTCCGCCCTTCGACTCCCTCGACGCGCGCCTGGCCGTGGCGCAGGCCATCGACCGGGAGGCGATCGCCCAGGTCACCTGGTACGGCAACGCGACCTTGAACCAGACCGCGGTCCCCGAGACGTCCGTGTGGCACCACGAGTACGCTCCGTTCGAGCAGGACCCGGAACGCGCCCGGGAGCTCGCGGAGAGCTCCGGGCTGACCGGGGAGACCGTCGAGCTCATGGTCACCAACGAGTACCCCGAGACCGTCACGGCCGCCCAGGTGATCTCCGCGAACCTCGCCGACATCGGGGTCGCCACCGACATCCGGACCCTCGACTTCGCCACCTGGCTCGACGAGCAGGCCCAGGGCAACTTCGACATGCTGCTGCTGGGCTGGCTCGGCAACGTGGACGTCAACGACTACTACTACAACCAGCACCACTCCGAGGGGTCGAACAACGCCCAGGGCTACAGCAACCCCGAGGTCGACCGGCTCCTGGACGGGGGGCGCACCGAGACCGACCAGGACGCCCGCAAGGAGCTCTACGGCCGGGCCGCGGAGCAGATCGTGGACGACGCCAGCTACGTCTACCTGTACAACCCCGACGTGGTCCAGGCGTGGTCCCCGGACCTGAAGGGCTACGAGGCCCGCCCGGACCGCGCGGTCCGGTTCAAGGACGTCCGGCTCGAGGAGGACACCGAATGAGCAGCCCGCTCCTCAGATTTCTCGTCAAGCGCCTGCTGCACACCGTGGTGGTGCTCTTCGGGGTGCTGGTCGTGGTCTTCGCCCTCCTCCAGCTCGTCCCCGGGGACCCCGTGCGGGTGGCCCTCGGCACCCGCTTCACCCAGGAGTCCTACGACGCCCTGCGGGAGGCCTCCGGGCTGGACCGGCCGCTGCTCGTGCAGTTCTTCGCCTACATCGGCAACGCCCTCACCGGCAACCTCGGGGTGAGCTTCCGCAGCGGCGAACCGGTGACCCTCATCCTGCTGGACCGGCTGCCGGCCACCGTGTCCCTCGGTCTCGCCGGCATCACGATCGCCCTGCTCATCGCGTTCCCGCTCGGCACCTGGGCCGCCCTGCGCCGCGGCTCCGCGGCGGACGGCGGGATCCGCGCCGTGAGCCAGTTCGGCGTCTCGGTCCCGGACTTCTGGCTCGGCCTGCTGCTGATCATCGTCTTCTCGACGATGCTGGGGCTGCTGCCCCCGTCCGGATACGTGCCCTTCACGGAGGACCCGTGGGGCTGGCTCCAGCGGGTGGTCCTGCCGGGGCTCGCCGTCGGCGTGGTCTCCGGGTCGATCATGACCCGCTACGTCCGCTCCGCAGTGCTCGACGTCGTCGGCTCCAACTACGTGCGCACCGCCCGCTCCAAGGGGCTGCCCCGCCGCACGGTGGTCGGCCGGCACGTGATGCGCAACGCGCTCGTGCCGATCCTCACGGTCGCCGGCGTCCAGGCCGCGACGATGCTCGGCGGACTCATCGTCATCGAGGTGGTCTTCGCCTGGCCGGGGCTGGGCCGGCTGGTCTTCGACGCCGTCGCAGCCCGCGACTACCCGGTGGTCCAGGGCACCGTGCTGCTGATCGCCCTCATCTTCCTGCTGATCAACCTGCTGGTGGACATCCTGTACGCCGTCGTCGACCCGAGGATCCGTGTGTCATGAGCAGCTCCGAGACGCCTTCGCCCGACCGCCGCGCCCCGGGCGCCGGGGACGGCCGCACCGGGCCCGCCCCCCGGCCCGCCGAGCCGGCGGAGACCCCGGAGGAGGTCAGCCGCACCGGCACCCTGCGGATGCTGGTCTCGAACAAGGTCACGGCCGCCGGGCTGGCCATCCTCGTCGTCGTGCTCCTGCTCGCCGTGCTCGGACGGTGGATAGCCCCCTTCGGGGCGAACGACATCGACGTGGTCAACGCCCTGCAGCCGCCCTCGGGAACGCACCTGTTCGGCACCGACGAGCTGGGCCGGGACGTGTTCTCCCGCGTGGTGCTCTCCGCCCGGATCTCGCTGACCGTGGGGCTCGTGGCCGTGGGCATCGCCCTGGTGGTCGGCGTGGCCCTCGGACTCGTGGCCGGCTTCTTCGGCGGCTGGCTCGACACGGTCATCATGCGCAGCGCGGACGTGCTCTTCGCGTTCCCCATCCTGCTGCTGGCCATGGCGATCGTGGCCGTCCTGGGCCCCGGGCTGACCACCGCGATGATCGCGATCGGGGTGGTCTACACGCCCATCTTCGCCCGCATCACGCGGGCCTCCACACTGGCCGTGCGCGAGGAGCTCTACGTCAAGGCCTCCCAGTCCATCGGGGCGTCCGACGGGCTCATCCTGCGCCGCCACGTGCTGCCGAACATCATGGGGCCCATCACCGTCCAGACCTCCCTCTCGCTGGCCTTCGCGATCCTCTCCGAGGCGGCGCTGTCCTTCCTGGGATTGGGCGTCCAGCCGCCCGAGCCCTCGTGGGGACGGATGCTCTACGACGCGCAGGCCTTCATCTACGACGCCTGGTGGATGAGCGTGTTCCCGGGCCTGGCCATCTTCTGCACCGTGCTGGCGTTCAACCTGGTGGGCGACGGCATGCGCGACGTCCTCGACCCGCGGCAGCGGACGGCCGACGAGATCCGGAGGAGCGCCTGATGCGCACGACCGAGCCCCGCCGCCCCACCGCCCCGGCGTCCTCCGACCGGGACGTGCTGCTCGACGTGCGGGACCTCGCCGTCCGGATCGGCCCCGCGGAGATCGTCAACGGCGTGTCCTTCGCCGTCCCCCGGGGCGGGACCCTGGGCATCGTGGGCGAGTCCGGGTCCGGCAAGTCCATGACGGTGCTCGCGGCCACCGGCCTGATCGACTCCCCGCCCGCCCGGGTGAGCGGGCAGTCCCTGCTGGACGGTCAGGACATCGTGACGATGAGCCCCCGGCAGCTGCGCGGCGTCCACGGGAGGCGGGTGGGCTTCATCTTCCAGGACCCCTCCACGTCCCTCAACCCGGTGCTGACCGTCGAGCAGCAGCTCACGGAGGCACCGCGCTTCCACCTCGGCCTCACCCGCCGCGACGCTCGGCGCCGGGCGCTCGAGCTGCTCGAGGCCGTCGGCATCCCCGACCCGCCGTCCCGCCTCTCCTCCTACCCCCACCAGCTCTCGGGCGGGATGAAGCAGCGCGTGATGATCGCCGTGGCCCTGGCCTGCGACCCCGAGCTGCTCGTGGCGGACGAGCCCACCACCGCGCTCGACGTCACGACGCAGGCCCAGATCCTCGAGCGGGTCAAGGAGCTGCAGGCCTCCCGGGGCATGAGCGTGATCTGGATCAGCCACGACCTCGGCGTGGTCTCGGGGATCGCGGACCGGGTGGCCGTGCTCTACGGCGGGCAGATCGTGGAGTCCGCGCCCCTCGAGGAGCTCTTCACCGACCCCCGCCACCCCTACACCCGGGGGCTCATGGCGTCCCGGCCGCAGACGGCCCACGGCAAGGGCGAGCTCGCCGTGATCCCCGGCAGCCCGCCGGACCCGAAGCACCTGCCCCAGGGCTGCCTGTTCTGGGACCGCTGCCCCGTCCGCGGCGACCCCCGCTGCGAGACCGAGCGCCCGCCGGAGGCCCCGGTGGGACCGGACCACGTGGTCCGCACCTTCTACGGCAGGGGCCCGGACGGCACCGACCGGCGAGGAGGCTCCCGATGACCGACGACCACCGGCCGCTGCTGAGCGTGCGGGACCTGCAGGTCCGCTTCCCCGTCAGCACCGACCGCGGCAAGGGCGTGGTGCAGGCCGTGGCCGGGATCGACTTCGACATCCACCGGGGGCAGACGGTGTCCCTGGTCGGCGAGTCCGGCTCCGGCAAGTCCACGGTGGCCAACGCGCTGATGCACCTGGTGGAGCCCAGCGCGGGGACCGTGCTGCTCGACGGCAAGGACATCACCTCGGTGCGGGGCCGGGAGCTCAAGGCCCTGCGCCGGCGGATCGCCATGGTCTTCCAGGACCCGTTCGCGTCCCTGGACCCCCGCCAGCACGTCTCCCGCGCCGTGGCCGAGCCCCCCGAGGTGCACGGCCTCGGCGGGGACAAGGACGGGCGCCGCCGCCGGGTGGAGGAGCTGTTCGAGCTCGTGGGCCTCTCCCGCCGCTTCCTCGACCGGTATCCGCACGAGCTCTCGGGCGGGCAGCGCCAGCGCGTGTCCATCGCCCGGGCGCTCGCGGGCGAACCGGACCTCATCATCCTCGACGAGGCGACCGCCTCCCTGGACGTCTCCGTCCAGGCACAGATCATGAACCTGCTCAACCGGCTGCAGGGCGAGCTGGGGCTCACGTACCTTTTCATCGCCCACGACCTCGCGGTCGTGGAGCACATGAGCGACCACGTCCTCGTGATGTACCTCGGCCGGCTCATGGAGGACGGGGGCGTGCGGGACGTCTTCGACGCCCCCGCCCACCCGTACACCAAGGCGCTGCTCGCCTCGGCCCCGTCCGCCGACCCCGTGGCGGAGCGCCGCCGCCGGACCGCCCCACTCAAGGGCGAGGTGCCCTCGCCCCTCGATCCGCCGTCCGGCTGCGTCTTCCGCACGAGGTGCCCGTGGGCGGCCGACGAGTGCGCGCGGACGGTGCCCGAGCCGGTCCCGCCGCCGGGGGCCCCGAGTGCTCCTCCGGAGGCCCGGCGCGCCCCTCGGGAGCACGTGGCCGCGTGCATCCGGCTGCCGGAGGTGCAGGCGTCCACGCGCGGGACCTCCCGACCGGTGCGCTCCGCCACCGGGCCGGCAGGCCCTGCGCGACCGTCCACGGCCCGTCGTGCGCCCTGGGCGGGTCCCGGCGCCTGAGCCCGGGGCCCGGACCCCCGACGGCTCCTCGAGGACCACCGGCACGGGCAGGTGCCGCCGGGGACGGGACGCAGGCGGTCCTGCGATCCGGCCGCCGGAGCTCACGGCGTGCCACCCCTCGGAGCGGCGGGAGGTTCCTCGGACCCGTCCTGTCGATCCGAGCCACCCCCCAGGAGGGGTGCCCCGGCGGCCGCCGCGATCCTGCGCTGCAGGGCGTCCCAGTTCTCGGCGACCCGGATCCGCGAGTCCAGGACGTGGATCAGCGCGGTGTTCTCCTCCATGGACACCATGAGCGTTCCGGGCATCAGGCTCACCATGGCCAGGGCGACCTGCCGCTGGTGCCCCGGTTCCAGGCGGAGGGGGTGGCGCTGCACCTCGGGGACCACGTCCACGCGCCGGGCCAGGATGCGGCGGCTGACGTCGATGCCGCCCAGCACAGAGTGGACGAGGAACCAGAGGAGCAGCCGGACCGTGTTCCCGGCCCGGGAGACGTAGTGGCCCCCCGGTGCGGTCGGCGGGGAGAGCCGCAGGCTGAGCACGAGCGCCGCCGCGCCCGACACCACCCCGTAGTACCACCCGGGGGAGTCGCCCTCGGTGAGCACCCACCACAGCAGGCCGAGCAGCGCTCCGCGGACCACCACCGCCACCGCCCACCTCACGGGACCACCGCCAGTGCCACGGCCGTGCCGGTCACCAGCAGGAGCAGCGCCACTCCGCTGCCGGACCACGAGTGCACCGCGCGCACCGCCGACCCGACGGCGGCGATCCTCCGGGGTCCCGGTCGAACCCGGCGGGCGGCCGCCCGCACCACGGCCCCGGTCCGGGCGGCGCCCTGCTCGGCGCGCGCGGCCGACCGGCCGATCCGCCGCAGCACGCGCTCCTCGGGGACGAGCAGGTCCCCGGGGGGCACGGCGCGTCCGTCGGGGTGCGCCGCCCATGCGGGGACGGCGTCCCGGGCCGACAGCCACCACCACGCACCACCGATCACCAGGCCGAGCAGGATCGGCCACGAGGCGTCCCAGAGGGTCACCGGCTCGATCCCCGGGAAGGCCGCGACCGGAACCCACTGCCGGGTGAGGGTCCAGGGCACCGTGATCCCGGTCAGCACGACGAGCAGCCACGCCCACAGCTCGGCGTCCGGCCGGTGCTGCGGTCCGCGCTCGGTCCGCGCCAGGAGCAGCCCGAAGCGCAGCAGCAGCAGGGTGGAGCCCGTGGCCACGAGCGGCAGCAGCTGCGTGAGGTCCAGGCCCGCCACGGTGACGCCCTCGACCGCGTTCTTGGCGGCGTACTTGCCCACCGCCCCGGAGCTGAGCGGCGCCCCGGCCACGGCGAGGGCGGCCCCGCACAGCCCCAGCGCGGCCAGCGGAGCGGTGCGGGCGGCGCCGAAGTGCTTCCACACCGGCACCCCCAGGAACAGGGCGCCCTTGGCGAAGCCGTGGTGCACGCTGTACACCACCGCGGCACCGATGCACGCCTCGGCCAGCTCCGGGACTGCCAGCGCCACCCCGACCACGGCGCCGAGGAACCCCGTCTGGCTGATCGTGGAGTACGCGAGCACGACCTTCGGGTCCTCCTGCAGGTCCCCCGCGGGCACGGCGAGGAACGCGCCGAGCAGGGCGAGCACCACCAGGGCCGTGCCCCAGCGCTCGAGGGCGACCTCGCCGAGGGGCAGGAACCGGAGCCACCCCACCAGACCGGCCTTGACCATGGCGCCCGAGAGCACGGCGCTGGCCGCCGGCGGGGCGGCCGGGTGGGCGAGGGGCAGCCACACGTGCAGCGGGAGGGTGCCGGCCTTCACGCCGAAGCCCACGAGCAGCAGCCCCACGATCCAGTGGAGGTGCTCGGAGCCGGCCGCGGCCGCGGGGGCCTCCGCGAGGCGCATCCCGCCCGCGGACACGACGAGCAGCAGGGCGCCGAGGATCGCGGCCTCGCTCAGCACGGTCAGCACGAGGTAGACGCGTCCCGCGCGCCGCGCCTCCCGGGTGCGGTGGTGCACGACGAGTCCGTAGGCCGCGAAGCTCATGAGCGCGAAGCAGAGATAGAAGGACACGGCGTCCGCGGCCGCGTAGACGCCCATGTTCCCGACCAGGCTCACGAGCAGGAACCCGGTGAGCCCGGCGGAGCCGGTCCCGTCCGCCGGCGAGGGCCTCGACCACGTGGTCGTCGCGAGCGCCGCCCCGTAGAGCAGCGCACCCGTGAGCACCAGGGGCCGTGCCACCGGGTCCAGCTCCCAGGACACCCCGAACAGCATCCAGGGCACCTCGAGCACCGGGCGCCCGGCGGGTCCGTCCTGGGGCAACAGGGTCAGGAGCACGAACGGGACCACCGCCGGCGGGGCGCAGCGGATGAGGCGCCGGCGGTTCCGTGCGGCACGCTCCGGGGCGGCGAGCCCGCTCACGGCCAGGGCCGCGACGAGCCCGAGCGGATAGAGCAGGGCGAGGGTCCACAGCGCGGCGGTCATCCCGGGTACGCTCCCTCCGCGACGAGCAGGGACAGCCACAGGGGCGAGTACGGGACGCCCGCGAGCACCCCCGCGGCGAGCGACAGGGCCGCCGTCGCCAGGACGGGGACGAGCAGGGCGCCCGGTGCCTCCCGCAGGGGACCGGGGCGGCCGCGCGCCGGAGGCGCCGCCCCGTCGTTCCCTCCGCCCTCCGGCTCCCGGAACCACAGGGCGTAGACGGCCGGCAGGAAGTAGGCGGCGTTGAGCAGCGCGCTGAGCAGCAGGACCCCGACGATCTCGGGGTGACCCGCGTCCAGGGCACCCCGCCCCAGCTGCCACTTGGAGATGAAGCCCGCGATCGGCGGGAGGCCGATCATCCCGACCGCGCCCACCGTGAATGCGGCCGCGGTCAGCGGCATCCGGCGCCCCACCCCCGCCAGCCCGGCCACGGTCTTCACGCCGAGGACCTCCGCGAAGATCCCGGCGCAGAAGAAGAGGGTGATCTTCATCAGCCCCTGGTGGACCAGGTGGACCAGCCCGCCCGCGGTCGCGGCCTCGCTGAACATGGCGATGCCCATGGTCACGTAGGACACCTGGCTGACGGTCGAGTAGGCCAGACGTCGTTTGAGGTCCTGCTGCCGCAGGGCGAGGACGGAGCCGAAGACCACCGTGAAGGCGGCCAGGGCCAGCAGCGGGCCGAGGACCCCGAGAGCATGGGCCAGGTCCACGCCGTAGACGTCGTCGACCACCCGGACGATCCCGAAGACCCCGGCCTTGACCACGGCCACGGCGTGCAGCAGGGCGCTGACCGGCGCCGGCGCCACCATGGCCCGGGGCAGCCAGCCGTGCAGCGGGAACAGGGCGGCCTTGACCCCGAGCCCGGCCACCATGAGCACGAAGGCCAGCGCGGCGCCGGCCGGGTCCTCCTCGGCGAACACCCGTACCGCGGCGGCGCCTCCCTCCGCGAAGTCCACCGACCCGGCGTGGACGGTCAGCAGCGCCACCCCGGCCAGCAGGCTGAGCCCACCGGACAGCGTGTAGAAGAGGTACAGCCGCGCGGCCCGGACCGCCTCGGCGGTCCCCCAGTGGGCCACGAGCGGATAGGTGGTGACGGTGAGCAGCTCGAAGAAGACCAGGAAGGTCACGAGGTTGCCCGAGAAGGAGATCCCCACCGTGGCGGCCACGCACAGGCTGAAGAACCCGAAGAACCGGCTCCGGTGGGAGTACTGCTCCAGGTAGCCGATGGCGTAGACGGTGGTCAGCAGCCACAGGACCGCGGAGAGACCGGCGAACAGCAGGGACAGCGGCTCCGCCCGGAGGACGAGGTCGACTCCGGGGAACAGGGGCGTGCGCCACTCCGGCCGGGCCCCGGCGACCACGACCGGCACGAGCGCTGCCACCAGCACCAGCTTGACCACGGCGGCGGCGAGGTTGAGCGCCGAGCGTGACCGGACCTGGTCCTCGCGGAGGAAGAAGATGACGGTCCCGGGGACCAGGGAGATCAGCACCATGACCAGCGGGACCACACTGGGCCCGGTGGAGGCGAAGCCGCCGGTGGTCATCGGCCACCTCCCGGTGGCGCCCCCGGGGCCACCAGCTCGGTGAGGACCGGGCCGCCGAGACCGGCCAGCAACGGCACCAGTGCCAGCGTGAGCGGGACCCAGCGGACCAGCCGGGACGCCGGGCGGGACTCGGGCAGCGGGAGCGACCCTCCCCGCGGTTCGCGCAGCATCACCGTCAGGGGCTTGAGCAGGTACGCGGCGGAGAGCAGCCCTCCGCCGACCACCACCACGGCCCAGCCCCACTGTCCGCTGCCCACGGACGCCAGGACGAGCTGCCACTTGCCCGCGAAGCCGAGGCTCGGCGGCAGGCCGGCCAGCGTCACCGAGGCGACGCCCATCCCCATGACCACGGACGGCAGCGGCCGCACGACGCGCGCCAGGCCGGGCAGCGCGTCCGTGCCGTAGACGCTCTTGAGCGTTCCGGCCGAGAGGAACAGCGAGGCCTTCGCGAAGCCGTGGCCCACGGCCAGCGCCGCCATCCCGCCCCACAGCGCCCGCAGCGCCTCCGGATCGTGCGCCGTGGCCGCGGACAGGGGGAAGAGCAGGAAGAGGTAGCCCATCTGCACGACTGTGGAGTAGGCGACGACCTGCTTGAGCCGCTGCTGGGCCAGGGCCATCGTCCCGCCCCAGAGCACGGCGAGAGAGCCGAGCAGACCGAGCAGCACCCCCACCGTGGGCTCGGGGCCTAGGACCCAGAACCACATGCGCACCAGCACGAAGAACGCCGCCTTGACCACCAGGCCGGACAGGATCGCGCTCACGGCGGTCGGCGCGGACCCGTGCGCGGGCGGCAGCCACGCGTGCATCGGCACGAGGCCCGCCTTGAGGCCCAGCCCGGCGACGAGCAGCACCGCGGCCCAGCGATTGTCCCACTCGGCGGCCGCCAGCCGGTCGCCGGCCGCGAGGAGGTCGAGCGTCCCGGCCTGCGCGTACACGAGGGCCACCACCACCAGGAGCAGCGTCGAACCCAGCACCGCGACCAGCAGGTAGCGCAGGGCCGGGCCCCACGCCGCCCGCCCGCCCAGGGCCACGAGTCCCACGGCGGCGATCCCCACGACCTCGAGAGCCACGTACGTGTTGAAGAGGTCCCCGGCCACGTAGACCGCGTTGAGACCCGCCCAGGTGGCGAACCAGAGGGGCCAGAAGCGGGCGTCGTCCCCGGTGGCCGCGCGGTCGGAGACGGCGTACACGGTCACGCCCGCGCCCACGAGCGCGGTCATCAGGAGGAAGACCGCGCTGAGCCCGTCGGCGTGCAGGACGATGCCCAGGGGGGACCCCCACCCGCCGAGGTCGTGCCCCGCCGCGCCGGAGCCGGCCACGTGCACCACGAGCGTCAGGACGGCCGCGGCCACGGAGGCCGTTCCCAGCAGGCTCACCGGGGGCAGCCACCGGTCCGGCAGGACGGTGGTGAGCACCACGAGGACCAGCGGGGCGAGCACCACCAGCCCGAGCAGCGCGGAGGAGTCGTTCACGGACCGTTCCCCTCCCCCGTCGGGTCCCCGGGGTCCGGCGGGGCCTCCTCGGTGCGCCGCAGCAGGACCAGTCCCACCCCCGTGAAGGCCACGGTGATCACGATGCCCGTGAGGACCAGGGCGTGCGGCACCGGGTCGGGCGGGTCCGAGCGCGCGGCCAGGACCACCAGGGACAGCAGGGCCCCGCTGCCGGCCACGTTGAGGCAGATGAGGCGCACGAGCGGATCGCGTGCCAGCAGCAGGCGCACGGAGCCCAGGACGGTCAGGCCCGCGGCGACGCACAGGTACCACTCGAGGACGCTCACGGGGTGTCCACCCGCCCCCGGCCCAGCGCCAGGAACACCACGGTCAGCGCGGTCCCGATGCTCAGCGCCAGCGTCGTCTCCACGGCCACGATCACCCACCCGGCCCACGCCGGGTCCAGGGCCAGCCATGCACCCCCCGTCGCCGGTCCCCAGGCCGCCGCGGCGAGGAAGGCCAGGAGACCGACCACCAGGGCCGCGCGCAGCAGCCCACCGTGCCGCGGCGACGGCCCCAGCCCGGCCGTGTTCATGAGGATCAGGGCACCGGCCAGCACGGCGCCCGCCTGAAATGCGCCACCGGGACGGTCCGATCCCGCGAACAGCACCCACGCCGCGATCAGCAGCAGCACCGGGGAGATCACCCGGCAGAACCAGACGAGGGTGTCCGGCCGCCCGGCCGCGGCGACGGGCCGGGCCGGGCCGGCCGCGGCGACCGGCCGGCCCGGTCCGGTGCCCAGGGTCACGGCGACGGCCAGGACCGCGACGAACAGCACGGCGATCTCCAGGAGCGTGTCGTAGGAGCGGAAGTTCAGCAGCACGGCCGTCACGGGGTGGTCGACGCCCGACTCGCCCATCCGCGCGAGCACCGGCTCGGTGAGACCCGTGCGCCCGCTCCTGACGGCCCGCACGAGCGTCACCGCCAGACCGGCTCCGAGGAGCACACCGGCCAGAACCCCGAGCACGGCCGCCGCCGCGGGCCCCCGGGAGGCCGGGCGGTCCTCCTCGGGGGCGTGGTGCCCGCGGGTCACGGTGTCCACGAACAGCGCTCCCGTCACCCCCGTGCCGATCGCTGCCTCGGCCAGGGCGACGTCCGGGGCGCCGAGACGGCTCCACAGCACGACCAGGAGCACGCCGAGGACCAGGAAGGACACGGTGGCGCCCATCCGGCGCCGCGGCGTCACCGCCGCGACCGCCCCGGCGAGCACGGCGAGGCCGAGCACGACGTCCAGGGCCCTGAGCGGCTCGTCACCCATCGGCGGCCTCCTCGGCCGGTCCGCCCGCGGCCTCCCCCGCCGGGCGGAGCCCCTCGCGCCGGGCCAGCAGGGAGGCGACCACCGGAGAGGTGAGCATGGCCAGCGACCAGATCACGATCAGCTTGGCGGCGGCGCCCACCGAGCCCGCCTGGACGACCAGTCCGGCGATCACCAGGCCCAGGCCCAGGTTGTCGGCCTTCGTGAGGGCGTGCAGACGGGTGCGCAGGTCCGGCAGCCGCAGCAGACCGACGGTGCCGATGGTGAAGAAGGCCGTGCCGGCCACGACGAGGACGGTCGAGAGCAGGTCCAGGGCCAGGTCCGCGGTCACGGTTCCTCCGCCTCCGCCCGCAGCCGGGACACCGCCACCACGGCGGCCAGCGCCATCATGACCAGGGCGGCGTCGCGCACGGCCGGCACGCCTGTGCTCACGGACAGGACGGCGAGGAGCGCCGCACCCGTGGTGCCCGTGAGGAGGACGCCCAGGAGGCGGTCGCGGCCGGTCGGCCCGCGCAGGACCCGGACCAGGCAGAGCAGGAGGTTGGCGCCGAGCACCACGGCGACCCCGTCGAGGACCGGCTCGATCATGGTGGGTCCCCGTGCCGACCGCCGGCGCGCAGGGTCGATGACCGGTCGGCCGGCTGGTCGTGGACGGCTCCGTTCCCGGATCGGCGACGGGCGTCGTGGCGCATCGTGCTCCTCGTGCCGGAGGGTCGGTTCCGACCCTATCAGCCGGTTCCAGGGGCCCGGCGGGTCCGGCCGGACGGCCCCGCAGAGCGGCCCAACAGGGCGTCACAGGCCACGCCGTGGGTGGCTCCACCCCTAGACTGTGAGCATCCCGACCCGCCGCGATTGGAGTTGGAGCAGACATGGCCAGCACGCCGTCCGTCCCCGGAGCCCCCTCGGAGCAGCGCAGTCCCCGGCCGAGCGAGGCGGAGGACGCCGACCACCGCTCCCCCGGGGAGCAGGCACCCCCGGAGCCCGCCAAGACGCACCGGATCAGGTGGGCCGGGCTCGCCGTGGGCCTGGTCCTGGCCCTGCTGGTCTACGTCGTCATGCCCGCCGACCTGGCCCACCCCGCCAAGCTCACCGCCGCCACCGCCGTCCTGATGGGCGTGTGGTGGATGACGGAGGCCATCCCGATCCCGGCCACCGCCCTGCTCCCGCTGATCGTCTTCCCCGTGCTCGGGGAGGACGTCGCCGTGGACGACGTCGGCGCCTCCTACGGCAGCAACATCATCTTCCTGTTCATGGGCGGGTTCCTGCTGGCGCTGGCGATGCAGCGCTGGAACCTGCACCGCAGGATCGCCCTGCGCACCGTGCGCGTGATGGGGACCAAGCCGGCCCAGATGGTGGCCGGGTTCATGGTGGCCACCGCCTTCCTCAGCATGTGGGTGTCGAACACCGCCACGGCCGTCATGATGATCCCCATCGGTGTCTCCGTCCTGCTGCTGCTCCCCAACCTCATGGCCGACGCCGCCGCGGAGGGCGGCAGTGCGGACGGGGCAGCGCTGCAGGACGCCGACCTGGAGGGTGCCGATCCGCAGAGCGCCGAGGTGAAGGAGGCCATCATCGCCTCCAACTTCGGCACCGCCCTGATGCTCGGCATCGCCTACGCCGCCTCGATCGGCTCGCTCAGCACCATCATCGGCACCCCGCCGAACACGCTCATGGTCGGCTACCTCCAGGAGGCGCACGGCATCGACGTCGGGTTCGGCCAGTGGATGCTCGTGGGCGTTCCGCTGTCCTTCGTGATGCTCGTCATCGCCTGGATCCTGCTCACCAAGGTCCTGTTCAAGCCGGAGATCGACGAGATCCCCGGCGGCAGGAGACTCATCAACCTGGAGCTGGACAAGCTGGGCCCCATGTCCACCGGGGAGAAGCTCGTGCTCGCCATCTTCGCGCTGGCCGCCCTCAGCTGGGTGTTCGTGCCCATCCTCTTCGACTCCCCGCCGATCAGCGACGCGGGCATCGCCATGGTCGTGGGGCTGCTGCTGTTCACGCTGCCCGCCGGCGCTCAGCGCGGGGTCCGGCTGCTGGACTGGGAGTCCGCGGTGAAGCTGCCGTGGGGCGTGCTCCTGCTCTTCGGCGGTGGGCTGGCCCTGTCGTCGCAGTTCTCCTCCTCCGGTCTCACCGACTGGATCGGACAGGGCGCCGCTGCCCTCGGCACGGTGCCGGTGCTCCTGCTCGTGGCGATCCTCGCGGCCGGCATCCTCTTCCTCACGGAGCTCACCAGCAACACGGCCACTGCGGCCACGTTCCTGCCGGTCTCCGGCGGCGTGGCCCTCGGCCTGGGCCTGGACCCCATGCTGCTGGCCATCCCCGTGGCCCTGGCAGCAACCTGCGCGTTCATGCTGCCGGTGGCCACTCCGCCCAACGCCATCGCCTTCGGCTCCGGCTACGTGACGATCGGCCAGATGATCAAGGGCGGGGTGCTGCTGAACATCATCGGCATCGTCCTGATCACCCTGGTGACCATGACCCTGGGCGTCCAGGTGTTCTCCATCGTGTACTGACCGGTCCGTGCGCGTCGGTCGGCGCGCGGCGGCCCCGTCCTCAGGAGGCGGGGCCGCCGTCGTGCTCGACCTCGGCCAGCACGGGGAAGTGGTCCGAGGCCCACACGCCGCGCGGACGCTCGGCCAGGACGCGCGAGTCGAGCACGCGGACCGGGCCGCCGTACAGGATCCAGTCCAGGCGCGGCGTCCTGGCACCGGGGTCCCGGTAGTTGGGGAAGGTCCCCGCGGCGTCCGCGGGCAGGGTGTCCCGCAGCCCACCGGCGAGCGCGGCGTCCCAGGTGCGGGACCGGCCGGCGGCCGCGTTCATGTCCCCGAGGAGCAGCAGGGGCCCGTCCCACCCGAGGAGCAGGCCCTGCAGCGCGGCCAGCTGGCGCAGCCGGCCGCGCTCCGGCCACGGGTCGAGATGGGTGGCCACCGCTCGCCAGAGCACTCCCGTGCGCAGGTCCCTGAGGTCGGCCAGCACCACGGTGCGGGGGAAGAGGTCCCCCGGCCCCTTCGATCCGGGCACCTCCGGCCGCGGCGACAGCCACCGCTGCTGCCACCGCTCGATCCCGAAGCGGGCGGTGTCCACGGCCAGCAGGCACCGCTCGCCGCGTCCGTCGGCGTCCCGCCCCCCGCCCAGGAGGACGTGGTCCGGCCCCAGGGCCTGCTGCAGGGCGTGCAGCTGCTGCGGGAGGACCTCCTGGAAGGCGGCCAGCTCCGGCCGGTGGGCCCGGAGCACGGCCTGCACCGCGGGGGCCCGGGTGAACCACGCATCCGGTGCCGTCCGGCCGTACTTCTCCATGGGACGCCGGATGTTGAAGGTCATGGCCGTGAACGAGGTCCGGCCCCGCGGACCACAGGGGTCGGCGGGGCCGGGGCGGACGTGGGCTGCCACGGTCGCGGGACGGGCTACTGGGCGGCGGCCTCCGCCGCGCCCTGCTCCGTGCGGGCACCGCCGTGCTGGAGGTCCCCGCCGCTGTTCTCGAGGTGGGCGCGCATGAACCACTGGAAGAGCTCGAGCCCCTTGACCTGGCTGATGAGCACGTCCTCGGTGACGGGGTCGAGCTCGCCGACCTTCTGGATCGCGTCGCGGTGGTCCTCGATCACGCCGTTGTAGACGAGGTCGAGCGCGGCGAGGTGCTCCACGCCGGTGGCGCGGTGGACCGAGTAGTCGTCCCAGGTGCGGGCCTGGACGAGGTCGCCCGGCAGACCGGAGGGGCCCACGCCCATGGTGGCCATGCGCTCGGCGAGCTCGTCGACGAAGCCGCGCACGAGTTCGATCTGCGGGTCCAGCATCTCGTGCACCGAGATGAAATTGGGGCCCACCACGTTCCAGTGGGCGTGCTTGAGCGTGAGCTGGAGGTCGTTGAGAGCGTGCAGGCGCTGCTGGAGCGTCTGGGCGACCTCGTGGCCGTTCTCGGTGGACAGACCGGGCACGGTGTAGGGGGCGGTGCGCTGGTTCGGCGTGGCCATGGGTTCGTCTCCATGTTTCCGGCCGCCACCGGGCGGCGGCCTAGCTCGACAACTGTGGACGGCCCGCAAGAGCGGGCCTCTTCCGACCACTATGGCACGGCCCCCACCTACTGTCAGCACCCTGTCCATTCGCTGTCCGCGATATCGCGACGACGCGTCCCCGCCCGTCACGGCAGCCCTTGCCCGGGGCGCGGACCACTGGTTGTCTGGACCCATGAACACCACTCCCGCCTCCGGCGACCAGCTCCCCGACGACCCGCACCTGGCCGAGGACATCGGCACGGCCCCCGACACGCCCGCCGAGGACATGGCCCGCGAGCCGATGCCCACCGGGCTGACGAACGCCGGACAGCAGGTCTCCGGCGTGCGCGAGGCCGGCTCGCCCGACCACGAGATCGGCGGGGGCGGCCAGGACCCTGCCGAGGGCGGGCACCAGCCGCCCACCTCGGACTGAGGCGATGAGCACCCGGGGCACCAGCACGGCCAGTATCGCCCGGGCGACCGGCATCCCGTGGGAGGCCTGGACGGCACGGCTCGACGAGCTCGGCGCCCGGGCGATGAGCCACGCCGAGGTCGCCCGCCGCGTGGCGGAGCAGCTCGAGGGCACCGTCGAGAACCCCGAGTGGTGGGCGCAGTCCGTCGCGGTGGCCTGGGAGCAGCACACGGGAGCCCGCCGGCCCGGGCAGGCGGGTGACGGCAGCTTCGGGGCGAGCGCGAGCCGCACGGTGGCCGGCACCCCGGACGAGGCGCTCACCCGGTGGACCGCGCTCATGGCGGGCCGCACGGCGGTCGGCGGTGTCCCGTTCCAGCAGCCGCCCACCACCGCCGCCACCGAGAAGTGGCGGTACTGGCGCGTGCGTCTCGACGACGGGACCAGGGTCTCCGCGAGCATCGGCGACAAGGGGAGCGGCCGCGCCACGGTGGCCCTCGCGCACACCGGTCTGGCCTCCGCCGACGACGTCGCACGGTGGCGCTCGACCTGGAAGGACCTGCTGGCCGCGCTCTGAGCCGGCGCCGCGCTTGTGAGGCGGCTCACTCCTCGCCTACGGTGACCCGAGTACCTGAGACGAGGAGTATCACATGACCGTGCCCTATCCACGCCTGCTCGCGCCTCTGGACCTGGGCTTCACCACCCTGCCCAACCGGGTGCTCATGGGATCGATGCACACCGGTCTCGAGGAGCTGCCCGGGGGGTTCGAGCGCCTTGCGGAGTTCTACGCGGAGCGGGTCCGGGGCGGTGTGGGGCTCATCGTCACGGGCGGCGTCGGGCCGAGCCCCGAGGGCGCCACGCACGTCGGCGGCGCCGTGCTCCGCACCCCGGAGGAGGTGGCCGGGCACCGCACGGTCACGGACGCCGTGCACGCCGAGGGCGGCCGGATCGCCCTGCAGATCCTGCACGCCGGCCGCTATTCCAGGACGCCCGACGCCGTGGCCCCGAGCCCGCTGCGTGCTCCCATCAGCCCGGTCGTGCCGCACGAGCTCACCGCGGAGGAGATCGAGCGGACCATCGAGGACTTCGCCCGCACCGCCGCGCTCGCCCGGGAGGCCGGCTACGACGGCGTGGAGATCATGGGCTCCGAGGGCTACCTGATCAACGAGTTCGTCGCCGCCGAGACCAACCACCGCACCGACCGGTGGGGCGGGTCCTACGAGAACCGGATGCGCCTGCCCGTGGAGGTCGTCCGCCGCGTCCGCGAGCGCACCGGCCCGGACTTCGTCCTGATCTACCGGCTCTCCATGCTGGACCTGGTCCCGGGCGGCTCCACGCTCGAGGAGGTCGTGGAGCTGGCCCGGGCGGTCGAGGTCGCCGGCGCCACCCTGCTCAACACCGGCATCGGCTGGCACGAGGCGCGCATCCCCACGATCGCCACGGTCGTCCCCCGCGGCGGCTTCTCGTGGGTGACGCGCCGACTCAAGGGCGAGGTCGGGATCCCGCTGATCGCCGTCAACCGGATCAGCACCCCGGAGACCGCGGAGCGGATCCTGGCGGACGGGGACGCCGACATGGTGTCCCTGGCCCGGCCCCTGCTCGCGGACCCGGACTTCGTGGCCAAGGCCGCCCGCGGCCGGCCGGCCACCATCAACACGTGCATCGCGTGCAACCAGGCCTGCCTGGACCACACCTTCGCCGGCCGGACCGCGTCCTGCCTGGTCAATCCGCGGGCCGGGCACGAGACCCTGCTGCGACTGGGTCCCACCCGCCGGGCCGAGCGGATCGGCGTGGTGGGTGCGGGCCCCGCCGGGCTGGCCTTCGCCGTCGGCGCCGCGGAGGCCGGGCACGCCGTGACCCTGTTCGAGGCCGAGGAGCGGATCGGCGGGCAGTTCTGCCTGGCCCTGCGCATCCCCGGCAAGGAGGAGTACGCGGAGACGCTGCGCTACTACGGCGTGCGGCTCGCCGAGCTGTGCGTGGACGTGCGGCTCGGGACGGCGGCCGGACCCGAGCACCTGCGCGGCTTCGACCGGATCGTGCTCGCCACGGGCGTGGAGCCGCGCGTGCCCGCGATCGAGGGGGTGGAGCACCCGTCGGTCGTGGGCTACCGGGACGTCCTGCAGCACGGGGCGCCCGTGGGCCCCCGGGTGGCGGTCCTCGGCGCCGGGGGCATCGGCTTCGACGTCGCCGAGTTCCTCCTGCACTCCCCCGGCACGGACTTCTACCGCGCGTGGGGCGTCGACACGACGCTGTCCGCCCGGGGCGGGCTGACCGCGCCCCGGCCCAGGCCCCCGGTGCGAGAGGTGACGCTGCTCCAGCGCTCCCCCGGCAAGCTCGGGGCCGGTCTGGGCCGCACGACCGGGTGGATCCACCGGACCTCGCTCCGGGCAGCCGGCGTCCGCGCCCTGAGCGGGGTGACGTACCGGCGGATCGACGACGACGGGCTGCACGTCACCGCGCCGGGGCCCGACGGCACCGAGCCGGTCGAGCAGGTGCTGCCGGTCGACACCGTGGTGCTGTGCACGGGCCAGGAGCCGTTGCGGACGCTGCGCGACGAGCTGCTCGGCGCCGGGCACGACACCGGCGCCGTCCCGGTCCACCTCATCGGCGGAGCCGACGTGGCGGCCGAGCTGGACGCCAAGCGGGCGATCCGGCAGGCCACGGAGCTCGTCGCCGCCCTGGGCTGAGCCACCCCGGCCCGCTCCTCCCGGGGCGGCAGACGGCCGGCCCGCGAGCCGGCGGGCCCGTGAGCCCACCGGTCCGATCCGAGAGCTGAGCACTTCTCCCGGCGGCCCGGGCAGGACCGGTGAGTTCGGCGCTGGGGCGCGGGGCACTGTGCGGGCCCCGGCGCCGGGTGCCACGATGGGGGCAGTCCCGCGGAAAGGATCCCCATGCAGCTCGATCTCCTGCTCGTCAACGCCACGGTCCTCACCATGGAGCCGGGCCGCCCGACGGCGTCGAGCCTCGGGGTGCACGGCGGGCGGATCGTGGTCCTCGACGACCCGGACGTGCCGGCGGCCGAGACCGTGGACCTCGGCGGGGGCACCGTGCTGCCCGGGTTCGTGGACGCGCACTGCCACACGGCGTGGTTCGGGCTCGGCCTGGCGGAGGTGGACCTCTCCGGCTGCACGTCACTGGACGGGCTCTACGCGGCCCTGGAGCGCGGCATGGCCGCCAAGCCGCGGGACGAGGAGTGGCTCATGGCCACCGGCTTCCTCCCCGCCACCGTGGGCGGACTGCTGCCCGACATCGACGTCCTGGACCGCATCACCGGCCGCACGCCGCTGTTCGTCCGGCACACGTCCGGCCACGCGGCGGTGGTGAACTCCGAGGCGCTGCGCCGGGCGGAGATCTTCACCCCGGGGACCCCGGACCCGGTGGGCGGGCGGGTCGTGCGGGACGACACCGGCCGCGCCACGGGCCTGGTCGAGGAGACCGCCCAGGCCGTGGTGCAGGAGCTGTTCCGCCCCTACCCGGTGGACAGGATCGTGGCGGCGCTCGACCGCGCCACCGCCCGCTACGCCGCCGAGGGCATCACGACCTTCGCGGAGGCGGGGGTGGGCGCTGGGTGGATCGGGCACAACCCCTCCGAGCTGCAGGCCTACCAGCAGGCCAGGGACGCCGGCGTCCTGCACGCGCGGGCCCAGGTGATGCCCGTGCTGGACGTCCTGCACGGGATCGACGGGCTCGGTGACGGCTCCGAGCGCGGGCTCGACCTCGGGCTGCGCACCGGCTTCGGCGACGACGAGCTGAGGCTCGGACCGGTCAAGGTGTTCGTGGACGGCTCCCTGCTCGGGGAGACCGCCGCGGTGACCGAGGCCTTCTGCGGCGGCCACTCCACGGGCTACTTCCAGGAGAACCCCGAGCAGATGGCCGAGGCGATCCACGCCGCGTACCGTGCGGGCTGGTCGGTGGCCGCCCACGCGATCGGGGACCGCGCCATCGACTTCGCGATCGACGTGATCACCCGGTGCCAGGACGAGCACGGGCGCCACCGGGTGCCCAACCGGATCGAGCACGCGAGCATCACCCGCCCGGACCAGCTGCCGCGGCTCGCCGCCGCGGGGATCGTCGTGACCCCGCAGATCAGCTTCCTGCGCCCCATGGCCGTCCAGTTCCGTCGCCTCCTGGGGCCCGAGCGCACGGACTGGACCTATCGGGGCCGCAGCTTCCTGGAGGCCGGGGTGCGGATCGCCGGCAGCTCCGACCGCCCGGTCGCCGACGGCGACGTGCTGCGCTCGGTCCAGGCCTGGACCGACCGCCTCGACGGCGACGGGCGGCGGTTCGGTCCCTCCGGGGAGCGGCTCGACGTGCTGGAGGCTCTCGCCGCCTACACGTCCGAGGCCGCGAAGGCGCTGGGGATGTCCGACCGGATCGGCTCGCTCGCCCCCGGCAAGCTCGCGGACCTGGTGGTGCTGGAGGAGAACCCCCTGGAGGTGCACCGGCGGGGCGGGTCGGTGGAGCACATCGGCGTCCGCGCGACCTACCGCGGCGGCCGGGTCACCCACCGCGCCGGCTGAGCGGCCGGCCTTCGGCCCCGTGACAGGCCCCGGGGCCGACACCGGTGCCGCGCCCGTCGCCGCGCCCGCACGTGCCGACGCGCCGGAAGGCCGCTCAGCCCTCGACGAGGATCCCGTCCTCGTCGGCCCACACCGTGCGGCCCGGGTGGAAGGTCACGCCCTCGATGACCACCGGCACGTCCTGCTCCCCGACGCCGGCCTTGGCGGACTTGCGCGGGTTGGAGCCCAGGGCCTTCACCCCGAGGGGCAGCCCGGCCAGGGCGACCCGGTCCCGCACGGGGCCGTTCACGATGACCCCGGCCCAGCCGTTGCGCACCGCGGACTCCGCGATCATGTCCCCCATGAGCGCGGTACCCATCGAGCCGTGGCCGTCCACCACGAGGACCGCGCCCTCCCCCGGGGACCCGAGCACGGCCTTCACCAGCCCGTTGTCCTGGAAGCAGCGGACCGTGCGCACCGGCCCGGTGAACGCGGCCACCCCGCCCAGGTCGAGGAACTGGCGCGGGCAGGACATCAGCTGCTCCCCGCGCTCGTCGTAGAGGTCGGCCGTGGTGAACGGGCGCGGATCGGTCATGGGCTGCTCCTGAAGCATCCGGCGGCGGTTCCGGCACCAGCCTAGCCACCGGCACCGCCGCGATCCGCCCCGGCGGGCTCCGTGCACGGCCCCTGCGCCTCCTCCCGCGCGGTGGGCACGGTGGTGCCCAGCGGGATCTCCTCGATGAGCAGGGACAGCACCAGGCATCCCGCCGCCACGGGCAGGCCCCACAGGAAGATCGGCGGCAACGACTGGGCGAAGGCCTGGGCGACGGCCTCCTGCACCGGGGCCGGCAGGCCCGCGAGCACCTGGGGGCTCAGGGCGTTGACGTCGAGGGAGGGCACGGCGCGGCCCGCGAGCGCGTCGTCGAGCCGGGCGACGAAGACGGAGCCGAACACCGCGATCCCGAAGGACGCCCCGATCTGGCGGAAGAAGTTCGACGACGACGTCGCGGCCCCCACCTCCGCGGGCGGCACCGCGTTCTGCACGATCAGGACGAGATTCTGCATGAGGCAGCCGATGCCGAGACCGGTGACGGTCATGCCCGCGGCCGTCAGGGCGTACGGGGTGGTCTCGTCGTTCTGTGCGAGCAGCGCGAGCCCGGCGGCCATCACGACGGAGCCCAGCACGGGCCAGTGCTTGTAGCGCCCCGTCCGCGCGATGCGGCGGCCGGTGCCGATCGTGCCGACGAGCATCCCGACCGTCACGGGGATCATCATCAGGCCGGCCCCGGTGGCCGACGCGCCGTCGACCATCTGCAGGTAGGTGGGCAGGTAGGTGATCGTCGCGAACATGATCACGCCCATGCCGACGGCCGCCGCGGTGGGCACCACGAAGTTGCGCACGCGGAACAGGTGCAGCGGGATGATCGGCTCCGGGGCACGGCGCTCGACCAGCACGAACAGGACCCCGAGCACCAGGACCGCTCCGGCGAGGCCGAGGATGCGCGGGCTCGGCCAGGCGTGCGCCGTGCCGGCCCACGTGGTGAGGAGCACGAAGGCCACGCTGCCCAGCGCCAGGAGCGCCGTCCCGAGCACGTCGAGCCGCACCCGCCCCCGGGGGACGTGCGGCAGGTGCAGGAAGCGGGGGATGAACAGGAGGGTCACCAGCCCCAGGGGCAGGTTGATGTAGAACACCCACCGCCAGCTCACGAGGTCCGTGAGGAAGCCGCCGATCAGCGGTCCGCTCACCGAGGCGAGACCGAAGGCCGCCCCGATCACGCCCATGTACCTGCCGCGCTCGCGGGCGGGCACGAGGTCCGCGATGATCGCCTGCGCCCCGATCAGCAGCCCGCCGCCGCCCAGGCCCTGCAGGGCGCGGAAGACGATCAGCTGGGTCATGTCCTGGGCGGCGCCCGAGAGCACGGAGCCGATCAGGAAGACCACGACGGCCACCAGGAAGATCCGCTTGCGCCCGTAGAGGTCGCCCAGCTTCCCGTAGACCGGCAGGCCCACGGTGGCCGCGAGCACGTAGGCCGTGACCACCCAGGAGATCCGGTCGAGCCCGTCGAGGTCCCCGACGATCGAGGGCAGCGCCGTGGCCACGATCGTCTGGTCGAGGGCGGCCAGCAGGACCGCCATGAGCAGCCCCAGGAACGGGAGCCGCAGCTGCCGCTGCCCGGTGCGCCCCGGAACTCCTGTCACCGGGTCAGCGATCGACCTTCACGACGGAGCCGTTGGCCACGTTGACGTACACGTCCACCGAAGTGCCCTCGGGGTCGTCGATGTCGACCTCCCAGACGGTGGTGCCGTCCTCCGTGTCGAGCTGGGCGCCGTCGAGCGTGCCGTCGACCTCGTCCAGCGCAGCCCGGACGGCGACCTCCATCGGGACCTGGACCTGGGCGATCCGCTCGCGGTCCTCCTGGTCCAGCTGGTCGTCGCCCTCCTGCGGGGTGACCTCGGAGCCGTCCTGGGAGACGTCGACCTCCTTCTCCCGGTCACCGACAGCGAGCTTGATCTCCCAGCCGCCGTCGTCGTCCTTGCGGTCGATCTCGAACACCTGGCCCCCCGTCACCGCCTCCTCGGCGGCCACGACCGCGCCCGCCACGGCGGCGGCCTCATCCCCCGCGCCCGGCGAGGACGTCGAGGTGGCGGTGCCCGACGGGGAGGCGCTCGCGCTCTCGTCGGCGGTGGCCGTGCCCGAGGGGGTCGCGGAGGCGCTCTCGTCGCCGGTCGCCGTGGCCGAGGCGCTCTCGTCACCGGCGGTCGCGCCCTCGGTGCCCGTGGGCTCGGCGGGGGCGCTGGTTCCGGCTCCGCCGGTGGTCTCCTCGCCGCCGCCACCGGCGCCGCCGTCACCGCATCCGGTCAGCAGGAGCGCCGAGAGCGCGAGAGCGGCCAGGGACAGGAACCTTTGATCAGTGTGCTTCATACCTGAATTGTTCCCCCGGCACGGCGTCCTGGCAAGGGGCCTCCCGCCGCGCCTGCCTCCGCCCACGCGCCTCTCAGGCGCCACGTCTACTATCCTGGGATACGCCTGACCCGGGACCGGGTGCATGCGCACCGCGATCGACGCCAGGAAGGAGGCGGCATGGGATTCCTCGAGAGCCTCGAGAAGAACATCGAGAAGGCCGTCCGCGCCACCTTCTCCACCGGCTCCCGCAAGCGCGTGGAGGCGGTCGAGATCGCCAGCGCCCTGCGGCGGGAGCTCGACCAGGAGGCGTTCACGATCTCCGCCGGCCGCACCATGGCCCCCAACGTCTTCGTCGTGGAGTTCTCGGACGAGGACTTCCCCCGCGCCCAGGACTGGGGCACGCCGCTCGCGGAGGAGCTGTGCGACGTCGTCATCAAGCACGCCCGCAGCCAGGCCTACACCCTCCAGGGGGCGGTGAAGGTGTCCTTCACCCGCAACCCGGAGGTGGAGGCCGGTGAGTTCCGCGTCCACTCCTCGGCGCAGCGCACCACGGAGTCGCCCAACACCCCCGCCACGCCGAGCGGGCAGCGGATCGCCCGCGGCCACCGCCGGGAGGAGGACGAGGCGACGCGGTCCGTGCCCGCGCAGCACTGGATCCCTGTGCTCGACGTCGAGGGCGCCCGGTTCTCCATCAACGCGGACTCGATCGTGCTGGGCCGCTCCGCCGAGGCGGACATCACCGTGGAGGACACCGGCGTGTCCCGCAAGCACCTCGAGATCCGGCGGCAGGGCGAGCACTTCGTGGCCGTGGACCTCGGCTCGACCAACGGTTCCTACGTGGACGGGGAGCGGGTGATCGGCCGCACGGAGCTGGTCAACGGCTCCGTGATCACCATGGGTCGGACCAGGATCACGTTCCGCCTCCTGACCCCGAAGGGGAACCGCTGAATGTCCGAACTCACCGTCACTCTGCTCCGCTTCGGGTTCCTGGCCCTGCTCTGGATCTTCATCTTCAGCATCGTCGCCAGCCAGGGGCGTGACCTGGCGGTCGGCGGAAAGCTCCCGGCGGCACTGACCCGGTCCCGCGCCGAGCGCCGGGGTGCCGCGGAGGACGCGGTGCCGCCCGCCGCGGGCCCCGCCACCGGGCAGCGCTCCCGCCCCCAGACCCTGATCGTCCTCGACGGCCCCCTCCGCGGGCGCAGCTACCCCCTCGGCAACGCCCCCGTGCTGCTGGGCCGCTCCCCCGAGGCCACCGTGCCCCTCGGCGACGACTACGCCTCGGGCCGCCACGCCCGGCTGTTCCCGCAGGGCTCCCGGTGGTTCCTCGAGGACCTCGGCTCCACCAACGGCACCTTCGTCGGCCAGCAGCGCCTCTCCCGGGCCGTGCCTCTCGACCCCGGGACCCCGTTCCGTGTGGGCAAGACCGTCCTGGAACTGAGGTCCTGACGCATGGCGATCGCCTTCCGCTACGCTGCGCGGTCCGACGTGGGCCGGGTCCGCTCGAAGAACGACGACTCCGCCTACGCGGGCCGCCATCTCGCCGTGGTCGCCGACGGCATGGGCGGGCACGTGGGCGGGGACGTCGCGTCGGCCTCAGCGGTCATGGACCTCACCGGCCTCGACCGGCCCGACCACCACGGGGACGGCGCCACCGTGCTCACGGACGAGATCCAGAACGCCAACCAGAACCTCGCCAAGCTGGTCCTGGGCAACACCCGCCTGGGCGGCATGGGCACCACCGTCACGGCCCTGCTGGCGGACCAGGACGAGCTGGTCGTGGCCCACATCGGGGACTCCCGTGCGTACCGGCTCCGGGGCGACGAGTTCCGCCAGGTCACGAAGGACCACACCTTCGTCCAGCGGCTCATCGACGAAGGCCGGCTGCGCCCGGACGAGGCCGAGTCCCACCCCCACAAGAACGTGCTGATGCGCGTGCTCGGGGACGTCGACGCCTCCCCCGAGATCGATGTGGAGACCCTCCGCCCGGAGAGCGGCGAGCGTTGGCTGCTGTGCTCCGACGGGCTCAACGCCGTGGTCCGCCCGGAGAGCATCCAGTCCGTGCTGGGCTCCACCGACGACCTCAACCAGATCGTGGACACGCTCGTGGAACTGACCCTGGACCGCGGGGCCCCCGACAACGTGACCGTGGTGGTCGTCCAGGTCTTCGAGACCGACGAGACCGCCCTCGTGCCGCAGGCCGGCGAGGCGCGCGGCGCGGTCCCGGACCCCGGGTTCGCCCGCACCTCGGACGAGATCACCGGGGACGCCGGGACGCTCGGTGCCGCCGAGTCCTCGGCCGCCGCGCTGCGCCGCGACCTCGCGGCGCGCCCCCACCTGCTGGTGGGCGCCGCCGCCAACGCCACCCAGACCGGGCGCATCCCCACCGTGAGCGACAGCGTCCTCGAGCGCCGCGCGACCCTCCTGCAGACCTCCACCCCCGACACCCTGGCCGATCCGCAGGACGTCGAGTCGGCGCTGCACCGGGCGGACGCCACCGTCCCGTCCCCGCGCCGGCGCCGCCGCCGGCGCGCCGTGGCCGTGCTCGCGCTGGCCACGGCCGGGCTGCTGCTGGTGGCCGGGGGCTGGCTGACGAGCGGCTGGATCAGCTCCCAGTACTACGTCGGCGAGCAGCAGGGCAACGTGGCGATCTACAACGGCGTCTCGCAGTCGCTCGGACCTGTGAGCCTCAGCGATCTGGAGCGCGCCACGGACCTGCGGCTCGACGACCTCCCGGGCTTCGCCCAGGAACGGGTGCGCAACGCCATCCCCGCGGACAGCCTCGCGGAGGCGGAGCGGATCGTGCGCGAGCTGCGCGAGTCCGTGCCCGAGGCGACCCCCGGCCCCGAGCCCCGCCCGACCGGCACCGTCCAGCGGGCCACCGCCTCCCCCGCTGCTTCGCCCACTGCCTCTCCCACCGCCTCGCCGGGTGGTGACGGATGAGCGCCCCCGCAGGGGCCGTCCCCCAGGAGGAGCAGGTCGAGCCCCGCCAGAGGCCGCGGCGGCTCACCGAGCTGCTCCTGCTCGTCCTCGCCGTGAGCATCGGCGTGGGCGCGAACATCCTCGTGGACCCCGACCAGCTGGGCTCGGGGGACCCGCACATCCTCGTCTCCGGGCTGGTCCTGGGCATCGGGGCGCTGATCCTGCACGTGGTGCTGCGGCTGCGGGCCAAGTACGCGGACCCCTACGTCCTGCCGATCGTGGTGGCCCTCAACGGCCTGGGCATTGCCATGATCCACCGGATCGACCTCACCACGGACCAGACCGCCGCGGGCTCGCAGGTGGTGTGGACGGCCTTCGCCATGACCGCCGCCTGCCTGGTGCTCTGGTTCCTCAAGGACCACCGGGTGCTGCGGCGGATCACCTACATCTGCCTGGTGCTCAGCGGGCTGCTGCTGCTCCTGCCCCTCCTGCCCGGCCTCGGCCTGGAGCTCAACGGCGCCCGGATCTGGATCTCGGTGGGCGGGCGCACCTTCCAGCCCGGCGAGGTTGCCAAGATCACCCTGGCCGTCTTCTTCGCGGGCTACCTCTCGACCAACCGGGACCTCATCCTGCTGGCCGGCAAGAAGATCGGTCCGGTGCGCCTGCCGCGGTTCCGGGACATGGCGCCGATGTTCGCGGCGTGGATCATCGCGATCGGCGTGCTGGTGTTCCAGCGGGACCTCGGCTCCGCGATCCTGTTCTTCGGCCTGTTCGTGGCCATGATCTACCTGGCCACGACCCGGCTGAGCTGGATCGTCATCGGGGTGCTGCTCGTGGCCGTCGGCGGATTCTTCGCGAGCCAGGTCTTCGGCCACGTCGCGGCACGCCTGGACTCCTGGCTCAACGCGTTCGACCCCGAGGTGTACAACCGGGCCCCGGGCGGTTCCGGGCAGATCGTCCAGGGCCTGTTCGGGCTCTCCTCCGGCGGGCTGTTCGGGCAGGGGCTCGGCCAGGGCCGGCCGGACCTCGTCTCGTACGCCAACTCGGACATGATCATGACCGCGTTCGGCGAGGAGCTGGGGCTGATCGGCCTGAGCGCCGTGCTCGTGCTGTTCTTCCTGTTCGTCACCCGGGGCTTCAGGGCGGCCCTGGGCACCCGTGACTCCTTCGGCAAGCTGCTGGCGGCGGGGCTGGCCGCGGTCATCATCCTGCAGCTGTTCGTGGTGGTGGGCGGGGTCACCCGCCTCATCCCCCTGACCGGGCTGACCACCCCGTTCATGTCCGCCGGAGGCTCCTCGCTGCTGTCCAACTGGATCATCGCGGCGATCATCCTGGCGATCTCCCACACGGCCCGCCGGCCCGTGGTCACCGGGCCGGCCACCGAGGCGGATCTCGCCGAGGTCGCCGCCTACGAGGCCACGCTGCGGGAGGCGGCCCGGCGCGACGAGCAGGAGCGCGCCGAGCGCCTGGAGCGCCGCCGGGACCGCCGCCCCCGGAAGGAGTCCGACGGGCACGAGCAGGGCGGGGCGCACGCGGACGGGGAGGACGGTGCCGCCGGGCAGCCAGGCGCCGGGCCCGACACCGCCCGCGGTCCGGCGGTGCCGGCCGACACCGCCGCCACCGAGCCGATCGCCGCCGCGGGCCCGGGCGGACACCGGGACGCCGAGGACGCGGACCACCACGGCGGCACCCCCACCGAGGCGATGTCCCGCCTCACCGACAAGGACCGCAGGGACCCCGGCGGGTCCCGGAGCACCGAGAACGGAGGAGCACCGTGAACCGGGCGATCCGACACACCTGGGTGGCCGGCGTGGCGATCTTCACCGTGCTGCTCCTCTCGCTGACCTATGTGCAGTTCGTCGCGGCGGGCACCCTCGAGGCGCACCCGTGGAACAACCGCAGCCTGTACGACCAGTTCGGTGCGGACCGCGGGGCGATCCTCGTGGACGGCGACCCGAAGGCGTCCTCCGTGCCGTCCGAGGACGACTTCGAGTACCAGCGCGTCTACGCGGACCCGCTGGCGTACGGGCACCTGACGGGCTACTTCTCCCTCGTCTACGGCGCCACGGGGCTCGAGGCGGCCCTCGGGGAGGAGCTCTCCGGCGCCTCCGACGAGCAGTTCTACGACCGCGTGGTCTCGATGTTCTCCGGGAACCAGCCCACGGGCGCGTCGGTCGAGCTCACCATCGACCCGGTGCTGCAGCAGACCGCGGCCGAACTGCTCGAGGGCCGGAAGGGCTCGGTCGTGGCGCTCGACCCGGAGACGGGCGCGATCCTCGCCATGGTCTCGAGCCCCGGCTACGATCCCAACGAGCTGGCCTCGCACGACTCCGCCTCCGTGATCGCCGCCGCGGAACGGCTCAACGCGGACCCCGAGGAGCCTCTCGTCAACCGGGCCGTCGCCGGTGACCTCTACGCCCCCGCCTCGACGTTCAAGATCATCGACACCGTGGCCGCCCTCGAGTCCGGGGACTACACCACGGAGACCCTGATCCCGAACCCCCAGGAGCTGCCCCTGCCCGCCACCGACGTCACCCTGCCCAACTACGTGGGCGGCGGGTGCACCGCCCGCACGGAGGCGGACCTGGAGTTCGCGCTCGAGCAGTCCTGCAACACGCCGTTCGCCTCGATCGCCCTTGACCTCGGGGCGGACGCGATCCGGGAGACCGCCCGCAACTTCGGCTACGGGGAGCCCCTCTCGGTGCCGCTCAAGGTGACCCCGTCGGTCTTCCCCGAGGAGCTCAACGACGCCCAGCTCGCGCTGTCCTCGATCGGCCAGTACGACGTGCGCACCACGCCCCTGCAGGTGGCCATGATGAGCGCCACGATCGCCAACAACGGCGTGCAGATGAAGCCTCAGCTCGTGCGCACCGTGCGCTCCGCCGACCTGTCCGTGATCCAGGAGCTCAATCCGGAGCAGCTGCGCCGCTCCACGAGCGCGGACGTCGCCGGGACCGTCTCGGACCTCATGGTCGAGGTCGTCGAGGACGGCATCGCCCGAGGAGCGGCCGTTCCCGGGGTCGAGGTGGCCGGGAAGACGGGCACCGCCGAGATCGGCTCGGACGAGGGCCTCAACGACTCCTGGTTCACGGGCTTCGCGCCGGCCGACGACCCCCAGGTGGCCCTCGCCATCGTTTTCGAGGACGTGGACGTGGCGACGGGCGCCTCACTGACCAGTCCGGGTGCCAAGCGACTCTTCGAGGCGGTGTTGAACAAGTGAGACCATCGTCGAGCACCGTCCTGGGCGGGCGCTACGCACTGACCGATCGAATCGCGATCGGCGGCATGGGTGAGGTGTGGAAGGCCAAGGACCGCGTCCTGGGCCGGATCGTGGCCGTGAAGATCCTCAAGGAGGAGTACAACGGGGACCCGAACTTCCTGCAGCGCTTCCGGGCGGAGGCCCGGCACACCGCGCTCCTGAACCACCCCGGTGTCGCCAACGTCTTCGACTACGGCGAGGAGGAGGGCTCCGCCTTCCTGGTGATGGAGCTGGTCCCGGGCGAGCCGCTGTCCAACATCATCGAGCGGCAGAAGAGGCTCGAGCCGGACACCGTGCTCAACTACATCGGGCAGACGGCACGGGCGCTGGCGGCCGCGCACGCCCAAGGTCTGGTGCACCGCGACGTGAAGCCCGGCAACCTCATCATCACCCCGGACAACCGGGTGAAGGTCACGGACTTCGGGATCGCCCGCCTGGCGGACCAGGTGCCCCTCACGGCCACCGGGCAGGTCATGGGCACCGCCCAGTACCTCGCTCCGGAGCAGGCCACCGGTCAGACCGCCACGGGGTCCTCGGACATCTACTCGCTGGGCATCATCGGCTACGAGTGCCTGGCCGGGCGCCGCCCGTTCACCGGGGAGTCGCAGATCGCGATCGCCCTCGCGCAGGTCAACGACCCGCCGCCGCCGCTGAAGGACAGCGTGCCCGAGACCGTGCGGGCGCTCCTGATGTCGATGCTGGCGAAGGACCCCACGGACCGCCCGGCCACGGCCGGCGCGCTGGCCACCGCCGTGGACGCGATCCGCCGCGGTGACGAGGGTGCGGCGGTCGCGGCCGTCCCCGGGATGCGCCCGTTCCTCGACCTGCCCGACGACGACGCCACCCAGGCGTTCGAACCGGTGCGCGACGAGCCGACGCAGATGCTGGACCGCGAGAGCACGGCGGTCGCCGCGGCGACCGGGACCGCCGCGGCCCGAGCGTCGCGGCCCATCACCGCCGAGCTGGACGTGGTCGACGGCCCACGGGAGTCCGAGGACGACGCCCGGGGTCCCAGCACCGACCCGGCCCGCCCCGGGGAGCGCCGAGGGCGCCGCTCGGTGTGGTCCTGGCTGCTGCCGGTGCTCCTCCTGCTGCTCGTGGTGGCGGGGCTGCTGTGGTTCTTCCTCCTGCGCGATCCGGCGCCCGTGAGCCAGGAGCCGTCCCCCACCGGCACCGTCTCCACCTCGGCGGTGCCCGGCGCCCCGGCGCCCCCGGCGGCGGAGTCCCCCGGCGCGGCGGACACCGTGGAGGTCCTCGCCGCCCGCTACGAGGGCCGGCCGGTGGACGAGGTGGTGCAGGAGCTCTCGGACCTGGGCTTCCCCGTGGAGCGGGAGGGCCGCACCGCCGACGAGGACGAGAACACCGTCCTGTCCCTGAACCCCGTGGGACAGGTGGCGCGGAGCACCACCATCACGGTGGTCTACTCGACGGGCCCGGACACCGTGGAGCTCCCCTCCGGGATGGTCGGCCGGGCCGCCGATCCGCTGATCGACGAGATCCGGTTCCTGGGCGTGAACATCATCCGCTACGACGAGATCACCGAGGATGCCGAGCCCGGGACCGTGCTGCGCACCCAGCCCCTGGGCGGGTCCACCGTCCGCCCCGGCGACACCATCGAGATGTGGGTCGCCGCGGCGCCCGGGACCTCCACCGACCCCACCACCGGATCACCCTCGCCCGCCGCGACACCGACCGGACCCGGCCGGGAGGGATGAGCCGTGCCGGGCCGGAACCCCGTCCCCTCGCTGATCAACGACCGCTACGAGGTGGGCGAGACCATCGGCCGCGGCGGGATGGCCACCGTCCACCTGGGGCGGGACCTGCGGCTGGGCCGGCGGGTGGCCATCAAGGTCCTGCGCCCTGAGCTGGCCCGGGACGGCACCTTCCACGAACGGTTCAAGCGGGAGGCGCAGTCCGTGGCCGCCCTGAACCACCACTCGATCGTCTCGGTCTACGACACGGGCGAGATCCTCGCGGCGACCGACGAGGGCGTGGACCGCCCGTTCATCGTGATGGAGTACGTGCCCGGCCGGACCCTGCGGGAGCTCATCCACGAGAACGCCGTGACGCCCCAGGAGGCCGTGGACATGACGCTGGGCATCCTCGACGCCCTGGAGTACAGCCACCGGGCGGGCATCGTCCACCGGGACATCAAGCCCGCCAACGTGATCGTGACTCCGGAGCGGCAGATCAAGGTCATGGACTTCGGCATCGCCCGGGCCGTGGAGGACACCTCGCCGGCGCTGACGCAGGCCCAGGCCGTCCTCGGCACCGCGCAGTACCTGTCCCCGGAGCAGGCCCGGGGCGAGTCCGTGGACGCCCGCTCCGACCTCTACTCCGCCGCGTGCGTGCTCTTCGAGATGCTCACGGGGCGGGCGCCGTTCGTGGGCGGGTCCTCGGTGGACATCGCCGCCCAGCACGTCCGGGACCGTCCCCCCGCGCCCTCCGAGCTGGACCCCCGGCTCAGCGGGCGCGTCGACGACTTCCTGGCGAAGGCCCTCGCCAAGGACCGCTCCGCCCGCTTCCAGGACGCCGGGCAGATGCGCCGGGCGCTGCGCGAGCTGCGCCCCGCGGTGCCGGGGGACCTCGACGCCACCCAGCCCCTGCACGCGGTGCGGCAGCGGGACGAGGACACGAAGACCCTCCCTCCCGTCCCCGTCCCCGTCCCCGTGCCGGCCGCGGCGGCGGCACCGCCGACGGCGGCGGGCACGGCGGTCGCCGCGGTGCCGGTGGCCGCGGACGCCCCGGAGAGCGGCTCGGCCCCCGCGCGGCGCCGCCGGAGGCGTCCGCTGCGCGCGGCACTCATCGCCCTGCTCGCTCTCGCGGTCCTGGCCGTCCTCGGGGTCGTGGCCTTCCAGTGGGTCCAGGACCAGCGCGGCGGACCCGCGCTCGTCGCCGTCCCCTACGTGGCGGGGATGGACGCGTCGGTGGCCGAGACGGTGCTGCGCAACGCGGAGCTGGTGCCGCAGCGCGAGGAGGTCTACGACGACGAGGTGCCCGAGGGCGACGTCGTGGGCACCGACCCCGCCGCCGACACGCAGGTCGAGGAGGGCTCCACCGTGGTCCTCGACGTCTCGAGGGGACCCTCCGAGGTGGAGGTCCCCGACGAGCTCGTGGGCCGGTCCGAGGAGGACGTGCAGGACGCCCTGGAGTCCGCAGGGCTGGAGCCCGGGGCCACCCGCACGGCGAACAGCTCCTGGGTGCCCCAGGGGATGCTGGTCGCCACCGACCCGGCCGGCGGGACCACCGTCCCGAGCGGCTCGGAGGTGCAGCTCGTGCTGTCCACGGGACGGGTGACCGTGCCGCAGCTCGTGGGCCTGAGCCGGCAGGAGGCGGTCGCCGCCCTCGGCGCGGACGCGGTCCGGCTCTCGTCCGAGGTGGTCACCACGCCCCGGGCCGGGGTGCCGGCCGGGCAGGTCGTGGGCCAGAGCGTCGACGCCGGCCAGTCCGCACCGCAGGGCTCGACGATCACGCTCACCGTGGCGGTCGCCCCTGCGCCCGAGCCGACCCCGGAACCGATCCCCTCGCCCACCTCCTCGCCCACCCCGTCGCCGTCCCCCGAGGAGACGGAGGAGCCCGAGGAGGACGTGGAGGAGACCGGCGCACCGGACGACGAGGACGGATCCGAGCCCGGCACCTCCCCGGAGGACGCCCCCGACGCCGAGGCGCGCGACCCCGACGAGCAGGACGGGATCGCGGAGCGAGCGGCCGAGCGGGCCCGCGAGGCGCTCGATCGGGCCGCGGACCGGGAGTCCCGCCGCGACTAGCGGCCGGATCGTGGCAACGCGGGACGAGGGCCCGGCGGGCCGGGCGGCGTGCGGTCAGACGGTGATCAGCGGGGACAGCGACGCGGCGGCCCGGGCGGCACCCTCGAGCCCCACGAGCTCGAGCCAGTTGCCGAGCATGAGGTAGCCGCCCTCGGTGAGGACGGACTCCGGGTGGAACTGCAGTCCGTGCAGCGGGGCGCTCTTGTGCCGCAGCCCCATGATCACCCCGTTCGGGGTGCGCGCGGTGACCTCGAGGAAGTCGGGCACAGACCGGTCCACCACGGCGAGCGAGTGGTAGCGGGTCGCCGTGAACGGGCTGGGCACCGCGCCGAAGACGCTCGTGCCGTTGTGCTCCACCCGGGAGGTCTTCCCGTGCATGAGCTCCTCGGCGTGGGTGACGGTCCCTCCGTACGCCTCCGCGAGGGCCTGGTGGCCGAGGCAGACGCCGAGCAGCGGCTGCTGCGTCTGCTCCGCGTGGCGGATCAGGGCGATGCACACGCCGGCATCGGCGGGAGCGCCCGGCCCGGGCGAGAGGAGGACGCCGTGGTGCTCGTCGGCGAGCGCGCACGCAGCGGCCTCGTCGAGGTCGTCGTTGCGGATGACCGTGGTCTCGGCGCCGAGCTGCTCGAGGTAGCCGACGAGGGTGTAGACGAAGCTGTCGTAGTTGTCCACGACGAGGATCTTGACGGTCACAGGGTCTCCTAGGAGTGGGGTGCCTCTCGGCGCGTGCGCCCGTCCAGCTTACGCGTCCGCGGGACGGCACGCACCGGGCGGCTAGACTGGTGCACCGGACCCCCGCCGTGAAGACGGCCCGCTTGGTGACCAGGAGGATCAGTGCCCGAGTCCAAGAACCGCCGCAAGAAACCGGCCCGCCGCCCCGGCGGCTCCGGCCGGCCGGCACCGGCCGCCCCGCCCGTCGACGCGGAGCTGGCGCGGCTGGCGGCGGAAGGGCTGCCCGGCGGCTCCACCGCCTTCGACCCGGAGGCCACGGCGAACGCCCTGGCACAGGAGCTCACCGAGCGCTCCCGGCACGGCTCCCCGGAGATCCATGCCCCGACGCCCACCTGGTACAAGGCCATCATGCTGGGCCTGCTGGTGGTCGGGCTGCTGTGGCTCATCGTCTACTACCTCTTCCAGGGCACCTACCCCGTGCCCGGGATCGGCGCGTGGAACATCGGAGTCGGCCTGGCCCTGATGATGGCCGGGCTGATCATGACGACGAAGTGGCGGTGACCTCGGTGTCCCGGCCCGGCACCGGTCCCGAGGACTCGCCCGAGCCCTCCCCCAAGCCCCTCAAGGACGAGATCGCCGAGTCCCGGCCGAGGGACGGGCGGCGGCTGGACCCCGCGACGTTCGAGGTGCGGCTGCGCCGGTGGGCACTGCTGCTGCTGATCGCGGGCCCCGTGATCTGGTTCCTGGTGCAGCAGGTCCGCTAGCGCCGGCCACGGCGCCCGACGACAGTGGCCCGCACCCCTCCCGGGGTGCGGGCCACTGTCGTCGGGCGCGGAGCACCCGTCGGGGATCAGGCCTGCGCCGAGACGGCCTCCTGGCCCTCGACGGTCGTCCCGGGGTCGTCCTGCGGCGCGGTGAACGCGACCTCGAGGCTGATGACGACCTTGTCGGAGACGAGCACCCCGCCCGCCTCCATCGCGGCGTTCCAGGTGATGCCGAAGTCCTTGCGGGAGATCGTGGTCTCCGCGGAGAAACCGGCACGGGTCACGCCGAAGGCGTCGACGACCACGCCGCTGAACTCGGTGGCGAGCTCGACGGTGCGGGTGACGTCCTTGATGGTCAGCTCACCGGAGATCGTGCCCTCCTCGCCGTCGAACGCCACGGCGGTCGAGGCGAACGTCATCGTGGGGTACTCCTCGACCGCGAAGAAGTCGGCGCTGCGCACGTGGGCGTCGCGGTCGGCGTTCTTGGTGTCGATGGTCGCCGTCCGGACGGTGGCGTTCAGGGTCGAGCTCTCGACCGGGTCGGTGATCTCCAGCTGCGCGTCGACCTCTCCGAAGGTGCCGCGCACCTTGGAGATGCCGGCGTGGCGGACGGTGAAGCCGACCTCGGAGTGGGCGGGGTCGAAGGTCCAGGACCCGGGGACGAGACCGTTGAGCTGGGACATGGCGTTCTCCTTGGGGTGAGCGACGAACAGGTGGTTGCTTCGTCAACTACTCTAGGAGCATCTTAGTGATGTGTCAACAACGAGGTCGGAGGAATCTCCCGGTGGGTGTGCGGACCCCGCTGCCGGCTGCTCAGGCCTCGGGGTCCAGGGCGGAGCGGTCGTTGAGCTCGTGGAACCGGCGGCGGTGGTAGACGAGCGGGACGCCCGTGCCCTCGTCACCGAGGACGTCGACCACGGCGGCGTTGAACACGAGGGCGGGTCCGGCCTTGATCCGGGCCAGCGGGATGGCGCGCAGGACCCGGGCGACGTTCAGCAGCCGGGGCTCCCCCGTCTCCAGGTACTCCCAGGGCATGTCCGGCCCGAAGCGCGGAGCCCCGGAGACGGCGAAGGACCGGGCGAGGTCCAGGTTCTCGGCGTCCAGCAGGTGCACCAGGAAGGAGTCGGCCTCGGCCAGCAGCGCGGCCGAGCCCTGGCGGGCCTGCAGCGAGAAGCCGAGGATCGGCGGGACGGCCGACACGGAGGACACGGAGGACGCCGTCAGACCCACGGGTCCCTCGGGGCCCCGCGCGGTGATGATCGCGACCCCCGCCGGGTGGTGGGCGAAGGCCGCCTTGAACGCCTCGCCCACGTGCTGGAGATCCTGGAGGTGGTCGGCCGGGACCTCCAGGTCGGCGACCTCCGCGGCCGCGCGCTCGGCCTGCGGACCGGGCCGGGGGACCGCGCTCAGCCGGGGCGCCACCACCGGCTGCTCCGGCGTCTCGTCCGGCGGCTGCCCCGGCGTGCCACCGGTGGGCGCGCCGTCGTCGTGCCCTCGGCGAGGCCGGCGTTCGTGGTGCTGGGCCGCCATGAGAGTCCTTCCGTGGAAAGCTGTGGGAGCAGTGCCGCCGGGCGGCCCCACCCGTCCACGCTACGACCAGAACCGGAGCGAAAGTCAATCGATTCCGCCGCTGACGGGGCGCGGGACACCCGACGTCACAGTCTTGCACGGGCGCCGTCGTCGTGTCCGGCGCCCCCAGGTCACCGGGTCAGGCCCCGGTAGCCGCGGGCGTAGTGCACCAGCGGGTCGTCCGCCTGCGCTTCGGCGACCCCGCGCCCCATCGCGGTCACCTCGCCCACGACGATCCGGTGCGTCGCGGCGGCGTGCACGGCTACGGTGGAGAGCTCGAACCACGCGAGCGCCCCGTCCAGCACGGGTGCGCCCGAGCGCGGCGCGCGCCGGTAGGCCACGCCGTCCAGCAGGCCCTCCACGGGGTTGCCCGGGCTCGCGAGCCAGTTGGCGACCCCCTCCTGGTCGCGGCGCAGCACGGAGAGCGTCCACGCGCCGGACGACTCCACGGCGTCGCAGATGCGCCCCTCCTCGAAGAGGCTCACGAGCATGGTGGGCGGGTCGTAGGAGACGTCGAGGAACCCGGTCACGGTCGCGGCGACGTCGCGCCGCCGGTGCCGGGCGGCCACGACCGCCACGCCGGAGGCGATGTCCGCGGCGAGCAGGCGGTAGGCGCCGACGTCCTCGGCGTCTGGCGCCGCGGCGTCGATGAGGTGGGCCGGTGCAGGGTCGGGAAGCTCCATGCCGCCAGTCTGGCACGGGGCTCAGCGGTCCGGAGCGGCCCGTCCCGTCATCCGGAGGGTCAGGTTCAGCCGCCCGCCCTTCATGCCCAGCGCGGCCGCCCCCGTGCCGGGACGGACCCGGGGCACCCCGTGGAACGCGTAGCGGGAGGGGCCCCCGAAGACGAAGAGGTCGCCGCTGCGCAGCTCGACGTCCCGGTACGGCGCCGAGCGGGTCTGCGTGTTCCCGAAGCGGAAGACGCACGCGTCCCCGAGGGAGAGGGAGACGATCGGCGCCGCGGAGGCCTCGTCCTGGTCCTGGTGCATGCCCATCCGGGCGGCGGCGTCGTAGAAGTTCACCAGGGCGGTGTCCGGCCGGTAGTCCCGCGCGTCCGGGCTGCCGGGCCCGTAGGCCTCCAGCACGGCCCGGCGCCCCAGTTCGGTCAGCCACGGGGGCATGTCCGGTGCGCGCTTGCGCTCCCCGGTGCGCAGGTAGCGATAGGGCGCCCAGTCCCAGCCCAGCGTCGTGGAGCGCACCGACATCCGGCCGCCTCCCGGGAGCACCACGTGCCGCATGGGCACCGGGCCCGCGGCCCACTCCCGGCAGCGGAGCACGAGCTCCCACTGCTCCTCGGGCCCGAGCCACCCCGGGACGTGGACGGCGCCGGGGGCGATCTCGGCGCGCGCCCGCGGCAGCTCGAACAGCTCGGGCGCCGGGACCGGAATCGAGGAGTCGATCATGCTGCCGAGCGTAGCCCCGACCGCCGACACGGCACGCGGCACGCCCCCGGGCGGCGCCGGTGTGCGCTCCGCCACGGCGGCCCCGGGCGGAGAGGAGTAGCGTGGAGGGCCTCCCGAACCCCGTGAAAGGTCCGCCGTGCCGCTGCCCCTGTCCGTCATCGACTTCGCCACCGTCCGCAAGGGCTCGTCCGTGGGCGAGAGCTTCGCCGACTCCGTGCGCCTCGCCCAGCACGCCGAGCGGCTGGGATACCTGAGGGTCTGGTACTCGGAGCACCACAACATGCCCACGATCGCCTCCTCGGCCCCGGCCGTGCTGATCGCCCACATCGCGGCGCACACCTCCTCCATCCGCCTGGGCGCGGGCGGCGTCATGCTGCCCAACCACTCCCCCCTCGTGATCGCGGAGCAGTTCGGCACGCTCGCCGAGCTGCACCCCGGGCGCATCGACCTGGGCCTGGGCCGGGCCCCCGGCACGGACCTGCGGACCGTGCGGGCCATGCGCCGCGACCCCTCCGCCGCCGAGCAGTTCCCGCAGGACGTCCGCGAGCTGCAGGGCTATCTCAGCGGCCGCTCCGTCGTCCCGGGGGTCAGCGCCGTTCCGGGCGCCGGGACGGACGTGCCCCTCACGGTCCTGGGCTCCTCGCTGTTCGGCGCCCAGCTCGCCGCCGCGTACGGGCTGCCCTACGCCTTCGCGTCCCACTTCGCTCCCGACGCCCTCGCGGACGCCGTGGCCGCCTACCGCGCCGGGTTCCGGCCCTCCGAGCAGCTCGCGGAGCCGTACGTCATCGCGGCCGTCAACGTCATTGCCGCGGACACCGCCGAGGACGCCGCGGGGCAGCTGGGGACCGCCCGGCGCGAACGGGTGCGCGCGATGGTGGGGCGCGACCGCGAGCTGACCGAGGCCGAGCTGGACATGGTGATGGACAGCCCCGCCGGGCAGCAGATCCTGCACATGCTGCGCTGGTCGACCGCGGGCACGGGCGCCGAGGTCCGGTCCTGGCTGGAGGACTTTGCCGTGACGGCGGACGCCGACGAGCTCATGATCGCTCCCGCCTCCCCCACCCGGGATCAGGTGCTGCGCTCGCTCGAGCTCCTGGCCGGGGCGTGGGCAGAGGACACCGCGGAACCCCTTCCGTCCAGTGCGTCGCGACTGTAAATTCAGGGAGTTGCCGGCGTTCGCCGCCACGGCGCCGCCCCCGGGGAGGCGCCACCCCTCCCGAAAGGTCCCCGCCATGCGCCCCGTCTCCGTCCGCCGCACCGTCACCGCCCTGGTCTCGGCGCTCGCCCTCGCGAGCACGGCCGCCTCGCCGGCCGCCGGGGCACCACGCACCATCGAGCTCGTCAACCTCGGCGACTCCTTCTCCGCGGCCTTCGGCACGGGCGGGCTCCAGCAGGTCGAGGGGGTCGACTCATGCGACCAGGGCACGGGCCGGGACCACGTCGACGAGCTGGGCTCCCACCCCCGCGTCGAGGTGACCCTGGACGCGGCGTGCGCCGGGTACACGGCGCAGGAGGTGGAGGACCTCGTCTCCACGAAGCCCGTGAGGGAGGCCCTCGCGACGGCCGACGTGGTGACGCTGACCATGGGGGGCAACGACATCGGGTGGGCCGAGTTCATCGGGACGTGCAGCGCTGCCGCGGAGGCCGAGTCCGGCCCGGCGCCGTGCGACGCCCTGCTCGCGCAGGCGCCCGCCCGGATCGCCGCCGCCTCCTCCTCGGCGGCCGAGACCGCCGACGCGATCGGCACGGAGTCGGACGCGCGCATCGTGGTGCTGGGCTATCCGAACCTCTTCGACGACCGGCAGGACAGCCCGCTCATCTCCGCCGGACGGGCCGCCCAGCTCAACGACTGGACCGACGAGCTCAATGCCGCTCTCGCGGCGGCCGTGGCGGAGGAGGGCGCCGTCTTCGTGGACGTCACCGACCGCTTCCGCGGCCACGGCGTCGGCTCGGCGGACCCGTGGATCCTCTTCGCCCCCGAGGCGGGCGCCCACAACCTGCACCCGACCGAGCGCGGCTATCTCTGCGGCTACTTCCCGGGGCTACTCAGCCAGGTGGCCCGGACCCGCTGACCGATCCCGGGCCACGACGAAGGCCCCGGATCGCCGATCCGGGGCCTTCGTCGTGCCGGTGCGTCACCCGGTCCCGGCCGCGGTGCGGCCGGGCGGGGTTCAGGCGTTCTTCGTCTCGTCCTTGACGGACTGCGCCGAGCCCTGGGCGGAGGACTTCAGCTGCTGAGCCTCGCCCTGGCCCTGCGACTTGACCTCCTGGGCGCCCGACTGCGCGGTCTCCTTGACGGACTGCGCGGCCTCCTGGGCCGGCTCCTTCAGGTCCTGGGCGACCTCCTGCGCCATGCCCTTGGCGGAGTCGACCGCCTGCTGGGCGTGGGGCTGGACCCGGTCCGCCGCGTCGGCGACGAGCTCCTGCTCCTTCTGGGAGGAGGGCAGCAGCGAGCCGACGAGCCATCCGGCGCCGAGGGCGATCAGACCAGCGGCCAACGGGTTGCCGCGGGTCTTGGCCTTGGCCGTGGCCGGGGCGTGCTGGACGCCCTCACGGAGGTCACCGGCACGGTCCTGCACGGTGCCGCGCAGGTCGTCCGCCCGGTCCTGCACGCCGTCCTTGAGGTGGCGGCCGCGGTCGGAGGCGTCATCGGACGCTCCCATGACGCGCTCCCGCACTCCCTGGACCTTGTCCTGGACCTTGCCGCGGACCTTGTCCTTCTGCCGCTCGACGACCCGATCGGGCGTCACCTTCTCGGCGACGGCATCGACGTCGGAGTTCAGACGCGCACGGGTCGCCTCGATGTCGGCACGGATCTGTTCGGGGTTCTGCTGGCTCATCGGTTCTCCTTCTTGGAGGGCTTCACGGTTTCCGGAATCTCGGTGACCGTTTCGCGGGTCAGGGGCAGCGGATCCTGGGTGGCCGCGGCCATCTCCCGCTTGCCCGCGTTGAGGTTCTTCTTGCCCATCGCGGCCAGGATGCCGGCGATGATGGCCCAGAGGACGGCAACGATGACGGACGCCCAGACGAGGCTGTCCACGAGGTTGCTCAGTCCCCACATGAGGGCGAGGGACAGGAACAGCAGGACGAAGTGACCGGCCACACCGGCCCCGGCGAGCATGCCGGCGCCCTTGCCCGTGTCCTTGGCGGACTCTTTGGCCTCCTGCACCGCCTGGGTCGTCTCGGCCTTGGCGAGCGCGATCTCCTGCTGGATGAGGGTGGAGAGGTTCGTGCTCAGCGACTTGAACATCTCACCGAGCGACTCTTGCTCGGCCCGGTTCTCTGCGTCCGAGGGGGGAATGGGGTGGCTCATCGACGGTCGCCCTCCTGGTCCGGGTAGACGGTGCCGGGCACGCGGTCGGTGTAGGTGCGAGCCGCCTCGCCCTGCTCGTCGGAGCGGTAGGCGTAGGGGTCGGCCGGGGTGTAGCCCGAGGTCTCGGTGGCGGTGAGGTTGCGGTCGTAGCCCTGGTCGTAGACAGCGCCGGTCGAGACGCCGGACGTCGTGCCGGTGCCCTGGCCCTGCTGACCGGAGACGCCGAAGAACTCCTTGGCGCCCTGGCGGTCGGTGGCGATCTCGTCGCTGTCCTTGACGCCGCGGGTGGCGCGACCGGCGAGGAGACCGACGCCGGCGGCCACGGCCAGGAAGGTCCCGGGACGACGCGCCGCGAACCGCCGGACGTCCGCCAGGAGGTCCTTGGCGTCCTTGTTCTCCAGGGAGGACGCGAAGGAGTCGACCCGGCCGGAGACGTTGCCGAGCAGGCCCGCCACGAAGTCCGTCTCGGGCTTCTCGCCGCGGGACAGGGCGTTGATCTCGTCGCTGACGGAGCGCACGGTCGTGGCGATGCGCTCCTGCTGCGGACCGACCTGCTCCTTGATCCCGCTCTGCAGCTGGCCGAGCAGGCCCTGGGCCTGGTTGACTGCTTCGTCCTTCACCGCCACGGCCTGGTCCTTGGCGGTCTCCTTGACGCGCTGGCCGGACTCGGCCGCCTCGTTCTTGAGCTGGTTCGCCTCGGCCTTGCCCTTGTCCGCGGCGACGTCCTTCTTGGAGGTGGTGTTCGTGTCGGCCGCGTGGCTCGCCGAACGGTCATAAGGATTCGTGGTCATGATTTCGCCTTTCTACAGCACTTGATAAGTTCGCTGAGCATGCGAGCTGATCCCAGGGTATGCCGTGGGACCGGACTCGCCAAGCATTTCCCCGGCGGGGGGCGCGGCGTCCGCCGCGGCTGTCCCCGAGGGTGCAGGGCTCACGGCGACGGGCTGCCGCCGTTGACGTTGAGGGTCTCGCCGATGACGTAGCTGGACTCGGACGAGGCGAGGAAGACGTAGGCCGGGGCCAGTTCCGTGGGCTGGCCGGCCCGGCCGAGGGGCGTCGACTGCCCGAACTCGGGCAGCGCGTCCTTCGGCTGGCCGTCCGAGACCTGGAGGGGGGTCCAGAACGGTCCGGGTGCCACCGCGTTGACGCGGATCCCCTTGGGCGCCAGCTGCTGGCCGAGGCCCTTGGTGAAGTTGTTGATCGCCGCCTTGGTGGACGCGTAGTCGAGGAGTTCCGGCGACGGCTGGTAAGCCTGGATCGACGTCGTGTTGATGATGGAGGACCCCTCGGGCAGGTGCCGCAGCGCCGCCTTGGTGATCCGGAACATCGCCAGGATGTTGACCGTGAACGTGTCGACGAGCTGCTCGTCGCTGAGGTCCTCGAGGCTCTCGACCGCCACCTGCTTGCCGGCGTTGTTGACGAGGATGTCGAGCCCGCCCAGTCCGTTCACGGCGTTCTCGACCAGGGTCGCGCAGAAGTCCTTGTCGGTCAGGTCTCCGGGGAGGAGGACGGCCGTGCGACCGGCCTTCTCGATGATGGCCCTGACGACCTGCGCGTCGGGCTCCTCGTCCGGGAGGTAGTTGAGCGCGACGTCGGCGCCCTCCTTGGCGAACGCGATGGCGACGGCCGCGCCGATGCCCGAGTCCGCCCCGGTGATCAGGGCTCTGCGCCCCTCGAGGCGGCCGGTCCCCCGGTAGGAGAACTCCCCGCGGTCGGTCCTCGGCTCGAGCTCGACATCCAGGCCCGGCTCCGGCTGGTCCTGCTCAGGGGGCGACAGAACGGGGTATCGCGTCACGGGGTTCTGGAACGCGAGCTGGTCCACCGTCTCACGGTCGGCGTTCTCGGGGTTTCCGTTGTTCGTCTCGGTCATGTCCACTCCTCTCGTCGTGCAGTATGTGAACAGCATACTGATTACTCGGCCGAGATGTCACCGGTTCTCTCTAGGAGAACACGACACCCGTGCTTCCACGGCGGAGGGACACCGACCGGGGTGGACGGGGGCGCGAACGTGACGCCGCCGTGCGGCCGCGCTCAGGCGTCGAGACGGCGCAGGAAGGAGTCCAGGGCGTCGTCGAACGCGGCGGGCTGCTCGATGTTGGGGGTGTGCCCGGCCCCGTCGACGACGACGAGCTCCGCGCCGGGCGCCAGCTCGGCCATCCGCCGGCCGGCGCCGCCGTCGAAGGCGTCGTCCGCGCCCACCACGACCAGCACGGGGATCCGGGCGCCGCGGAGCACCTCGGTGAAGTCACGGCGCTCGGCGCGCCCGCGCATGGCCGCGGCGGCCCCCTTCGCCGGGGCACTCTGCAGCATGCTCAGCACCTCGGCCGCCACTTCGGGCTGGGCCTCCGCCGTGAACTCGGCGACCATCCTGGCCAGGACGCTGCGGCCGTACACCTCCATGCCGCCGGCCAGGATGGCGTCCGCCGTGACGTGGCGGCGCCGCCTGCCGGCGGCGTCCTCCGCCTCGGGGACGGTGTCGTTGACGACCAGTGCCCGGACCCGGCCGGGGTGCCGGTGGAGGAGCTCCATGGCGATCTGTCCGGACATCGAGAACCCGACCACCACCGCCCGGTCGACCGCCAGGTGCTCGAGCAGCCCGGCGACGTCGTCGGCGAACTCCTCGGTGTAGACGATCCCCTCGGTGACCTCGGACTCGCCGAAGCCGCGCAGATCGGGGGCGACCACCCGCCAGCCGCGGCCCGCGAACACCTCGACCTGACGGGCCCACATGCTCCGGTCGTAGGCGTGACCGTGCAGCAGGAGCAGCACCGGACCCTGACCCCGGTCCGTGTAGGTCATGGTGACCCCGTTGATCCGTGCGGTGGCAGGACTGACGTCGGGCATGGTGGGAGACCCCTCTCTCGGGCGATCGGCAGGAACGCTCCCAGGGTAGCGAAGGACGCCACCGCGGGATCGGGGCCTCACCGGGCGGCGGGGGCGTCCCCGGTCACTCGACGACGCCGCACGCCAGCCGCGAGCCGGCGTCACCCGTGCGCAGGGTGTCCGCGTCGGGCCCGCCGGAGGCGTAGCGCTCCGGGACGTTGGCGTAGTTGTCGGGGCCCGAGTGGATCATCACGGCGCTGCCGTCGTCGTCGGCCACGAGCTCCTGGACGTCGAAGCGGTCGGTGACCGCCGTCAGGAAGCCCAGCCCGTCCTCGGTCACGAGCAGCGCAGGGAGGTCGCCCGCGTGCTCGGGGTGCTCGGCGTCCTCGCCCCCGAGGTGGCCACCGGCGGAGAGGAAGGCTCCAGTGGTGCCGGGGTCGCCCGGCGCGCTGCTGTCCGGCTCGCAGAGACCGGTCCCGTGCACGTGCAGCCCGTAGAAGCCCGGCTCGAGCCCTTGGACCTCGGCCACGACCTCCGTCCCGGCGGAGACCTCCGAGAAGCGGACGCCGCCGACCTCGTTGCCCTCCGCGTCCTGGAGCACGGCGCGGGAGCCCACACCGGCCTCCGCGGCCGCCGATGTCTCCTCGACCACGGCCCCCTCGTCCCCGCCGCAGCCGGCCAGCACCAGGGCGGCCGTTCCGATCACTGCTGACACCAGCCTGCTCTGCCGCACGGCTCCTCCTCGTCGTCTCCGGGCCTCGCACCTCGACCATAGGCCGTGGTCGGAGACGGTTCAACGACAAAGGGGTGCTCAGTGACAAAGGGGGTGTTAATGTGGGGAGCCCCCGGCACGGGTGTGTCGGGGGCTCGACCCTGGTGGTGTGGTCCGGCGGTGT
>NZ_JBHZTC010000022.1:0-66893 GCF_042879195.1 Kocuria nitroreducens
GCCCGACGCCTTTTCCGCCAACTCAACGCCGCCGCGGCGGAATTGGGGGTTGACGGGATATAGAAGCTTCATAGGAGCGTCCGGACGACCCCGGAGACGAACGAGAGCGGCCCCACCGGAACCGGTGGGGCCGCTCTCGTCTGCGAAGTCTGCGGGGCGGATGTTGCACGGTAGGGGGCCGTCAGCCGAGGGGGTGCAAGGTGATCCAGGCCTTGCGCGGCCGCATCCCGGTCCAGGGGGGACTTTCCCGGGGCGGCCCCCTACCGTGAGCAGGTCGGTGGACCATCCGGTCCGGGCCTCGGCCACATGGGGGGTTGGGCCGGGTGCCGTGGGGATGTCTCTCACTCATCCACCGACTTCTCTTCTCTGCTCGCACTACTGATTCTGCCGTGTTTGCCAATGCAGAAGAATACACTTTCGTCTACACGTGGGCTGGACTTCCGTCCGGACCTGACACCTCGGGAGCGGGTCCGGCTCAGAGATCGCGCAGCTGCGGGTCCACGAGTCCGTTCTGGTACGCCTTGATCAGCGCCTGCACCCGGTCGCGGACGCCGAACTTCTCACAGACCCGGCCCAGATAGGCCTTCACGCTGCCCTCGGAGACGTGCATCTGCTCGGCGATCTCCCGGTTGCTCAGCCCCTGCGCCAGGAGCGTCACCGTCTCCATCTCCCGATCGGTCAGCAAGGAGCGCAGTCCGTCGTCCGCCGAGCGCGCCGGCTGCTGCTGGTCGGGCACGGAGATGACGTTGTCCGCGAGCGCACGGGCGATGGCCGGGGAGAGGGCGATCTCGTTGTTGAGCACCTGGTTCACGGCGTCGATGATCTCGTCGGGCCGGGCGTCCTTGACCAGGTAGCCGGCCGCTCCGGCGCGCAGGGCCGGCACCACGAACTCCAGCGTGGAGAACGTGGTGAGGGCCAGCACCTTGGACCGGGGACTGCGCGAGGTGATCTCCCGCGTGGCCTCGATGCCGTCCATCACGGGCATCTTCATGTCCATCAGCACCACGTCCGGGTCGATCGCCAGACATCGGTCGACGGCCTCACGCCCGTTGGAGGCCGTCCCGATGACCTCGAACCCGGGCTCGGCCGAGAAGAAGGACTTCAGGGCCTCCAGCATCAACGGCTGGTCGTCCACGACAAGCACTCTGCAATCAGTCACCCGCACAGTCTATTTTTCGATGTCCCCCAAAGTGCAACACGTCATATTCGACAAAAGTCACAAATGGTCTGGACAAAGGTCGATAGGCTCGTTCGGTTAACGTTGGCAAAATGGAATGTACCAGGGCAGCACACCCCCCTCGCGACCGGGAGATCTCTCCCCCCACCCCGGTCGTACCCCCCGATCCGGTGCTGCTCTCGTGATCCAAGGAGCCCCCCATGTCCAAGAAGAAGCTTGCCACCACCGTTGCCTCTGCCGCCCTCGCCGCGTCCTTCATCGTCGGTCCGGTGGCCCCCGCGAACGCCGGCGCCATCGTCGTGACGCCCCAGTTCACCCGTGGCGTCGTCTGCTCATATTTCTCCTTCTTCTGCCGATGAGATAAGTCTCTGGGTGTGACTGATGTAATTGCACCCATGCGGCACTCACCACGGACGTTCAGCAGCGCGTCGATCCTCGACGCCGAGCCGGTGGCTCGCTGGCTGTCCGTGGTGATCGTGCTTGCGGCGGTCGTGTGGTTCGCCGCCGACTTGCAAGAGCTGTACTCGGACTTCCAGAAGGGCGAACCTCTGGAGGGGCTCGCCGCTCTCAACGGTTTCCTGTCCTACGGGGCCTTGGCGCTGACCGCCTGGCGGTCGACCTGGGCGTCGTTGTTCTCCGTCACCTGCCTCACCACGTCTCTGATCCTGGGCGACTACGGCTCACTGGTGACCGGGTTCGCCGCCGTGACCATCGCGGTGGTGGCGACAGCATCGGCGCCGTTCGTCAAGGCGCACATGATCGTGTACGGCGCGTGGTGCATCCCCGCCTATCTGCGTCGTCCGGAAGAGCCCAACATCCTCATCGGTCTGACGGGACTGCTCCTGGTCTCCTTCGTGATCGGCTCCACCATCCGGCACTTCTCGCAACAACGACGTCGCAACGAGCAGCAGGTGCGGGACCTGGAGATCCTCAACGAGCGGCTCCGGGAGGACGAGCGGCAGGCGCTGGCGCGCGACCTGCACGACGTCGTCGCCCACGAGCTCACCCTCATCACGATGCAGACCATGAGCCGGCGCCGCTCCGGGGACGTCGGCGAACTGCACCAGGTCCTCGAGACCGTGGAGGGCGCCGCCCGCTCGGCCCTGCACGAGCTGCGGGTACTGCTGCGGCTGCTGCGCAACGAGAACGAAGGGGCACACCCCCGGGACGTCACGGGTGCCGGCCTCGCCATCGGGAGCCTGGAGCACGTGGTCACGTCCCTCGCGGCGAGCCTGCGGGACCTGCGCTTCGAGCCGGAGGTCGTGGTCACGGGCGACCTCGAGGCCATGCCGACGACCGTGCGCGGCACAGCCGCCCGCATCCTGCAGGAGGCGGTCACCAACATCATCAAGTACGCGCCGAACGAGTCCCGCTGCCGGATCGAGGTCACGGCGGACGACCACGAGCTGTGCCTGCGCGTGGCGAATCCTCTGCCGCGCAGCGCCCAGCGCACTGGCGCCCACTCCTCGGAGCTGTCCTCGGGGCTCGGCCTGCGGGGCATCGCCGAGCGCGTCTCCCTGCTGGGCGGTCACGCCGAGAGCGGTTCCGCGGACGGCCAGTGGGTCCTCGACGTGTGCCTCCCGGTGGACGGCCGGGACGCCCTGTGATCCGCCGGACCGAGCCGGACCCCGGCCTGGCGCGGCGCGTGGCGGGCGTCGTGGCCGCCATTCCCCCGGGCCGGGTGCTGTCCTACCGGGACGTCGCGGAGCTGGCGGAGTGCCGCTCCCCGCGCGCGGTGGGCACGGTCATGGCGCGCAGCCCCACCGGCGAGGAGCTTCCGTGGTGGCGCGTGGTCACGGTGCAGGGCACCCTTGCCGACCACCTCCAGGCCGAGGCCCGGGAACGGTACCGCGAGGAGGGCACGCCCCTGCGCGAGGACGACCGGCACCTCGTGCGCGTGGACATGGACCGCGCCCTGTGGACGCCCGACTCCCCCGGCGGCTGAGGCCGCTCAGCGCACCCGCTCACCGCACCCGCTCAGTGCTCCGGCTCCCCGATCCGGCTTCGCACTCGCACCCGGGATCCGGGCCCGGTGCCCGGGCTCAGTAGTCGAGCGGGCCCGCCACCTCGAAGAAGTTGCCGTCCGGGTCGAAGGTCCGGCCGGTGAGCCGCTCGAACGCCTCGACGTAGCGTTCGCGGGTCCGCTCCACCACCTGCTCCGGCAGCGGGGGCACCGGGCCGGCCCCGTTCCAGGCGGACTCGTCCGAGCGCAGCCAGTCCCGCACGTACTGTTTGTCGAACGAGGGTTGTGCCTTGCCCGGCTCGTAGGTCTCGGCGTCCCAGAACCGGGAGGAGTCCGGGGTGAGCACCTCGTCCCCGAGGGTGATCGCCCCGCGGTAGGAGTCGAGGCCGAACTCCACCTTGGTGTCCGCCACGATGATCCCGCGCTCGCGGGCGATCCTCTCGGCGGCGGTGTAGATCTCCAGGGTCAGCTCGCGCAGCCGGTCCGCCACCGCGTGGCCGACCCCGTCGGCCATCTCCTGGAAGGTGATAGGCAGGTCGTGCTCGCCCACCTCCGCCTTGCCGGTCGGGGTGAAGATCGGCTCGGCGAGCCGGGCGCCGTCCACGAGCCCCGGGGGCAGCTCGATCCCGCAGACCTCGCCGGTCTCCCGGTAGTCCTTGAGCCCGGAGCCGGTCAGGTAGCCGCGGGCGATGCACTCGACGGGGAACATCGACAGGTTCTTGCAGACGACGGCCCGCCCCCGGACGGACTCGTGCACGTCGGTCGACAGGACGTGGTTGGGCACGCCCGCGAGCTGCTCGAACCACCACAGGGACAGCTGGGTCAGGATCTTGCCCTTGTCCGGGATCTCGGTGGGGAGGATCTCGTCGAAGGCGCTGATCCGGTCCGTGGCCAGCACCAGGACCGAGCCGGCCCGGTACTCCGCGTCGTCGTAGATGGCCACGCCCGTCGCGCGCAGCCGCGACTCGTCGGGGACGTAGAGCTCCCGGACCTTGCCGGAGTAGATGTGCCTCCACCCGGGGATCTCGGGAGGAGTGGTGACGGTGCCCTGCTCGCTCATGCCTGCTCCTGACGGGGACGGGGATCGGAGGCCCCGGGGACGGTGACCAGTCCCCGGGCGGCCTTCAGCGCGATGTCGGTGCGGTGCTGCGAGCCCTCGATCGCCACGAGCCCCACACCCCGGTAGGCGCGCTCGCGGGCGTCGTCGAGGTCCGCCCCGAGGGCGACGACGGCGAGCACCCGCCCGCCGGCGGAGACGATGCACCCGGTGTGCTGGCCCTCGCGCGCCACCGCGGTGCCGGCGTGGACCACGTGCACGCCCTCGAGCGCTTCGGCGTCCTCCAGCCCGCCGATCGGGTCGCCCTTCCGGGGGCTGTCCGGGTAGTCCTGCGCGGCGACGACCACCGCGACGGCCGCCTCGGGCCGCCAGCGCAGCCGCTCGGCCTCGTCGAGGCGCCCGGCCGCGGCGTCGTGCAGCAGCCGCCCGAGCGGGGTGGCGAGCCGGGCGAGCACGGCCTGGGTCTCGGGGTCCCCGAAGCGGGCGTTGAACTCGATGACCCGCAGACCGCGGGTCGTCACGGCCAACCCGCAGTACAGCACGCCCACGAACGGGGTGCCCCGGCGGCGCATCTCGTCGACCGTGGGGCGGGCCACGCGCTCCACGACTTCGTCCACGAAGCCCTGCGGCAGCCACGGCAGCGGCGTGTAGGCGCCCATCCCGCCGGTGTTGGGGCCCTCGTCGTCGTCGTGGATCCGCTTGAAGTCCTGGGCGGGGCTCAGCGGGATCACGCGGGAGCCGTCGGTGAGCACGAACAGGGACACCTCGGGCCCGTCGAGGAACTCCTCGACCACCACGCTCCCGCCCGCGGCGAAGCACACGGCGGCGTGCCGGAGCGCGGCAGCGCGGTCGGCGGTGACGACCACGCCCTTGCCGGCGGCGAGACCGTCGTCCTTGACCACGTAGGGGGCGCCGAAGGTGTCGAGGGCGTCGGCGGCCTCCTCCTCGGTGGTCGCGACCCGCGCCATGGCGGTGGGCACCCCGGCGGAGGCCATGACCTCCTTGGCGAACGCCTTGGAGCCCTCGAGCCGTGCCGCGGCCCGCGAGGGGCCGAAGACGGGGAAGCCCGCCTCGCGCAGGGCGTCGGCCACGCCGGCCACCAGCGGGGCCTCGGGTCCGACGACGACGAGGTCCACCGCGAGCTCGCGCGCCAGCGCGGTGGCCGCGGCGGGGTCGTCGGCGTCCACGGCGTGCACCGGGACGAGCTGCGCGATCCCGGCGTTGCCCGGTGCGCAGTGCACCTGCTCGACCTCGGGATCTGCCAGCAGTGCGCGGACGATGGCGTGTTCACGGCCTCCGGGGCCCAGTACCAGAACCTTCACGCCCTCAGGCTAGACGATATGTAGTGACCGCCCGGGCACTCGGGGGTTGCGGGCCGGGGCCTCACTCACACAGATTCGTGGGTTACCGAGCAGGGGCCGCCTGCTCGGCCTGTCCGACATGTGTGGGAGGCCCCGGTGTTTACAGAGCGTACGAGCGTAGGCCTGGATGTGCACGCCCGATCGGTCGCAGCAGCAGCGATCGACGGGGTGACCGGCGAACTCGTCCAGGCGAGACTGACCCCGGATCACGGCCACATCCGGTCCTGGATCCAGGACCTGCCCGGTCCGGTGGCGGTGACCTATGAGGCCGGCCCGACCGGCTTCGGCCTGTCCCGGGCCCTGGGAGCCGACGGGACCCGGTGCGTGGTCGCGGCCCCGTCGAAGCTGCAGCGACCCTCGGGCGACCGGGTGAAGACCGATGCCCGGGATGCGGTGCACCTGGCGCGGTTGCTGCGCCTGGACGAGGTCACAGCAGTCGTCATGCCGTCCGTGGAGCAAGAAGCGGCCGAAGGACCTGGTGCGGGCGAGGGAGGACTGTCGCGGGGACCTGATGCGGGCCCGGCACCGGGTCTGAAAAGCTGCTGCTGCGCCACGGCATCGTCTACGACGGCGGGGCGGCGTGGACCGGGGCCCACCATGCGTGGCTGGCCCGCCAACACCTGGAGTCCCCGGCCACGCGGATGGCCTTCGACGCCGAGCACGAGGCCGTGCTGGCCACCCTGGCCCGCCGCGACCGGCTCGATGAAGCGATCACGGCGATGGCCGCCGACTCCCAGTTCACCCCGGTCGTGCACCGGGTTTGCTGCCTGCGCGGGATATCCACCCTGACCGGGTTCGGTCTGGCCGTCGAGATCGGTGACTGGTGCTACTTCACCGGCAACACCATCGGGGCGTTCGTCGGGCTGGTGCCTTCCGAGCACTCCTGCGGGACCACCCGGTCGCAGGGGCCGATCACCAAGACCGGCAACACCCATGCCCGCCGGCTGCTGGTCGAGGCCGCCTGGCACCACCGGCCCTCCTACCGGCCCGGGGTCACCATGCGCGGCCGGTGGGAGAAGGCCCCGGCCGCGGCCCGGGCCCGCGGGGACGCCGGCAACCGTCGACTGCACGAGCGCTGGGTGCGGATGCTCGAGCGCAAGAAGCGGCCCACCGTCGCCAACGTGGCCATTGCGCGTGAGCTGGCCGGGTGGTGCTGGTCGTTGGCGGTGATGGAGGACTGAGCCGCCGGCCCCTTCAAGCTGGTCCCTCGACGCTGACCCGCAGGCAGCGCGTGGAGCGATCCGCGATACAACTATGAGCAGCCCCGCAGCGTACTTGCCTGCGGTGCGACGCTCGACTCCAGACACGCGGTCCGCTCCAGCCGAACACCGTCCTGCGGTACCCAACCCGCGCATATCTCTAATGGGAGGTGGCTGGTCCGGGACCGGCTGGCAGACTGGTGCCGCTCCACCCGAGCGTGACTCGGCGTATATCTGGCCCACCCCGTGCGGTGGTGTCTTGAGACTGACTCGTCCGCTGGGCGGGAGCGGCGCTGGCCCTGCCCACTCCGATGGCTTGATAGAAGGTTGTCCGCCCCGCCCAGAAGCGGGACGTGACTCGTTAGAGATCCGTCTCGGCGTGACCCAATCCCGGGCTGGTGCCTGTTATCGGCCCGCACCCAGGAGAGCGTCATGAGCATCGTCGCTGAGCAGTACACCCACGTCGTCGGGGTCGACACCCACGCCCGAACCCACACCTACGCGGTGCTGCTTCCCGTCACCGGCCAGCTGGCCGACACTGCCACGTTCCCGGCCAGCCCACCGGGCATCACCCGGGCCCTGTCCTGGATCGGACGCCGTTGCCCGACCGGAAGGACGCTGGTGTCGGTCGAAGGCGCCAGCTCCTACGGCGCCGGACTGACCCGGGCCCTGCAGGCCGCCGGTGTCGAGGTCTGCGATGTGAGGCCTCCGCGGCGGCCCTCACGGGCCGGGGTCGGCAAGTCGGATCAGGTCGACGCGGCCGCAGCCGCTCGGGCCGTGGCCGGGATCGACACGACCATGCTGTTGCGCCCGAGGGCCGGTGGGGACCGCAACGCTCTGCGGATCCTGCTCAACGCCCGGCGCAGCATGGATCGTCAGCGCACCGCCGACCGGCACGCCCTCACCGCCCTGGCCCGCACGATGCAACTAGGCATCGACGCCCGCAAGGCCCTGACCCCGGCCCAAATCCGGGTGATGAGCTGCTGGCGTGAGCGGCCCAGCGATGCCCTGGAGGTTGCGGTGGCCCGCGCCGAGGCCCGACGGCTGGCCCGGGCCGTCACGGCGACGACCACCGAACTCGAGGCCAATCGGGCCGCTCTGGCGCGCATCGTGGAGACCATGGCACCCGGGCTGCTGGACGTGCCCGGGGTCGGGCCCGTGACGGCCGCCGCGCTGTTGGTGGCCTACTCCCACCACGGCCGGGTTCGTTCCGAGGCGGCCTTCGCGGCCCTGGCCGGGGTCAGCCCGATCCCGGCTTCCTCGGGCAACACCGTCCGTCACCGCCTCAACCGCCACGGAGACCGGCAGCTGAACCAGGCCCTGGACACCATCGCGCGCAGCCGCATGGCCTTCGACCCCGCCACCCACGACTACGTCGCCCGCCGCACCCAGGAAGGCAAGAGCCGCCGGGAGATCCGTCGTTGCCTCAAGCGGGTCATCGCCCGACAGCTCTTCCGTAAGATCCGTGCCCTCATGCCTTGACCGAACCCATAGAAGGGTCAGTCTGACCGCGCGTCGCCACCGACACGCTTGCCCGACCAGCGCCGAGACGGACCACAAAGAGGCGCCGCCCGGAAACCATCCGGACGGCGCCTCGCCCTGCCCTCTTGACAAGAATCCACTACATATCAGTTGTCGGCACCGGGAAGTGGCACATCGTTCCCGGCATGCGAGCACGGCCCCCGCCGGTTCCGGACGCCGCCGGACATTCCCGGCGCCACTGACATACTGGGGCGATGCAGACCTTCACCTCGGACCGCGCCGTGGACCTCGCCGTGCTCGAGCGCAGCGGCTTCGTCGAGTCCCGCCACCGCGGATCCGCCGTGGTCCTGGGCCCGGACGGGGCCGTGGCCGTGGAGCTGGGCGACATCGGCACCCCGGTCTTCCCCCGCTCCACGCTCAAGCCGTTCCAGACCATCGCCGCGATGAAGACCGGCGTCCCGCTGCGCGGGGCCCAGGTGGCCATCGCCTCCGCGTCCCACATCGGCTCCTTCGAGCAGCTCGACGCCGTGAGCTCGATCCTCGGTGCCGCCGGCCTGACGGAGGACGCGCTGCAGTGCCCGCCGGCCTGGCCCGAGGACGAGGAGGTCCGCACGGAGCTCGTCCGGGCCGGGCGCGGCAAGGCCCGGATCTGCATGAACTGCTCCGGCAAGCACGCCGCGTTCCTGTGGGCCTGCACCGAGAACGACTGGCCCACGGACAGCTACCTGGACCCGGAGCACCCCCTGCAGCGGACCGTGCTGGAGACCGTCGAGGAGTTCTCCGGCGAGCGCGTGGCCCACGTGGGAGTGGACGGGTGCGGTGCCCCTCTCGCGGCGATCTCCCTGACCGGCCTCGCCCGGGCGTACTCGACGCTGGGCCGGGCCGCGGGCAACCTCGACGCCGACGCCCGCGCCGCCACGGTCTCCCAGTGCATGCTCGACTACCCCGAGCTCGTGCACGGGCCGGGCAAGTACAACACCGTGGTCATGGAGGAGCTGGACGTCGTGGCGAAGCTCGGGGCGGAGGGCGTGCTCGCGCTCGGCACCCGCGCCGGGTGGTCGGTGGCGCTCAAGGTCCTCGACGGCGGCTCCCGCGCCAACGCGCTCATCGGCCTCGGCCTGCTCGCCCACGCCGGGGCCGTGCCCGCCCCGGCGGCCGCAGCGGTGATCGGGCGGGTGGTGCGGCCGGTCATGGGCGGGTCCCGCCCCGTCGGCCGGCTCCGCCTGGCGGAGCCTCTCCTGGAGCTGCTCGGGCCGGAGCTGGTCCGGGCGCTCGGGCAGGACTAGGCCGTGGCCCGGCGCCGCGTCGACCCCGCGGACGGGACCCTGGCCCTGGGCGCCTGGCGTGCGGACCCGGACGGGACCCCGCGGCGGACCGTGGCCACCGCCGTGCGCTACGCCCTCGAGGAGCTCGCCGAGCGGGTGCCCGGCAACAGCGTGGAGGTGCGTGTACCGCCCTTCGGCGTGACCCAGTGCGTGGCCGGGCCCCGGCACACCCGAGGGACCCCGCCCAACGTCGTCGAGACCGACGCCCGCACGTGGCTCGGCCTCGTCACGGGAAGTCTGACCTGGCCGGAGGCCGTCGCCTCGGGCGCCGCTGTGGCCTCGGGCACAAGGACCGATCTCGCGGACGCCCTGCCCCTGTTTCCCCGGTAGCCTTGGAGACATGAGCTCCACTTCCTCCTCCCCCTCCGCGCGCCCGTCTCCGCGGAAGGTCCCGCGCCGGCGCCGCCGGGATCGGACGGCCGTGCCGCTGGCCGCCTCGGGCAGCCAGCAGATGACCCTGCGCCGTGCCCCGAACATCTGGGCGTTCGTCCTGCTCGGCGGCGTCCTGGGCGCCGTCGTGGGCGTGCTCGTGGGGCTGACGGGCGGGGGCAGCGCCGAGTTCACCCAGGGGGCCGTGACCCTGTTCATGGTCTCCGTCTGCACGGTCCTGGGCCTGGCCGCCGGTGCCGTGCTGGCCCTCGTGCTGGATCGGGTCTCCGTGGCCCGGGCGCGGGCCGTCACCACCGAGGTCGTGGACGGGGACGGCGACGCCTCCTCCGGCGCGCCGGCGGACGCCCCCCGGCCCACCGACCCCCGAAGCTCGAGAGAAGGCTGATCGACGTGGTTCGCCCTGATGGACAGCTCAGCCACGACCTGCTCCCCGGAGAGAAGGGCCCCCAGGACGCGTGCGGCGTGTTCGGCGTGTGGGCCCCCGGCGAGGAGGTCGCGAAACTGGCCTACTACGGCCTCTACGCCCTGCAGCACCGCGGCCAGGAGTCCGCCGGCATCGCCGCGAGCGACGGCCACCGCATCGCGGTGTACAAGGACATGGGTCTCGTCTCGCAGGTCTTCGACGAGGCGACCCTCACCACCCTGACCGGGCACCTGGCCGTGGGCCACTGCCGGTACTCGACCACGGGCGGGTCCCACTGGGCCAACGCCCAGCCCACGCTGGGCGCCACCCCGCACGGGACCGTGGCGCTCGCGCACAACGGCAACCTCACCAACTCGGCCGAGCTGTACGAGCTGCTGATCGACAAGTCCGGTTTCCCCTCCCAGGGCGAGATGGCGCAGGGAAACACCACGGACACCGCGCTGGTCACCGCACTGCTGGCCGAGCACCCACACGGCTCCCTCGAGAACGCCGCCATGCACCTGCTCCCCCAGCTCGTGGGCTCCTTCTGCCTGGCCTTCATGGACGAGAACGCCCTCTACGCCGCCCGCGATCCGCAGGGCATCCGCCCGCTGGTCCTCGGCCGGCTCGAGCGCGGCTGGGTGGTGGCCTCCGAGACCGCCGCGCTGGACATCGTGGGCGCGTCCCTGGTCCGCGAGATCGAGCCCGGGGAGTTCGTGGTGATCGACGAGCACGGCCTGCGCTCCCAGCGCTTCGCCGAGACCCGCCGCGCCGCGTGCGTGTTCGAGTACGTCTACCTGGCCCGCCCGGACACCACCATCAACGGCCGCTCCGTGTACGAGTCCCGCGTGGAGATGGGCCGCCGGCTCGCCCGGGAGCACGGCATCGACGCGGACCTCGTCATGCCCACACCCGAGTCCGGGACCCCGGCCGCCATCGGCTACGCCGAGGAGTCCGGCATCCCGTTCGGCAACGGCCTGGTCAAGAACGCCTATGTGGGACGAACGTTCATCCAGCCCTCCGACACCATCCGCCAGCTCGGCATCCGGCTCAAGCTCAATCCGCTGAAGTCCGTGGTGGCGGGCAAACGGCTGGTGGTCATCGACGACTCGATCGTGCGCGGCAACACCCAGCGCGCCCTCATCCGGATGCTCCGGGAGGCCGGGGCCGCCGAGATCCACGTGCGGATCTCCTCCCCGCCCATCAAGTGGCCGTGCTTCTACGGCATCGACTTCGCCTCCCGCGCGGAGCTGATCGCCAACGGGCTCGGGGTCGAGGACATCAGGGCCTCGCTGGGGGCGGACTCCCTCGGCTACATCTCCGAGGACGGCATGATCGCCGCCACCCTGCAGGAGCGCGCCGAGCTGTGCACCGCGTGCTTCTCCGGGACGTACCCCACCCGCCTGCCGGACGCGGACAAGCTGGGCAAGAACGTCTTCGAGTCCCGCACGCCCGTGGACACCTCGCCCCGCCGGGCCCCGGGCGGGCCGTCCGTGGCGCAGCGGCCGGAGCACGCCTCCGCCGTGTCCATCGACACCCACCCCTCGGCCGCCGCCGGCCTCCCCCGCCGGCCCGCCGAGCGCACCAGCATTTCCGACGAGGACCCCGGCGTCCAGGAGACCTCCACCGGGTGCGACCCCGGGCCCGACGCCGACCTCGAGGAGCTGCTCCTGCCCGAGGACCGGGTCCCCGCCGGACCCACCGCCCGGCCGGCCACCGAGCCCACCGCCGGGGCCGGATCCCAGCACGCCGCCCAGCATGAGACCACGAAGGACGCCTGACATGGCCCAGCCCCCCTCCTCCACGAACCGCACCGTCACCTACGCCAGCGCGGGCGTGGACGTCGAGGCGGGAGATCGGGCCGTCGAGCTCATGAAGAGCGCGGTCCGGGCCACGCACACCCCCAACGTGGTCGGCGGGGTGGGCGGGTTCGCGGGGCTGTTCGACGTCTCGGAGCTGCTCGCCTACCGCAAGCCCTACCTCGCCACCTCGACCGACGGCGTGGGGACCAAGGTCGCGATCGCCCAGACCCTCGACGCGCACGACACGATCGGCTTCGACCTCGTGGGCATGGTCGTCGACGACATCGTCGTGGTGGGCGCCAAGCCCTTGTTCATGACCGACTACATCGCCACGGGCCGGGTGGTCCCCGAGCGGATCGCGGACATCGTGCGCGGCATCGCCGCGGCCTGCGAGCAGGCCGGCACCGCCCTGGTCGGAGGGGAGACCGCCGAGCACCCGGGGCTGCTCCGCCCGGACGAGTACGACGTGGCGGGGGCCGCCACCGGCGTGGTCGAGGCCGACGAGCTGCTGGGCCCGGACCGCGTGCGCGCCGGCGACGTGGTCATCGGCATGGCCTCCTCCGGGCTGCACTCCAACGGCTACTCCCTGGTCCGCAAGGTCATCAACGTGGCGGGGTGGTCGCTGGACCGGCAGGTCTCCGAGCTGGGCCGCACCCTGGGCGAAGAACTGCTGGAGCCCACCCGCGTCTACGCCGCCGACGTCCTCGACCTCGCCGCCGCCTTCCCCGTCAACGGACCGGACCGCACCACGGGCCGGGGTGTCCGCGGCTTCAGCCACGTGACCGGAGGCGGCCTGGCCGCGAACCTCGCCCGGGTGCTGCCCGCCGGGCTCGAGGCCACGGTGGACCGCAGCACCTGGGAGCTGCCCGCGATCTTCCAGCTGATCAGCCAGCTCGGCAACGTCCCCCTGGCCGATCTCGAGCGGACCCTCAACCTCGGCGTGGGCATGGTCGCGATCGTCGACCCGTCCGTGGCCGACGACGCCGTCGCCCACCTCACGTCCCGCGGCCTGCCCTCGTGGGTCATGGGCAGCGTCGGCGAGATCGACCCGGACGCCGACCACTGCGGACCCGACTGGGTGCAGGGCGCGAAGGGCGTGGACGGCGGCGCGGTCCGCATGGTCAACGCCTACACGGGCTGATCCGGCCCGGAGAGACCACCGGGGAAACAGTGAACGCCCCGCCGCCCGGCGGGGCGTTCACTGTTTCCGGGCACGCGAAGAAGGTGCTCGTCCTGGACGGGCACCTTGTTGCGTCATGCGGTGGAGACGAGCGGAGCTCCCGGTGGTTACCGGCGGAAGTCCTCGTCGTAGTCGTCGGCGTACTTGTCGACGTAGGCCGAGTAGTCGTCCTCGTCCTCCTCGACGGTCTCCTCGACCGGCTCCCGCAGCGGAGGCATCTGCTCGCTGCCGCGCAGTTCCCGCTGGAGTGCCGTGAGGTCGGTCTGCGGGCTGAAGTACTTAATCTCCCGCGCCTGCCGTGTCGCCTTCGCCTTTTGACGGCCGCGCCCCATGGCGTGACCCCCTCTGTCTCTTGGTCCGGACGGCGGCACTCAGGCACAGAGTACGGCCCCGGAAATGTCGTATGAATGGTTCGTGAGACCAGGGTACATGGTTTGCCAGCCCGTTGCGCCCGGCCCGGGACCGGCGCGGTGGACTGTCGGCCACCTCACGGGAGACGGTCGGAACGCGGTCCGGAACCGGCGGTGGCGGACCGCCACCGGGTCTCCCCGACGGCGGCCCGGCCGGCGGACGGGCCGCCCCCGCCGCTGCTCGCGGCGGGCTCCGGTGCCCAGCCGGCCGGGCCGCCCCAGCCTCAGTGCGCGGCGTGCGGCTGCTCCGACACGGCGGTGACGGTGAGCCCGTCCGCCACGACGTCGGCGTCGACGTCCACCCCGACCGTGTCGCCGTCCACGACCGCCCCGGAGAGGATCGCCCTGGCGAGCTTGTCCCCGATCTCCCGCTGCACGAGCCGGCGCAGCGGCCGGGCCCCGTAGGCCGGGTCGTAGCCGGTGAGGCCCAGCCACTCGGTGGCCGCGGGGGTGACCACCAGGCTGAGACGGCGCTGCCCCAGGCGCTCCGCCAGCTGGGCGACCTGGATGTCCACGATCTTCGACAGGTCGGACGTGGACAGCGGGTCGAACAGGATCACGTCGTCGAGCCGGTTGAGGAACTCGGGCTTGAACGAGGCGTTGACCACGTTCATCACCGCCTGCTTCTTCGTCTCCGGCTCGATGGTCTGGTCCACCAGGAACTGGCTGCCCAGGTTGGAGGTGAGGATCAGGATGACGTTGCGGAAGTCGACCGTGCGTCCCTGCCCGTCGGTGAGCCGTCCGTCGTCGAGCACCTGCAGCAGGATGTCGAAGACGTCCGGGTGGGCCTTCTCGATCTCGTCGAGCAGGACTACCGAGTAGGGGCGGCGCCGCACGGACTCGGTGAGCTGGCCACCCTCCTCGTAGCCGACGTAGCCCGGAGGGGCTCCGACCAGCCGGGAGACCGTGTGCTTCTCCCCGTACTCGGACATGTCGATCCGGACCAGCGCGCGCTCGTCGTCGAACTGGAACTCCGCCAGGGACTTCGCGAGCTCGGTCTTGCCCACTCCGGTGGGACCCAGGAACAGGAACGAGCCGATCGGCCGGTTCGGGTCGGAGATGCCGGCGCGCGAGCGGCGCACGGCGTCCGCGACGGCCTGCACGGCCCGGCGCTGGCCGATGAGCCGCTTCCCGAGCACGTCCTCCATGTGCAGCAGCTTCTCGGTCTCGCCCTGGAGCATGCGCCCGGCGGGGATGCCGGTCCAGGCCGAGATCACCTCGGCGACGTCGTCGGCCGTGACCTCCTCGGAGACCATGGTGTCGTGCGGGGCGGAGGTGTCCTCCTGCTCCTGGGCGACGTCGAGCTCCTTCTGCAGCGCCGGGATCTCCCCGTAGAGCAGCCGGGAGGCCTCGGCGAGGTCGCCCTGGCGCTGGGCCATCTCCGCCTGCGAGCGCAGGTTGTCGATCCGCTCCTTGAGGTCGCCGACGCGGTTCAGGCCGGCCTTCTCGGCCTCCCACCGGGCGTTGAGGGCGTCCAGGTCCGCCTTCCGGTCGGCCAGCTCCTGGCGCAGCGCGGCGAGGCGCTCGACGGACGCGGGGTCGGTCTCGCGCTCCAGCGCGAGCTCCTCCATGGTCAGGCGGTCGACGGCGCGGCGCAGCTGGTCGATCTCCTCCGGCGCGGAGTCGATCTCCATGCGCAGCCTCGAGGCGGCCTCGTCGACCAGGTCGATGGCCTTGTCCGGAAGCTGCCGGCCCGGGATGTACCGGTTGGACAGCGTGGCCGCCGCGACGAGCGCGGCGTCGGCGATCTGCACCTTGTGGTGGGCCTCGTAGCGCTCCTTGAGGCCGCGCAGGATCGCCACGGTGTCCTCCACGGAGGGCTCGCCGACGTAGACCTGCTGGAAGCGGCGCTCCAGGGCGGCGTCCTTCTCGATGTTCTCGCGGTACTCGTCCAGGGTGGTCGCGCCGATCAGGCGCAGCTCGCCGCGGGCCAGCATGGGCTTGAGCATGTTCCCGGCGTCCATCGAGCCCTCGGCGGCGCCGGCGCCGACCACGGTGTGGATCTCGTCGATGAAGGTGACGATCTGCCCCTCGGACTGCTTGATCTCCTCGAGCACGGCCTTGAGCCGCTCCTCGAACTCGCCGCGGTACTTGGCGCCGGCCACCATGGACCCCAGGTCCAGGGAGATCAGCGCCTTGCCGCGCAGCGACTCGGGGACGTCCCCGGCGACCATGCGCTGGGCGAGTCCCTCGACGACGGCGGTCTTGCCGACGCCGGGCTCACCGATCAGGACCGGGTTGTTCTTGGTGCGGCGCGACAGCACCTGCACCACGCGCCGGATCTCGGAGTCCCGCCCGATGACGGGGTCCAGCTTGCCCTCGCGAGCCATGGCGGTCAGGTCGGCGCCGAACTTCTCGAGCGCCTGGAACGTGCCCTCGGGGTTGGCGGTGGTCACCCGGCGGTCTCCTCTCACGGACGGGATGGCGGTCCTGAGCTGGTCTGGGCCGGCCCCTGCGCCCCGCAGGACGTCCCCCGCCTTCCCCTCGTGCTGGGCGAGGCCGTACAGGAGGTGCTCGGTGGAGATGTACTCGTCGCCGAGGGACTGGGCGAACTGCTCCGCGGCCTGGATGACCTGCAGCGCTCCCCGGTTGAACTGGGCCTGGGCCGTGGAGGACCCGGACGCGGAGGGCAGGGCCTTGATGGCGACGCTGGCCTGCGCGGAGACGGCGTCGACGTCGGCCCCGGTGGCCTTCAGGACGGCGACGGCCACGCCCTCCCGCTGGTCCATGAGGGCCTTGAGGAGATGGGCGGGCTCGACCTGCGGATTGCCCGCGGTCGAGGCGTTGGTCGAGGCGGCGGAGAGCGCCTCCTGGGACTTGGTGGTGAACTTGGTCTCCACTGCGGCTCCTTTGCGGCTCCTTGACGAGGGACGGTCCGGGGACGAACCGACCTGGCGCTGCTCTTCAGCGAGTGCGGCCGGGCAGTTCAGCTAACCTGAGTCTATCTCACTCAACCCTGGGCCGACAGCGTCTATTCCTGCCCGCTTCAGCATCCACGGCCACGGGAACGGCGCGGACCCCCGCCTGACGAGTCCTCTGAGGTGCTCGTCCGGCAGGGGTCCGCGGGGTGCAGGTCGTGCGGGCCCCGCTCCGGTCTAGCCGGTGCTGCGCCCCGTCAGCTTGTCCCGGAGGCGGTCGACCATGCCGACGCCGGGCCCGATGGTCTTGTGGAACAGCTCCGAGTGCGGCGCGTGGGGATGCGGCCGGGTCGGCGCCACCTTCTTGGCCTTCTGCACCTTCTCACCCAGCTCCACGAGGTCTTCGGCCGGGATGTGCGCCCGTAGCTTGGGGAACTGGTCGGACTCCTCGTCCTCGATGTGGTGGCGCAGCTGCGCCTGCATCTCGCGGATCAGTTCCATGAACGCCGGCTCGGAGGCGTCGACGCCCTCCACCTGCTTCATGACCTGGACGAGCTCGTCGTGCTCCTTCTTGTCGTGCGCGACCTCCTCGGCACCGTCGGGCAGGTGCTTCTCCATCACGGGGTAGACGTGCATCTCCTCCGCGACGGCGTGGCGCATGACCTCCGCGATCACGGTGTCGGCCAGGTCCCGGCGCTGGGCGGCGTCCGGCGTGCGCTCGATCCGGCCGAGCAGGTCGAGCATCTCCCGATGGTCGGCGGTGAGGATGTCGATGACATCCGTGCCCGGTCCCGCAGCGTGGGTGTCGGTCATGAGACGCGCCTCCTTGAAGTCGTGGTTCCGGTCCCGGTGGCGGCGGCACGAGCTCCCGGCGCCTGAGCACCGGCCGCACCCGCGCCGCCCTTCAGCAGTGCGCTGATCACTGGTGACTCTAGGCCACACGGACATCGGCCGACCAGGCCCCGCCCGCCGATGACGTGCCCCCGGCTCGGCGGCAGCCGGACGTCCCGGACCGGCCGCGCCCACCGGGAGTCGGCGCGATCCATATCACACGCACCCCCGATTTGTCCAAGATCACAGGTCCGAATCGTTGGATGTCCTCGACTTCCTCCGTAGCATCGGTGTTTCACCCCGTTCGGCCCGACGACGCGCCTTCCACACCCCCCTTTGTTCCACACGGAAGGAACTGCCATGTCCGCACCTCGCACTGCCGTGCTCCAGGTGATCAACGCCCCGGACCGCACCGGCACCCGCCTCGCCCTCCTCGCCCTCGCCCTCGGCGGCTTCGGCGTGGGCACCACCGAGTTCGCCTCGATGGGGCTGCTGCCGTTCATCGCCGAGGACCTCGACGCCTCGATCCCCGCCTCCGGGCACAGCATCGCGCTCTACGCGCTGGGCGTGGTGGTCGGCGCACCGCTCATCACGTCCCTGACCTCCCGGGTGGAGCGCAAGACGCTCCTGCTGGGGCTCATGGGCGCGTTCACCGTGGGCAACGTCCTGTCGGCGGCCGCCCCGACCCTCGAATGGCTGTACGTGGCGCGGTTCCTCTCCGGCCTGCCCCACGGCGCCTACTTCGGGGTCGCCGCGGTGGTGGCATCCTCGCTGGTGCCGCGCGAGCGGCGCGGAACGGCCGTGGCACGGGTGGCCCTCGGCCTGACGGTCGCCAACATCGTGGGCGTCCCCCTCGCTGCCGTGCTCGGCGGAACACTGGGCTGGAGGTCGGGCTACGGGCTCGTGGTGGCCATCGGTCTGCTCACCGTCGCCGCCCTCGCCCTGTGGGTGCCGCGCACCCGCAACGGCGGCGGGGTCTCCGTGGCCCAGGAGGTCCGCGCCCTGGGCCGCCCGCAGGTGACCCTGACCCTGCTGGCCGGGGCGGTCGGCTTCGGCGGGATGTTCGCCGTGTACACCTACATCTCCCCGATCCTGACCGAGCTCAGCGGCCTCGGCCTCTCGGCGGTGCCGTGGGTGCTGGCCGTATACGGGGTGGGCATGACCGCGGGCTCCCTGCTGGCGGGCCCCCTGCTGGACCGTTCCATCGAGAAGACCGCCCTGGGCGCGGGGGCCGTCTCCGGCGTGGCGCTGGCCTTCTTCGGCCTGTTCGCCCACTCCGCGGTCGCGGCCGTGCTCGGGGTGCTGTGGATCGGCGCCATGGGCGCCCTCTTCAGCACGGCGCTGCAGATGCGCCTGCTCCGCGAGGCCAAGGACGCCCCGTCCCTGACCGCCGCCATGAACCACGCGGCGTTCAACCTGGCCAACGCCATGGGCGCCTTCCTCGGCGGCACCGTCATCTCCGCCGGCTGGGGCTACCGCTCCCCCGCCTGGGTGGGCGTCGGCCTGGCCGTCGCCGGCCTGCTCGTCCTGGGCTACGCGACCCGCCTGCACCGGACGGGGGACGCACCCGCCTCCTCGCCCGTCCGCACCGGGCCCTCCTGGGCCTACCAGGCCGCCTCCGACCTGACCGTTCTGCTACCGGATCCCGTCCATCCGGGACCGGCCCTGGCGAACGGCGCCCGGATGACCAGCTGGGCCGATCTCGGCCGGTGACCTGTGACCGATGACCGATGACCGGTGGCCGCCGGCGCTCCCTGCCTGCTGGGCCGGAGGCGCCGGCGGAGCCGCGCCGCCGCCACGGCCAGGACCGCCTCCACCGGCCGCACGTGCCCGTTCCGCAGCCCGGGGTCCACAGTGGGAGGGTCCTGAGCGGCCCCGGGAGGGGATGGCACACTCGGTCCCATGCGTGAGCTCGTCGTCCTCGGCACCGCCTCCCAGGTCCCCACGCGGACCCGCAACCACAATGGGTACCTGCTGCACTGGGACGGCGAAGGCCTGCTCTTCGACCCGGGCGAGGGAACGCAGCGGCAGATGACCCGTGCGGGCGTCCCGGCCTCCCGGATCACGCGCATCTGCCTCACCCACGTCCACGGCGACCACTGCTACGGACTGCCCGGCGTGCTCTCGCGCCTGGCCCTCGACGGGATGCCCCACCCGGTCCATCTGCACTACCCGGCCTCCGGCGAGGACGTGGTCCGTGCGCTCGTGTCCCTCGCGACGCCGGGCACCGACCTGCGGCTGCACCCGCACGGGAGCGGCGGGACGGTGGCACCGAACGTGGAGGTGCGGCCGCTGCACCACCGTGTGGAGACCTACGGCTACCGGCTGGTCGAGCCCGACGGGCGCACGATGCTGCGGGACCGGCTCGCCGCGGCCGGGATCGCCGGCCCGGACATCGGACGGCTGCAGCGGGAGGGGCGGCTGGGCGGGGTGCGCCTCGAGGACGTGAGCGCGCGGCGAACGGGCCAGCGCTTCGCCCTCGTCATGGACACGGCGCCGTGCCCGGGGGCCGAGGAGCTCGCCGACGGAGTCGACCTGCTCGTGACCGAGTCCACGTTCGCCGACGAGGACGCCGCCCTCGCCGCGCGGCACCGCCACCTCACTGCCGGCCAGGCTGGCGCGCTGACCGGCACCGGAGGCCTCGGCACGCTCGTCCTCACCCACTTCTCGTCCCGGTACACCGACGTCTCCCGTCTCGCCGAGCAGGCCCGCGACCGTGCCGGCGGAGCGACCGTGCTGGCTGCGGAGGACCTCGACCGGATCCCGTTCCCGCGCAGGCGGTGATCTGTCGCCACCTCTCCGGATCCCTCGCCGGAGGGGGCCGTTCCGCGTCCGCGCCGCCCCGCGGTCCCCCGGCACCCTGACCCGACGTTAGAGTTGTTCCAGACTTCTCGGGGCCATCCGGCCCCGCACGCGGCCCCGGCTCGACAGGAACCGTCCGCACCACCTTGCTCCACCCCACCACGCACCCACGATGAAAGCGGAATCCTTTGACCAATTCCTCCCGCAAGCTCAAGTCCCCGCCCCCGCTGCCCTCCGGGGGCCTGCGGGTCACCCCACTGGGGGGTCTGGGCGAGATCGGACGGAACATGACCGTCTTCGAGCACGCCGGCAAGCTCCTCGTCGTCGACTGCGGCGTGCTGTTCCCCGAGGAGCACCAGCCGGGCATCGACGTGATCCTGCCCGACTTCACGTCCCTGCGCGACCGGCTGGGCGACGTGGTGGGGATCGTGCTCACGCACGGCCACGAGGACCACATCGGGGGCGTGCCGTACCTGCTCAAGGAGCGCCCGGACATCCCGGTGATCGGCTCCGAGCTGACCCTGGCGTTCATCACCGCCAAGCTCAAGGAGCACCGGATCACCCCGAAGGCCGTCCACGTCGAGGCCGGCGACCGGCACCAGGCGGGCCCCTTCGAGTGCGAGTTCGTCGCCGTCAACCACTCGATCCCGGACGGGCTCGCCGTGGCGATCCGCACCGACGCCGGACTGGTGCTGCACACCGGTGACTTCAAGATGGACCAGTTCCCGCTGGACGACCGGATCACCGACCTGCGCCACTTCGCGCGGCTGGGGGAGGAGGGCGTGGACCTGTTCCTCACCGACTCCACCAACGCCGAGGTCCCCGGTTTCACCACCTCCGAGCGCGAGCTCACCCCGGCGATCGACCAGGTCTTCGCCACCGCCCCGAAGCGGATCATCGTCTCCAGCTTCGCCAGCCACGTCCACCGGATCCAGCAGGTCCTGGACGCGGCCCACGCGCACGGGCGCAAGGTCGCCTTCGTGGGCCGGTCCATGGTCAAGAACATGGGCATCGCCCGCGACCTGGGCTACCTGAAGATCCCGCGCGGGCTGGTGGTCGACTTCAAGAAGCTGCAGTCCATGCCCGACGACAAGGTGGCGCTGGTGTGCACCGGGTCCCAGGGCGAGCCCCTGGCCGCGCTCTCGCGCATGGCCGGGGAGACACACCAGATCCAGCTCAACCAGGGCGACACCGTGCTGCTGGCCAGCTCACTGATCCCCGGCAACGAGAACGCGATCTACGGGATCATCAACAAGCTCACGGACCTCGGGGTGAAGGTGGTGCACAAGGGCAACGCCAAGGTCCACGTCTCGGGCCACGCCTCGGCCGGGGAACTGGTCTACTGCTACAACATCGTCAAGCCGACCCACGTGATGCCCGTGCACGGGGAGTCCAAGCACCTGCACGCCAACGGCGAACTGGCCGCCCGCACCGGGGTGGATCCCGAGCGCATCCTCATCGCCCGTGACGGCACCACCGTGGACCTCGTCGACGGCCGGGCACGGATCTCCGGCCAGGTGGAGGCCGGGCTGGTCTACGTGGACGGCCACACCGTGGGCAAGGTCACCGAAGAGACCCTCGTCGAGCGCCGGCTGCTGCAGGAGGGCGGCGTGGTCACGGTCGTGGCCATCGTCGACGCCGACACCAACGCGCTCGCCGAGCCCCTGGAGTTCCTCGCGAAGGGCTTCGTGCACGACGAGCACATCTTCGACGGGGCCGCCGACAAGGTGAAGAACGCCCTGGCGCGCCCGGCCACGTCCAAGGTCGCCGACCTCGACAAGCTCGAGTCGATCATCGCCGACACCGTCAGCCGCCACCTGGAGCGCGCCTACCGGCGGGCCCCGCTGGTGACGGTCGTCGTCGTCGACGCCTGAGCCGCTCGATCCGCGCGGCCCCGGCCCCGGGGCCGCGCGGCGCACGGCGCCTGCCCCGAGGCCGGGATCCTGCGCTTGGTAGACTCGGGGTCCCCTGATCTCTGGAGGTCGTTCGATGCCGCAGCGCGTCCGTGGAGCCACCGTGCAGATCGGCGAGCTCGCCGAGCGGACCGAGCTGTCCCTGCGCACCATCCGCCACTACGACGAGGTGGGTCTGCTGCCGGCCTCGCGCACCGAGGGCGGGTTCCGCGTGTACACGGAGCGGGACGTGGAACGGCTCACCCACATCAAGCGGATGAAGCCGCTCGGCTTCTCCCTGGAGGAGATGGCCGAGCTGCTCGAGCTGCTCGGCTCCGGCGAGCCCGCCGAGGACCGGCTGGCCGACTTCCTCGCACGGGCCCACCCGGAGCGGGACCGGCTGGCCAGGAAGCTGGCCCAGGCGGACGAGTTCATCGCGATGCTGGAGCAACGGCTCCAGCGATGAGCGGTCGCTCCGCGGGCTGCGGCGCCGCGCGCGGAGCGGCCCGCTGCAGCCCGTCCACGCAGGAGACCTCCAGGCTGTCGTGATCGACTGCTGGGACATGCATCCGAGGGACGCCTCCTCCGGTGCCGCCCGGCCCCGGAGGGCGACGCGCCTGCTCCTCGCGGCAGCGACGTGCCCGTCGCCGAACCCCACCAGGCCGCCCGCCACCGACCCGTACAGGCACCGCATCCATGACGTTCCCCAGCCTGACCGCCCCGGTGCCTCCGGACACCGGACCGCACGCTTCCGTCCCGCGTGCCCGGCACCGTCCGGATCTGCAGGGGCTGCGCGGGGTGGCGGTGCTGCTGGTGGTGGTCTTCCACGTGTGGACCGACCGGGTCTCGGGCGGGGTGGACGTGTTCTTCGTGCTCTCGGCGTTCCTGCTCACCGGTTCCTTCGTGCGCCGGATCGAGCACGGGCGAGCCCTGGGGCTGCCGGCCTACTGGACCCGGACCTTCGCCCGGCTGCTGGGCCCGGTGGCGGTGATGCTGCTGGCCGTGCTCGCGGCGATGTTCGTCCTCTTCCCGCCCAGCCGGTGGGCGGAGCTGCTGGCCCAGGCCTGGGGGTCGCTGTTCTACACGGTGAACTGGGTGCTTGCCGGTCAGGCCGTGGACTACTACGCCGGCAACAGTGCCGCCACCACCCCGTTGCAGCACATGTGGTCGCTGTCGGTGCAGGGCCAGGTGTTCCTGGTCTGGCCGATGCTGCTGGCCGGTTGCGCGCTGGTGGCCCGGCGGACGGCCCTGCGGTTCCGCCCGGTGGCCTGGGCCGTGTTCGGCGCCGTGTTCGCCGGGTCCCTGGTCTGGTCGGTGGTCGCCACGTCCGCCGGACCCGAGGCCGCCTACTTCAGCACGCTGCCCCGCCTGTGGGAGTTCGCCCTCGGCTCGATGGCCGCCCTGGCTGACACCCCTGCCTCCCGCCCTCGGGCCGCCGCGACCCGAGCAGAAGCCCGGCGGCTGGGCGTGGAGCCGGGGGTGGTCCTGGGCTGGACGGGGCTGGCCGCGATCGTCGCCACCCCGTTCCTGATCGGGCCCGAGACCCGCTTCCCCGGCACCGCGGCCCTGGCACCGACGCTGGGGGCGGCCGCGATCCTGCTCGCCGGAGCGCTGGCCCCGGACGCACCCCTCGGGGTGGGCCGGGTGCTCGGACTCGGCCCGCTGCAGTGGTTCGGTGACCGGGCCTACGGGATCTATCTGTGGCACTGGCCGCTGCTGATCACCTATCTGCTGGTCGCGGCCCGCGACACCGTCCCGGTGTCGGCGGGGCTGGGGATCCTCGCCGCCTCGGTGGTGCTGACCCGGGGCAGCGCGCTGCTGCTGACGGGGTGGCGGGCGCTGCCCGGAGTTCGTGCGGGCAGCGGGATCCGGTTGGTCGCCACCGCCCTGCTGGTGGCGGTCCCGCTGACCGGGGCCCACCAGTACACGCTGCTGCGTGATCCCCCCGCCGGGGTGGAGCGCACCGCGCAGAACTATCCCGGGGCCGCGGTGCTGCGCGGCGAGGCGACCGAGGTCCCGGACGTGCCGATCATCCCCACGTACGACGAACGCGGACAGGAGTGGGGCGACACCGGAGAACCCTGCGCCCCCGAGCGGACACCGCCAGGCATCGAGGAGCTGGGCGGCCAGTGCTGGATCATCACCCCCGACACCGGCACGAGCGAAGACAGCGCTGCGGCCCCCGACACCGGTACGAGCGACGGCCCCTCCGGCGGCACGGGGCGGACCCTGGTGGTGCTCGGTGACTCCCACGCCCGGCAGCTGCTCACCCCGATCCACCGGGTCGCCGACGCCCAGGGCTGGACGGTGGTCTCCTATCTGCGGATGGCCTGCCGCTACACCGCCGAGTCGGAGAACTACCAGGCCGAGTGCAACGACTTCAACACCGCCGCCCGGAAGGCGACCCTGGAGGTCGACCCCGATGCGGTGCTGACCGTCGGCACCCTGAGCCTTTCCGAGGCCCCGCACGAGAAGCTCGTCGAAGGCTACGAGGCCGGCGTCGAGCCCTTCCTGGACGCCGGCATCCCGGTGGTGGCCTTCCGGGACAACCCGCGCTTCTCCTACGACATGTTCGAGTGCGTGGAGACCTACGGCCCCGACCGCGACCGCTGCAACGTGCCCCGCTCCGAGTCGCTGCTGCCGGTCAATCCGCTGGAGGAGCTGGCCGCCCGGCACGAGGACCTGCACAGCATCGATCTCACCGACCGGCTGTGCACCGAGACCACCTGTCCCGGCGTCATCGGCAACATCCAGGTCTACATGGACCTGGACCACGTGACCTCCACCTACGGCGAGACACTGGTCCCCGACGTCGAGGCGCGCCTGCTGGAGGCCTTGGGACCGGCATGAGATGCGTCTCCTTCGCGCCGTGACCGAGGACCCTACCCTGACGCCAGGGTAAAGTTGGGGCGCGGCCTCCACCGGCGCGCCTCCGCGCCCGGACACCGCACCTCTCGGGCGACGCCGCGCCCACCCGTACGCACGCCCTCGCCGGGGTGCCCCAGCTCGTCCGCGCGGCCCTCCTCACCCGTCCTCCTCCTCTGCGAACGGAGCCTCCTTGGCCACCACGACAGCCGGCCCCGCGGCCGACCTCACCCCCGAGCAGCGCCAGTCGGTGCGTCGGACCCTCCGGTCCCCCCGCCACCTCAAGACCGAGATCCTGGCCGGGCTCGTCGTGGCCCTGGCGCTCATCCCGGAGGCGATCGCCTTCTCGATCATCGCCGGGGTGGATCCCCGCCTGGGCCTGTTCGCGTCCTTCACCATGGCCGTGACCACGGCCGTGCTGGGCGGCCGGCCAGCGATGGTCTCCGCGGCCACCGGCGCGGTGGCCCTGGTGATCGCGCCGCTGGTGGCCTCCCACGGTCTGGACCACTTCATCGCCGCGGTGATCCTGGCCGGGGTGTTCCAGGTGGGCCTGGCCCTGATCGGCGCGGCACGGCTGATGCGCTTCATCCCGCGCTCCGTCATGGTGGGCTTCGTCAACGCTCTGGCCATCCTGATCTTCAGCTCTCAGATCCCCGAGCTGATCGGGGTGCCTTGGGCCGTCTACCCGCTCACGGTCCTGGGCCTGGCCATCGTCTTCCTGTTCCCCAGGCTCACCGGCGTGGTCCCGGCCCCTCTGGTGGCCATCGTCGTGATCACCGCGATCGTGGTCCCGATGGGCATGGACGTGCCCAGCGTCGGCGACAAGGGCGAGCTGCCCGACTCCCTGCCCTCGCTCTTCTTCCCCGACGTCCCGCTGGACCTGGAGACCTTCCGCATCATCGCCCCGTTCGCACTGACCATGGCGCTGGTCGGCCTGCTGGAGTCGCTGATGACGGCCAAGCTCGTCGACGACATCACCGACACGCACTCGAACAAGACCCGCGAGTCCTGGGCGCAGGGCGCGGCCAACATCGTGACGGGCTTCTTCGGCGGAATGGGCGGCTGCGCCATGATCGGCCAGACCATGATCAACGTGCGCGCCTCCGGGGCCCGCACCCGCATCTCCACCTTCCTGGCCGGCGTCTTCCTGTTGCTCCTCGTCGTCACCCTCGGCGAGGTCGTCGCGGTCATCCCGATGGCCGCGCTGGTGGCGATCATGATCTTCGTCTCCTGGGCGACCTTCGACTGGCACTCGGTCCGCCCCCCGACCCTGTCGCGGATGCCGGTCCCGGAGACCCTGGTGATGCTGTCCACCGTGGCCGTGACCGTGTGGACGCACAACCTCGCGCTCGGCGTCATCGTGGGGGTGCTCGTGGCGATGGTCGCCTTCGCCCGCCGGGTGGCCCACTTCGTCACCGTCGACCGTGCGCTGGAGCGGCGCGACGGCCGGGAGACGGCGGTCTACACCGTGCACGGGGAGCTGTTCTTCGCCTCCTCCAACGACCTCTACACCATGTTCGACTACGCCGGGGACCCGCAGCGGGTGGTCGTCGACTTCTCCGACTCGCATCTGTGGGACGCCTCCACCGTGGCGGCGCTGGACTCGGTGACCGACAAGTACGCCCACTACGGCAAGGACGTGGCGATCGTGGGGCTGAACCAGGCCAGCCGCCGGATGCGGGTGCGCCTGGGCGGGATGCTCAACTCCGAGCACTGACCTGGTGCACCGACCCGTCGGTTCGCAGGCCGGATCAGTGCATTTGCGATCACAATCCTTTGTTTCTGCATGTGAACTGAGTCACATGGGACGTCTTGCCGATCGCCGGGGAAGGGAGGATCCTTGCTTGTCACCAGGGGATTCTGTGGTCCGATAAGGATCATCCCCCGGCTCCCGCACCGTCGACCGACAGCGCGCAGCCTCCCGACTCCGGGGGCGTGCCGAGCACCCGGTCAGGGCGCGGGAGTAGTAGGGAGCGGGGCCGGCTGGGGGGCCGCCCCGCTCCCCTTCTGCGCGTCAGCATTGCCCGGCAACCCTGATCCCCGCCTCGGCGGACGAACGGCCCTGACCGCCGTGACGGCTGTGAGGGCTGCCACCTCTGAGACCGCTGAGCCCCTGCGACCACCGGGACCGCCGGCCCGTCAGGGCCCGGGCGTCCGGAGGAAGCACCGACGAGCCGGGAAACGCACGCGTCCGCGCGTCGGATGGTGACCCCGCGGTCGACCCGGGACCATGATGGGGGCGGCGGCGCCACCGCACCGCCACGGACGGCCCCGGAGCGCTGCGCAGCGTCGCGCCCGCTCCGGGACCGTCCCCGGACCGCAGCACCACAGTGGGGAGGACCGTGGACGACGACAGGATCGGAGCCGTGCAGGCGCGCCTCGCCCGGCACGCCGTCGAGCGCGCCGGCCTGGACCCGACCCGGCTGTGGTGGCACTACTTCCAGCTCGGCGGTGAGGCCGGGATCCTGGAGGTGGACGCGTACCTGCACGGGTGCCTGCGCCTGCCAGTCGCCCACCGAGACCTGCTCGCACGAGCGGTCAACGCACTCCACCTGGGCGCACCCGACGCTCGGGCCCCCTTCTCCTGGGAGATCGCGGGCTCCCCGGACGGAACCGGGCCACAGGACCGCGGCAGCAGGCCCAGTACCGGGCCGCGCGCCTGAGCCGGCGCTTCCACCGCAAGGAGTCCTCCGGAGCGCCTCCCCGACAGCGCCTTCTGAGCGGCGCCTCCGGTGCCGTGCCACGCGCCCAGCGCCGTTTCCACGGCTGCCGAGGACGCGATGGCAGAATGGTCCGGGGCGCCGGCCCCGACGACGGCCCGCACCCGGTCGGGGGCGTCGAGCCGGCCGCAGCGCGCCCGTCGTCGTCCCCGCGCTTCCCTCCTCGACCCTAGGATGTCGGATGGCCCACCCCTCGCCTCGCACCGTACCGCCCCCCGCGCCGACCGGCTGGTCGACCCTGCACCGGCACCACATGGGGGTGGACGTCGGCGGCACCCTGATCATGTACGCGGCCGTGGACATGGCCGACGGCGAGCTGACCACCCCGGTCCTCCAGCGCCCCACTCCCAGCCCCGCCACGCCCGAGGCCCTCGCGGAGCAGCTCGTGCTCGTCGTGCAGGAGCTCTCCGCGGGCCCGGAGGCCCCCCACCCGGAGGCGAGCGTCGGAGTGGCGCTCCCCGCGATCATCCGTCACGGCGTGGCGCGCTCCGCCGCGAACATCGACGACGCGTGGATCGGGCTGGACGTGCACCGGTTCCTCACCGAGCGGCTGGGACGCACCGTCCACGTCCTCAACGACGCCGACGCCGCGGGCCTCGCCGAGCTCCGCTACGGCGCCGGGCGCGGGAGCAGCGGCACCGTCCTGGTCATCACCCTGGGCACCGGCATCGGGTCAGCGCTCTTCGTGGACGGGAAGCTCGTGCCCAACCTCGAACTGGGTCACCTGGAGCTCGACGGGGTCGACGCCGAAGTGCGTGCCTCCGCAGCGGCCAGGGAGCGGGAGGGGCTGGACTGGCCGGACTACGCCGAGCGTCTCCAGCAGTACTTCACGCACCTGGAGTTCCTCTTCTCGCCGGACCTGATCGTGGTCGGCGGCGGGATCTCCGCCCGGCACGAGGACTTCCTGCCCCGTCTGCGCCTGGACACACGCCTCGTCCCGGCGGAGCTGCGCAACGCGGCGGGCATCATCGGCGCCGCCCGGCACACCTACCTCGCCGTGCCGCCGGCGGTGGCCTGACCCCGGAGGAGGGCCTGCCGGAAGTACTGCACGCCCGCCAGGACGTGCAGGACCGCCGCCGCCTGGACCATGACGCGGCCGACGTCCGTCACCTCGGAGCTGGACCAGGCGGGCCCCGCCAGGACGAGCACGGTCCCCACCATGAGCAGAGCCGTCTTCGCCTTGCCGACCGTCGTGACCCGCAGCGTGCCGAGGGACCGCCGGACCAGGGTGGCGATCCCCACCACGACATCGACGACCGCGATGACGATCAGCACCCACCAGGGGAACAGCCCGACGATGCTCGCGGCCACGGCGATCGCCACGGTCCCCAGCCGGTCGGCGAGGGGGTCCATGAGCTCGCCGACCCGGCTGCGCTGCTTCAGCGCCCGGGCCAGGAGGCCGTCGACCCAGTCCGTCAGGGAGAAGAGGGCGACGAGGACCAGCGCGCGCACCGGTCGCTCGTCGATGTCGAGGACGGCCAGCACGGCCGGGACGATGAGCGCGAAGCGCACCACCGAGACGACGTTGGGCACCGTGAGCACGCGGTCGTAGTACGGCGACTCCGCCGGCTCGAGCGCGTCCTGGCGCTGCTGTGCCATGTGCTCGTCACCTCCTCCGGCGCTCCGGGCGAGCGGCGCGCGCCCGCTCCTGTTGCCATCGAGACTATCCGGTCGGTGCCGACGCCCCGGCAGATGACGTCGCCCGGCACGTGGACCTGGACCTCGTGGACCGCACGGACCGGCTCCGCACGGCGGACCCGTGCCCCCCCTCGGAGGCCGGCGTGCTCGTCGTCCGCCGAAACCTCGACCACGTCACCCACCGGGAGCGCCACGCCGACCCCTGACGACGGGGAGCGGCGGACGTCTACGCTGGACCGGTGACGGCGGGACCGCCCCCGCCTCGGACCTCAGGAGGCCGCTGTGGACCCGCGCATGCACTTTCTCACCCTGTCCACCCCGGACCTCGACGCCGCCCGGGAGTTCTACGTGCGCGGTCTCGGCTGGGAGCCGCTGCTCGACGTCCCCGGCGAGATCCTCTTCTTCCGGATCGCCCCCGGGACGGTGCTGGGTCTGTTCGACGCCGGGAAGTTCGCCGAGGACCTCGGCCTCCCGGCGGCGTCCCCGGCGCAGGGCCTGACGCTCGCGCACAACGTGGACAGCGAGGCCGCGGTGCGCACGAGCGTCGACGCGATGAGAGCCGCGGGCGGCACCGTGCTCACGAGCCCGCGGCCGGGCGCCTTCGGAGGGATCTTCCACGCGCACGTCGCCGATCCCAACGGCGTGGTGTGGGAGATCGCGCACAACCCGGGATGGCGGGTCGACGACGACGGGACCGTGCACCTCGGCTGATCAGCCCGGCCCGTCCTGTCCGCGCCGGGAAACCGCCCTGCGGCCGGGTCAGGCGCGGACGTCAAAGCCCAGGTGGTGCTCGACGTCGTGCAGGAAGTACGCCGCGAAACCCGCCACGGTGAAGTCCTTGCCGTCCCCGCGCCGGCCGATCCGGGTCCACTGCTCCTCGGTCACGGTGTCGAAGGCGTCCGCGGTGGCGCGGACCTCCTGGGCGAGCTCCCCGGACACCTCGTAGGGGTCCTGCAGGTTGTACCGCTCCTCGACCGCGGCGGCGTCCTGGTCCCAGTCCGCGAAGATCGGGTCCTCCTCGTCGAGCATGAGCCGGAGGCGTTCGCGGAAGACCCGGCAGAGGTCCCGGACATGGCACGCGTACTCCAGCGGGGACCACGTCCCCGGGCGGGGCCGGTCCGTCATGCCGGGCCGGTCGAGGACCTCCGTCCAGCGCTCGACCGTGGCCCGCGCACGCTCCCCCGTGGTCGTGACGTCGTAGTCCGGGTCGAACCCGCAGTCGGGGCAGCCCTGCTCGAGCACGACGGTCCAGTCCTTGGTCTCCGGAGGGACCGGCGAGGTGTCGGGGGTGCCTGGGCGCTCGGTGGTCATGCGGTCAATGTACCCGGGCCCACCGGGCGCGGCGAGGCCCGGCGACGGACCCGGTCGCCTGCCGGGCGGTTCACAGCCCCTGCCCGTCGAGGATCTCGTCCTCGCCGACCGGCTCCCCACGCCGGATCCGGCGCAGGTCTGTCGCGGTGGGCACCGTCGGCGAGGACCGCAGGGACGCCCCGGCCGGGACGTGGGCGCGGGCGCCCCGGTAGGCTGGAGCGCATGCCCTCCCCCGGATTTCCGCACGCCGTCCTCTTCGACCACGACGGGACCCTCGTCGACACCGAGCCGCTGTGGGACCGGGCCAAGCAGAACCTCGCCGCCGAGCACGGACTGCTCTGGACCGCCGAGGACTCGCTCGCGACCCTGGGCCGGCCGGTCGCCGCGACGATCGACCGCATGCAGCAGGTCGGCGTGCCCCTCGGCGAGGACGCGCTGTTCCGGGTCGTCTTCGAGCACAGCGTCCGCGTCCTGGAGGACACGGAGCTGACGTTCATCGACGGGATCGAGGAGCTGCTCCAGGAGCTCTCGGCAGCGGGGATCCCCGCTGCGATCGTCACCAACGCGAGCTCGGCGATGGGCCGCCACACCGCAACCACGGCACCGGAGGACCTGTTCCGGGTCATCATCGGCACGGACGAGTACGCGCAGGGAGTCCGCCCCAAGCCGGACCCGGACGCCTACCTCACGGCGGCGCGCCGCCTCGGGGTGGACCCCGCCCGCTGTGTCGTGGTCGAGGACTCCCCCGCCGGGGCCGCCGCGGGCGTCGCGGCCGGCATCCCCACGGTGGTCGTCCCCGGCGAGGTAGAGGTCGAGCGCGGCCCCGGGCTGCTGCACGTGGGGTCCCACCGGGACCTGAGCCTGGAGCTGCTGCGCTCGCTGGACCCGCAGTCCCCGTCGTCGCCCTTCCACCCCGTCCAGGAGACCTGCCCGTGAACTCGCCCGACTTCCCCGCCGCCGTCCTGTTCGACCACGACGGCACCCTGGTGAACTCCGAACCGCAGTGGGCTGTGGCCAAGCGGGCGGTGGCCGGCCGGTACGGCATCGGCTGGAGCACCGAGGACGACCTCGCCACGCTGGGGAGGACGGTGCCCACGTCGGCGCGGCTGATGGTCGAGCGCGGCGCCGAGGGGACCGTCGAGGCCATCACGGCCGAGCTCGGGCGGGAGGTCGCGGCCTCGCTCGCGGGGGAGGTCCCGTTCCTGCCCGGCATGCGCGCTCTGCTGACCGAGCTCGAACGGGCCGGCATCCCCGGCGCCGTTGTGACGAACGCCCTGACCGTGGTCGCGGAGGGCACCGCGTCCGGGGCGCCCGAGGTGCTGCGGGTGGTCGTCTCCCAGGAGGACGTGGAGCACGCCAAGCCGCATCCGGAGCCCTACCTGCTCGCGGCGCGGCGGCTGGGCGTGGACCCGGCACGGTGCGTGGCGGTCGAGGACTCGCAGACCGGGGCGTCGAGCGCGGCGGCCGCCGGGATGCCGGTGGTGGTGGTCCCCGGTGAGCTGCCGGTGGATCCTGCGCCCGGCTTCGTGCTCGTCGACGCCCACACGGACGTCACCCTGGAGTTCCTGCGCGGGCTGGCCCCGTCCGCCTGACGACCACGAGGGCCCGTTCGCTGCCGGTCCGCGGGAAGCGGGACGGCAGGGAACGGGCCCTCGTGGCAGGTGCCGGAGCTCAGCGGGTCGCGGTGCCCTGGGGGGACGACGCGCGGCGCGGGCTCCGGGTGCGGCGACGGGCCGCGGCCTGCGTGGCGCGGTCCGGTGCGGACTCGGTCGAGTACGCGGGTGCCGCGGAGCGGGTGGGCGCCGCGGAGCGCGCCGGTGCCGCCGAGCGGGAGGCCGAGCCGTTGCCGGGGCGGGAACCGCCGCGGTTGCCGGTCTCGGTGCGCTGGTCGCGGGAGGCGTTGCGCGGCTGCTCGGAACGGTTCTGTCCACCGCGGCCGCGGTTGCCGCCGGAGCCCCCACGGCCGCCGGAACGGCCGGCGCCGGAGCGCTGACCGCTGGCCGGGCGGCCCTGGACCTGAACGGGCTGGGGCACGTAGGCGACCTTCTCGGCGAGCTCGCCCACGAGCTGCGCGACGGCCGGGGAGCCGACGGTCACGGTGTCGAAGTTCGCGGTGACGCCTGCGGCCTTCATGAGCTGCGTGACCTCGCGGCGCTCCTCCTTGGTGGCCACCGTGACCACGGAGCCGGAGGCGCCGGCGCGGGCCGTGCGCCCGGAGCGGTGCAGGTAGGACTTGTGCTCGGTGGGCGGGTCGATGTGCACGACCAGCTCGACCTCGTCCACGTGCACGCCGCGGGCGGCGACGTCGGTGGCCACGAGCACGCGCACGTCACCGGCGGAGAACTGGGCCAGGTTGCGGTCGCGGGCGTTCTGGGACAGGTTGCCGTGCAGGTCCACGGCGGGGATGCCCATCTGGCTGAGCTTGCGCGCCATCTTCTTGGCGCGGTGCTTGGTGCGCGTGAACATCACGCGACGCCCCGTGCCGGAGGCCAGGGCCTCGATGAGCTCCTGTTTCTCGTCCGCGTCCACGACGAGCACGTGGTGGTCCATGGTGGACACGGACGCCTGCGGGGCGTCCACGGAGTGCTTGACGGGGTTTGACAGGAACTGCTTGACGAGCTTGTCCACGCCGCCGTCGAGCGTCGCGGAGAACAGCAGCCGCTGGCCGCCCTGGGGGGTGCGCTTGAGGATGCGGGTCACGACGGGCAGGAAGCCCATGTCGGCCATGTGGTCGGCCTCGTCGATGACCGTCACGCGGACGTCGTCGAGCGTGAGGACGTTCTGCTTCAGCAGGTCCTCGAGCCGGCCGGGGCAGGCGATGACGATGTCGGCGCCCTTGGCGAGCGCCTTTTCCTGGTTGCGCTGGGAGACCCCGCCGAAGATGACGGTGGTCGTCTGCCCGGCGGCCTCGGCCAGCGGGGCGATCGCGCGGTCGATCTGGGTGGCCAGCTCACGGGTGGGGGCCAGCACCAGCCCGGTGGGCCGGTTGGCCCGCCGCGCGGCGCGGGCGCCGTTGCCGGTCAGCCCTGCGAGCCGGGACACGAGCGGCAGCGCGAACGCCACGGTCTTGCCCGAGCCGGTCTTGCCGCGGCCGAGCACGTCGCGGCCGGCCAGCGAGTCGGGGAGAGTTTTCTCCTGGATGGGGAACGCCTGCTCGATGCCCTGCTGGGCGAGGACGGCGGAAAGGGCCTTGGGCACGCCAAGGTCGGTGAAAGTAGCCAAAACTGGGGATACGTCTTTCGATCGGATGTCCCGGCAAGGGGGTAGCGCGCCGGGTTGCGCCGAATGACTCCTGGAGCCCCTGCGAGCGGGCTGAAACCGTCTGGAACGGTGCCACGCTGGAAGAAGAACGGGGTGCTCGACGCCTGCCTGCTCACCCGGAAGGGGAGCAGTGCCATGTGCAATACCGTTCACCCTACAGCACACGGGGCCCGGCGGCGCCGGGATGTGGTGCAGAGCACGGCTGCGCCCGCCCGCATCCCACCGCACCCGCCGCGCCGAACGCACCGCGCTGCGCCGAACCCGGCGAGTCGGGGCTGGACCCGGCGACCAATGCCCTCATCCCGCACCGGTGCGGTGGGTCCGCGGACGCGGCCGCGCCGAGATGGCTACAGCGCGGTGTATCCGCCGTCGACCAGGTAGTACCCGCCCGTCATGAACGAGGCCCTGTCCGAGAGCAGGAACGTGGTCAGGGCGGCCACCTCCTCGGCGCGGCCCAGCCTGCCGAGCGGGTGCTGGGCGGCGAGTCCCTCGAGGATGGCCGCCGGCGCGGTCCTGAGGAACGGGGTGTCGATGTAGGCGGGGCCGACGGCGTTGATCCGCACCCCGCGCTGCCCGTACTCCACCCCGGCCTGCTTGGTGAGCCCGACGACACCGTGCTTGGCGGCGGTGTAGGCGCTGTTGCCCGCAGCAGTGGCCACGGTGCCGTGGACCGAGGCCATGTTGACGATCGCGCCGCCGCCGGCCTGCTCGATGGCGGGCAGCTGGTAGCGCATGCCGAACATGACGGAGTGCAGGTCGATCTGCACGGTGCGCACCCACGCGTCGGGGTCCGACTCGCCCACGGCGTCCGCGGCACCACCGATCCCGGCGTTGTTCACCGCCAGATGCAGGGCGCCGTAGGTCTGCTGGGCGAACTCGACCGCGGCCTCGCAGTCCTCCGGCTTCGCCACGTCCTGCCGGAACCCGGCGGCGTCGCCCCCGGCGGCCATGATCGCCTGGACGACGTCGTCGATCCGCCGGGTGGCGATGTCCGTGACGACGACCTTGGCGCCCTGCGCCGCGAGGTCCTTGGCGCAGGCCTCGCCGATGCCGGAGGCGGCGCCGGTGACGAGCGCGACCTTGTCCTTGAGGTCAGCCATGTGGTTCTCCTGCCGTGGGTCCGCTGGGCCGGACCGGGCGGCCCGACGCTCCCAGTCTGTCCGGAAACGCCGGGGCCCGCGAGGAGCGCGCGGGTGTGTCCGTCCGCGCGCTCCTCGCGCCCCGGCCGGGGCTCAGTCCTCGTCGTCCTCGGCCTTCTCGGCGTCGTGCGCCCGGCGCAGCGCGGCGGAGTCCGCCTCCTGGGCAGCCTTCTGCTCGCGCACCACCTCGGTCAGGAGCTTGGTCATCTCCTTGGCCACGCCGGCGGCGGACTGCGGGTTCTGCCCGGTGACGAGACGGTCGTCCACGACGACGTTCTCGGTCCAGTTCGGCGCCGTCCGCACGTCCGCGCCCTGCTCGACGAGCTTGTCCTCGAGCAGGAACGGGACGACGTCCGACTTGCCGACCTCGTCCTCCTCGGCGTTGGTGAACGCGGCCACCCTGCGTCCCTCGACGATGCGCAGTCCGGTGGAGAGCTCGACGTCGACGAGCCCGGCCGGTCCGTGGCAGACGGCGCCGACGACTCCCCCGGCGTCGTGCACGGAGGCCACGAGCGACTTCAGGTCGGCGTTGCCGGCGAAGTCCCACATGGTGCCGTGCCCGCCCACGAGGTAGACGGCGTCGTACTGGGCCGGGTCGACCACGCTGATCCGCGGGGTGTTGTACAGGGAGGCCCGCACGGTCTCGTCCTCGAGGTACTGCCGCTGGACCGCGTCCTCCTCGTCCTTGCCGTCCTGCGGGGGCTGCCCGCCGGCGATCGAGGCGAAGTCGACGAAGTACCCGGCGTCCCGGAAGACCTTCCACGGGTGGGCCGCCTCGCCGACGAAGTAGCCGGTGGGTTCCCCGGTGTCGCCGAGGGTGTCGTGGCTGGTGAGAACGAGCAGAACCTTCTTCATGGTCTCGATGTCCATGTCTGTCCTTCCGTCGGGTGGCGGGACGCGGAGGGCGTCCCGGGGGCCGGTGGCCAGCCTAGGCGCCGCGAGCCGCCCCCGGAGCGGGTGTTCGCTCCCGGCCCCTCCCGCGCGGAGGGCGGGAGATCTCCCCCTGATAGGGTCGTTGACGACTCAATGACCCTGTTCCCTCTCCTGAAAGGACCGACCATGAGCCTCTCCAACGCGATCCTGCGCGGCGTCTCCGGCGCCTACCTGCTGCAGTCCGGCTACGGCAAGAAGGATCTCCCCACGGAGGCCGCCGCGGGTCTCCAGCAGTTCGCCGCCACGGGCGTCCCCCAGTTCGAGGAATGGGACGCCGACGCCTTCGGCAAGTTCGTGGCGTACTCGGAGATGGGCATCGGCGCCGCCCTGCTGACCCCGTTCGTCAACAAGCGCCTCGCGGGCCTGGCCCTCGGCGCGTTCTCCGCCGGGCTGCTCGCGATGTACTTCCGCAACCCGGCAATGACCCAGGAGGACGGCGTCCGCCCGTCCGAGGCCGGCACGGGCCTCTCGAAGGACGCCTTCCTGGCCGCGATCGCCGCGGCCCTGGTGGTCTCCAAGTAGGCACGACCCCTGAAGGGCCCCACGGGTGCCGCTCGTCCGCACGGACGGGCGGCACCCGTTCGTCGTCCTGCCTGTCCGCACACGCACCCGCCCGGGGGGCCGGAGCCCTTAGGACGTCCGAGGCGGCCGGGAGAATGAGCCCATGACGACGACGGCGCACCGCCGGGCCCGTCCTGCTGCGGGTCCGCACCGAGCTGCTCCCGCCGGGGAGCGGGTGCTGGACGCCGGCGTTCGGGCCGAGGTGCGGACGGTCGTCGGGGAGCTCGTGGACTCGGCCGCCGCGCAGGCGCGGGAGGCAGGGCGCCAGCTGCGCTGCATCCACAGGCTGTGGTTGCTGGCCTGGGAGGACCGCGAGATCGACTGGGTCTCCTCGGCGGAACAGATGCCGTACGAGGCCGACGAGCTCGTGTGCTCCCTGCTGGAGACCGAGGACCAGATGGTGCGCGACATCGCCGACGAGATCGGCCCGGCGCTCCACCTGCCGGCGAGCACGGCCCTCGAGCGCGTCCGCGAGGCCCTGGTGCTCGGATTCCACCTGCCCGAGACCCTCGAGGCGCTGGAGGCGGGCCGTTTCAGCGCCCGCCACGCCTCGGTGATCGCCGACCAGTGGCGCGAGCTGGTCGAGGACTCCCCGGCGGGCCACGAGGCGCCCCGCGCCGTCGTGCATCGGCTCGCCGCCGAGCTGGTGGAGCGGGCTCCGCACTGCACGGTGGCGCAGCTGCGCGCGTGGGCCCGGCGCCGGCGCGCTGCCCTGCTGGCCGAGACGCAGGAGTCGAGGCACCGGGCGGCTCGTGCCGGGCGCTGTGTCTGGATCGAGCACGGCGAGGACGGCATGGCGTGGTTGCACGCCCTGCTGGACGCGCCCACCGCGCTCGCGGTCCAGGACCGGCTCGACGCGCTCGTGGCGCTCCTCGGGCCCGCGGAGGCGGCGGCCGTCGCGGGGGCGGACCGTGTCCCGGAGGAGTCCGAGACGGCGGGGGCACCGGGGTCCGTGGCCGTCCGGACTGAGGCGCAGCGGCGGGCCGACGTCCTCGCCGACCTGCTGCTGGCCGGGGAGGTCGCCGACGATCCCACGTTCCCGCGCGGTGTGCGGGGCCAGGTCTGCGTGACGGTTCCCGTGCTCACGCTGCTGGGGTGCCACCCCGGTGGCCTGGCCGCCGGCGTGCCCGCGGATGCCCCGGTGCTCGCGGGACACGGCCCGATCAGCGTGGAGGCCGCGCGGGAGCTGGCCGCGGGTGCGGCCTCGTGGCAGCGGGTGCTGACGCATCCCGTCACCGGAGCCGTTCTCGACCACGACCGCACCACTTATGCCGTGCCCGCCGCTCTGCGCCGCCGGTTGCGAGTCCGCGACGGGACCTGTCGTTTCCCGGGGTGCCGCCGACGGGCCGAGCGCTGCGACCTCGACCACACGGTGGCATGGCAGGACGGAGGTCGGACCGCCGCGGACAATCTGGCCCACCTGTGCCGCCACCACCACCTCGTCAAGCACCGCAACGGGGCACTCGGCCGCTGGTCGGTGCGGCAGCTCGGTCCGGCGCCCTCCGGCGGAGTGCTTGAGTGGACGTCACCGGCCGGCCGGACGTACCGGACCGTGCCGGACCCCTCGGCCGGGACCACGTCCGGCGGACCGATCTGGAACACCTGGGTCCTGGACCACGGGGTGCCGGGCCGAGGCGTGCCGGACCACGGGGTGCCCGGCCAAGCCGTGCCGGACCACGGGGTGCCCGGCCAAGCCGTGCCGGACCACGGGGTGCCCGGCCCAACCGTGCCGGACGGGCCCACCACGGAGGATGCCGACCCTCCCCCGTTCTGACCGCCGGACGGCGCATGCGGGCGAGGCGGGGTGTACGACATCGAGGTCAGTGCTGCGGAGCGCGTGCGCCGGCCCAGCCCTCCGACGGTGCTGACCGTCGCCCGGTCCTGACCGTCGCCCGGTCCTGACCGTCGCCCGGTCCTGACCGTCGCCCGGTCCTGACCGTCGCCCGGTCCTGACCGTCGCCCGGTCCTGACCGTCGCCCGGTCCTGACCGTCGCCCGGTCCTGACCGTCGCCCGGTGCTGACCGTCGCCCGGTCCTGAGCGTCAGGCGGGAGGCCGGCCCGGGTCCTCCGCCGTGGTCTCCACGGACAGCCGGTAGCCCATGCTGTGCGTCTCCCCCGGCTCCAGGTGCACGGCGTCGGCGTGGGTGTTGGCCCCCTCCACGCACACGAAGTCCGTCCAGCCGTCCGCTCCCACGTCGGACATGGCGGCGGCCAGCTCCGCCCACGGGTTCCACACCACGGTGGTGCCGGAGTTCTTCTTCCGGATCCGCAGCACCCGCCCCAGCACGGGGTCCACGACGGCCACGTCCCCGGTCGAGCGGTACACCCGGTCGGTCTCGCCGTCGAACCGGAGGTCCCCCTCCTGCACGCAGTCCTCCCGGTCCAGGACCTTGTCGCGGTAGGAGGCGCCGGCCAGGCCCTCGACCCGGATCTTCCGCACGTCCCCCACCACCAGGTATGCGTGCAGGGCCTCCTCGAAGTCGAACGGGTGCTCCCCGGTGTTCGTGACGCTCAGCTCGAGGGACAGCTCGGCGCCGAAGCGCACCACGCAGTACGCCTCGAACCGGTACGGGAACTGTTCCCGGTGCGCGGGATCGGTGACGTCCACGTCCGAGAGCCGGTAGACGACCACTGCCTCGTGGTCCGAGGACTCGCGCGACTCGACGTGCCATCGGAGCGTGCGGGCGAAACCGTGCTTGGGCTCGCGCCCGCCCTCCGCCCCGTCCGCGAACCACGGGAAGCAGATCGGGACACCCCCGCGCACGGGTCTGCCCGTCTCGAGGGCGGTGCTCGGGGACAGCCACAGCACCGGGGCGTGGCCCGTGGGGATCCATTCGGTCACGTGCGCGCCCTGGTCGTAGACGGCACCGGTGGCGTCCGCGCAGGAGAAGGGGCGGGGCTCGGGGAGTTGGCTCATGCCCCTCAGGCTAGACGGAGGACCCGGTCACCGTCAGGAGGCCGGGCCCTCGTGCGCCGACGGCTGTCAGACGCCGGTGCGCTCGTACGAGTCGATCGCTCCGGGGTGGCCCTCCATGAACTCCTCGACCTGCCGGCGGTCCGCCCGCAGCCTGGGGTCGTGGTGCAGGTAGTGCTTCGTCTCGCGGACGATCAGCCCGGAGAGGAGCAGCAGCCCGAGGAGGTTGGGCAGCGCCATGAGGCCGTTCATCACGTCGGCGAAGTTCCACACCACGGCCAGCGGCACGGTGCAGCCCACGAACACGATCAGGGAGAACACGACCCGGTAGGGCATCACGGCCGGCCTGCCGAAGAGCCGCTCCATGCAGCGCTCGCCGTAGTAGGCCCACCCGAGGATCGTCGAGTAGGCGAACATCACGAGCCCGATCGTGACCACGTAGTGGCCCCACTGCCCCGGCAGGCCCCGGCTGAAGGCATCGCCGGTCATGGTCGCGGCGAAGTCCGCTCCCTGCTCCCAGACCCCGGTGGTGATGAGCACGAGTCCCGTGCAGGTCACCACGATGATGGTGTCGATAAAGGTCTGGGTCATGGAGACCAGGCCCTGGCGGACCGGGTGCGTGGTCTGGGCCGCGGCCGCGGCGATCGCGGCCGAACCCATGCCGGACTCGTTGGAGAAGATGCCGCGGGCCACGCCCATCTGCACGGCGAGCATGATGGCCGATCCGGCGAACCCGCCGACCGCCGCGGAGCCGGAGAAGGCGTCGGTGAAGATGAGGACGATGGCCTGCGGGATGGCTGCGACGTTGACGATGAGGATGAACAGGGCGCCCAGGACGTAGCAGAGGATCATGACGGGGACGAAGCTCGCCGTGACCTTCCCGATGGACTTGATGCCGCCCACGAGCACGGCGAGCGTCAGCACGGCGAGCACGACGCCGGTGATCCAGGTGGGGACGCTGAAGGAGTTCTCCAGGTTGGAGGCGATGGAGTTGCCCTGGGTCATGTTGCCGATGCCGAACGCGGCCAGCGCCGCGGCAATGGCGAAGAAGATCGCCAGGAACTTCCCGAACCCGTTGCGGATGCCGCGCTCGAGGTAGTACTGCGGGCCGCCGGAGATCTCGCCCTTGGCGTCCGTGGTGCGGAACCGCACGGCCAGGAACGCCTCGGAGTACTTGGAGGCCATGCCCAGCAGACCGGTGACCCACATCCAGAACAGGGCGCCGGGCCCGCCGATGGAGACCGCCGTGGCCACGCCGACGATGTTGCCGGTGCCCACGGTGGCCGCGAGTGCCGTGGTCAGCGCCTGGAACTGGGAGACGTCACCGCCGCGGGCGTCAGCGTCCTTGCGGTCGAACAGGGCCAGTCGCAGGGCGGGGCCCAGCTTCTGGACCTGCAGGCCGCCCAGCCGGATGGTCAGGTAGAGGCCGGTGAGCAGCAGCAGCGGGATGAGGACGTACGGCCCCCAGATGATGCCGCCCAGCTCGCCGAGGGCAGTCTCGATGATTTGGAGCATGTGTTCTCCCGTGGGTGTCGGGTGGATCGGGAATCGCGCCGGAACGGGACTGTGACCTCGGCCTCGGCAGAAGGCATCTAATCACAGGTCCGCCGGTCCTTCCGTCAGGGACGGACGACTCGGCCACGGTGTGGCCCCGGCCCGTTCCCGTCCGATCACGGCCCGAGCCGGGCGGCGGGGTCCTCCGGCGCCCGCCGCGAGAGCCGGCGCGCGAGCAGCACCGCGCCCGTGGCGAGCAGTGAGCACACCGCCATGGACATGGCCATCGGCACCGCGGTGTGCTGACCGGCCAGCCCGGTCAGCGGGCTCACGAGCCCTCCCAGGAGGAACTGGACGAGCCCCAGCACCGCCGACCCGGCTCCGGCCCGGCCCGGGACCCGGCCCTGGGCAAGGGCCACGGCGTTGCCCATGACGAAGCCGATGCAGGTCTGGCTCACGAAGAGGTGCGCCAGGGTGGTCCACCCGGTGACCCCGGCCAGCACCAGGCCCAGGCCCACCGCGTTGACGGTGGCCATGACCACGATCGCGGTCCGGAGGATCGTGCCGGGCTCGACCCGGTCGACGAGGCGGGTGTTGACGACCGCGCCCAGGATCGAGCCGCCCGCGTTGACGGCGAAGACCACGGAGTAGCCGAGCGCCGAGTAGCCGAGCACGTTCTGGACCACGAAGGAGGAGGCGGAGATGTACGAGAACAGGGCGCCGAACGCGAGGCCGAACGCCAGCGCGTAGGCCATGAAGGACGGGGTGCGCAGCACCCGCCAGGAGCCGGTGACGACCGCGCCGACCCCGCCGCGGTGCCGCCGGTGCGAGGGCAGCGTCTCGGGGACCACGAGCACGGAGCACGCCAGCATCAGCAGCCCGAACGCCGCGAGCGCCCAGAACACCGTCTGCCACGGGGCCACGGTGGCGATCACCCCGCCCAGCAGCGGGGCCACCACCGGGGCGAGGGAGGTGATGGTCGCGAGGATCGAGAACAGCTTGGCGGCCCCGCGGCCGGAGGCGATGTCCGAGACCACGGCGCGGGCGATCACCACGCCCGCCGCCCCGGCGAGGCCCTGGACCGCCCGCAGGACCAGCACCGTCCCGATGGTCGGGGCCAGGACCACGGCGACGGAGGTGAGCAGGAACAGCGCGTTGCCGGCCACCATGAGCCGGTGTCGGCCCAGCACGTCGGAGACCGGCCCGAGCAGGAACTGCCCCACCGCCATGCCGATCATGTACGTGGTCAGCGTCAGCTGCACCGCGGAGGCTGACGCGCCGAAGTGCCCGGCCATGGCCGGCATCGAGGCCAGGTACATGTCCGTGGCCATCGGGCTCACCGCGCTGAGGATCCCCAGGGCCGCCACGAGCACCACCCGGTCCTTGCCGCCGGAGAGACGCAGGCGGGAGCGCACGGGGTCGTCGGGCGGCGGTGGGCTCACGGGAGGTCCTTCGGCAGGGGTCTGCGGGGCGGGCGCGGGGCGCGTCTCATGCTATCGACGCCGCGGCAGTGGCCACGACGGCGACAGCCACCACCACAGCCACCGCCACGACCACCACGACAACGACGCGGACGGTGACCGTGACGAGGACGGCGACGACCATGGCCGCGACCACGACGGCGACAATGGTCCCATGAGACTCGCCGTGTACACCGGGGCCTCCCTCGGCTCCGACCCCCTGTTCGCCGAGGCTGCCCGGGCCTTCGCCACCACCCTCGCCCGCCGCGGCGTGGGCATCGTCTACGGCGGCGGCCACGTGGGACTGATGGGCGTCGTCGCCGACGCCGCCCTGGCCGCCGGGGGCGAGGTGGTCGGAGTCATGCCGCAGTCCCTCGTCGACGACGAGACGGCCCACACGGGGCTGACCGAGCTGCGCATCGTCCGGACGATGCACGAGCGCAAGGCGGAGATGGCCGCGCTCGCCGACGGCTTCGTGGCCCTGCCTGGCGGCCTGGGCACCCTCGAGGAGATCTTCGAGGCCTGGACCTGGCTGCAGGTGGGGGTGCACGCCAAGCCGGTCGGCTTCCTCGACGTGGCCGGCTGCTGGAGGCCCATGCTGGACGCGGTGGCCTCCATGTCTGCCGCCGGTCTCGTGCGCCCCGAGTACCGGGACGCCGCCGTGGTCGCCCAGGACGCCGACGAGCTGCTCGCCCGGTTCGCGGCGTGGGAGGCGCCGCGCCGGCGCTGGTCCCGGCCGACCGGTCCCGGGGCCGAGGCGCCTGTGGCCCGCCCTGCCCCTAGGATGTGAGGCGATGAGCGAGCACACCCCTTCCCCCGCCGAGGGCTCCGCGCAGGGCCCCGTCCCCGAGGCGTTCCACCGCCGGCCGTACTCCTTCGTGCGCCGCGGCGACCGCCTCACCGCCCGCCGCCAGAAGGCCTGGGACGACTGGGCGCCGACCCGGGTGCTCGACGTCCCGCGCGTGCGCACGGACACCTCCGTCCACCCGGACCACGAGTTCGACGCGGCCGAGGCCTTCGGGCGCGAGGCGCCCCTGGTCGTGGAGGTCGGCTCCGGGCTCGGGGAGGCGGTCGTGCACGCCGCCGCCCAGGACCCCGCGCGGAACTTCCTCGCCGTCGAGGTGTACAAGCCCGGGATCGCTGATCTGCTGCTCAAGGCGGGCCAGGCCGGCGTGCACAACGTCCGCGTGGTGCAGGCCAACGCTCCCGAGGTCCTGGAGCACATGCTCGCCCCGGCCTCGGTCGACGAGCTGTGGGTGTTCTTCCCGGACCCCTGGCACAAGACCCGTCACCACAAGCGGCGCCTGGTCTCCCCCGCGTTCGCCGAGCTCGCCGCCCGGGTGCTCGTGCCGGGCGGGCTGTGGCGGCTCGCCACGGACTGGCAGGAGTACGCCCTGGTGATGCGTGAGGTCCTCGACGCGTCCCCGCACTTCGAGAACGTCCACCCGGGCCCGCTCGCCGACGACGAGCACCCGGACACGGGCTGGGCCCCCCGCTGGGAGGGTCGGGTCCTCACGAGCTTCGAGCGCAAGGCGCAGGAGGCCGGCCGCGTCCCGCGCGACCTCGTCTACCGCCGGACGGCGTGAGCGCAGTCCCCGGTCCGGAGCGGGACGGCTTCGTCGTCGTGCTCCCGGGCGATCCCCGCACGCACCCGCTGCTCGAGGGGCTGCACCTCGAGTACGTGGAGCGCTACGGGCCCGCGATCGGGGCGGAGGAGATGACGCACCACCCCGTCGCCGACTTCACCGCCTCCGCCGGGGGGCTCCTGCTCCTCCTCGAGGGCGGCGCGACGGTGGGCGGCGGGGCGTTCCGCCGGCACGACGACGCCACGGCCGAGCTCAAGCGGGTGTGGACCGCACCGGCGCACCACCGGCGCGGGATCTCGCGCCGCGTCCTGGCCGAGCTCGAGCGGCTCGCCGCCGCGGGGGGCTACCGCCGCATCCACCTCACCACGGGCAACCGCCAGCCCAAGGCGTTCGCCCTGTACCGCAGCAGCGGCTACGTCCCGCTGCCAGGCGCCGCCCGGGTCTACCCGGGCGGCGTCCACGACGTGGGCTTCGAGAAGGTCCTGCGCTGAGGTCGCACCGGTCCGGGGACCGGTGCGGCCTCAGCGCTCCTGCTGGCGCGGGGGCCGGTACAGCACCACGGCCTGCGAGATCTTGCGGGCCCGGGGGCGGGCGCCGCGGGCCATGCGCACCACGTCCCCGCCGACACCGGCGGCGAAGATCCGCGAGGACTCCTCGACCCGGTCCCGGGCCTCTTCGAGCTCCTGGGACAGCTCCGCCACCCTCGACCGCAGGAGCGCGACCTGGTTCTCCAGCTGGAGGATGCGCCGGATGCCCTCGAGGGACACGCCCTGCTGGGACAGCACCTGGATCTGCTGCAGCTTCTCGATGTCGCGCTGGGAGTAGCGGCGGGCCCGGCCGGGGGCGCGGGACGGCTTGACGAGGCCGAGCCGGTCGTACTGGCGCAGTGTCTGCGGATGCATCTCCGCGATCTCCGCGGCCACGGAGATCACGAACAGCGGCTGATCGGCGTCCAGCGCCATCTCAGACCCGTGCCTTCTCGGCGAGCCCGAGGCGGGGATCCTCGCCCCCGGTCGCCTCGGCGAACGCGCGAACGGCCGCCTGCGCCTGCTCGTCGAGCTGGGCCGGCACGTGCACCTCGACCGTCACGATGAGGTTGCCCGCGCCCTTGGCCGTGCTGAACCCGCGCCCCTTGACGCGGAAGCGCCGGCCCGAGGACGTCCCGGCGGGCACCTTCACGCGCACGGTGCCGCCGTCCAGCACGGGCACCTCGATCGTGGCGCCCAGGGCCGCCTCGGGGAACGTGATCGGCACGGTGACCTCGACGTCGTCCGTGCCCTCCCCACGCGTGAAGAAGGGGTGCGGTGTCACGTGGACGGTGACGTAGAGGTCACCGGCGCCGCCCGGACCCGAGTGGCCCTTGCCGGCGAGCTTGAGCCTCTGCCCGTCGCGCACGCCGCTCGGGATCCGCACCGTGGTCTCCTGGCCGTTGCCGCGGCGCAGCTTGATCGTGGTGCCGTGCACCGAGGAGCGGAACGGGATGGTCGTCTCCGTCCGGATGTCCTCCCCGCGGGCCGGCGGGGCCTGGTAGCCGCCGTATCCGCCCGGCGCCCCGTACCCGGTCTGGCCGCCGAACTGCGCGAACAGGTCCTCGAACCCGCCCGGGCCACCCGACCCGCCCGTGGAGTAGGTCGTGCGGCGTCGGCGACCGCCGCCGCCTCCGCCGAAGATGTCGCCGAAGAGGTCCTCGAAGTTCGCCGAGCCGCCGGCGCCGCCCGGTCCGCCGGCGGTGAAGCGCGCACCGGAGCCCATGGCGCGGATCGCGTCGTACTGCTTGCGCTCCTCGGGGTCGGAGAGCACGGAGTTCGCCTCCGTGATGTCCTTGAACCGCTGCTCGGCCTCCGCGTCGCCCGGGTTCTGGTCCGGGTGGTACTGGCGGGCGAGCTTGCGGTAGGCCTTCTTGACGTCGGCTTCGGACGCGTCCTTGGAGACGCCGAGAATGCTGTAGAAGTCCTTGTCGATCCAGTCCTGGCTGGCCATGACGCCTCCTTTCTGTGGGGCCGGTCGGGGGCCTGCGGAGCAGGGCCCGGTGGTGGTCCTGGGGTCGTCCCCGGCGCCGCGGCGCCGGGGACCGGTGGACGGGTCAGGGGAGGCCCGCGGGACGGACCTCCCCTGCCGTCGCCGGGATCAGGCCGGGACCGGCCTCACTCGGCGACCGCGACGGCGACCTGGGCCGGCCGCACCACGCGCTCGCCGATCCGGAAGCCGGAGCGCAGAACCATCGAGACCTGGTCCGGCTCGACCTCGTTCGTGGGCTGCTGCAGCACCGCCTCGTGGACGTTCGGGTCGAACCTCTCGCCGACCGCCCCGATCCGGGTCAGCCCCTGGCGGACGAGGGTCTCCTCGAGCTTGTTCGCGATCGCCGCGAACGGGCCGTCGGTGAGGTCCCCGGCCTGGCGGGCCGCGTCGATGTCGTCGAACACCGGCAGCAGCGTCTGGAGGAGGTCTCCCGTCACGAAGGTCCGGAGCTGCTCCTTCTCGCGCGCAGTGCGGTGCTTGAAGTTCACGAACTCCGCCTGCAGCCGGCGCAGCTCCTCGAGCCGCTCCTCGGCGAGGGCCGCCGCCGGGGAGTCCTCCCCCGCGGTCGCCGGCGCGGCGTCCCCGGCCTCCGCGTCGGTCGACTGGGGCGTCGAGAGGATGTCGTCCACCGTCAGGCCCTCCGGCGCGGCCTCCTCGCGGGGGCTGTCACCGGAGTCCTGCGCGCCCTGCTCGCCGTGGTGGGCGGCGGGCCCGCCGGGAGCGTCCCCGGCGCCGTGGCCGTCCGCGTTCTCGTCGGGTCCTGGTGTCGGGTCGGGCATGCTCACTTCTTCTCGTCCTCGTCGTCGACGACCTCGGCGTCGACGATGTCCTCGTCACCGGTGGCACCGGTGGCGCCCGCACCCGGGCCGCCCTCGGCGCCCTCGGTCTGCGACTGCGCATAGAGGGCCTCGCCGAGCTTGGTCTGGGACTGCTGCAGCTTGTCGTAGGCCGTCTTCACGGCGTCGTCGTCCTCGCCCTCGAGCGCCTGCTTCAGGGCGTCGACGTCCGCCTGCACCTCGGACTTGACGTCCGCGGGCAGCTTCTCGTCGTTGTCCTTCAGGAGCTTGTCGACGGAGTACGCCTGCTGCTCCGCATTGTTGCGCAGGTCGGCCGCCTCGCGGCGCACCCGATCCGCCTCGGCGTTGGCCTCGGCGTCCTTGACCATGCGGTCGATGTCCTCCTTGGAGAGGGAGGACCCACCGGTGATGGTCATCGACTGCTCGGTGCCGGTGCCCTTGTCCTTCGCGGAGACGTGCACGATGCCGTTGGCGTCGATGTCGAAGGTGACCTCGATCTGCGGCATGCCGCGCGGCGCGGGGGCGATGCCGGTCAGCTCGAAGGTGCCCAGGTTCTTGTTGTCGCGCGTGAACTGGCGCTCGCCCTGGAAGACCTGGATGGACACGGAGGGCTGGTTGTCCTCGGCTGTGGTGAAGGTCTCGGACCGCTTGGTGGGGATCGCCGTGTTGCGCTCGATGAGCTTGGTCATCACGCCGCCCTTGGTCTCGATGCCCAGCGACAGCGGGGTCACGTCGATCAGCAGCACGTCCTTGCGGTCGCCCTTGAGCACGCCGGCCTGGATCGCGGCGCCGACGGCCACGACCTCGTCCGGGTTCACGCCCTTGTTGGGCTCCTTGCCGGCCAGGCGCTGGACGGTCTCCGCGACGGCGGGCATGCGGGTCGAGCCGCCGACGAGGATCACGTGGTCGATGTCGGACACGGAGATGCCGGCCTCGGCGATGACGTCCTTGAACGGCTTCTCGGTGCGCTCGAGCAGGTCCCGGGTGAGCTCCTCGAACTTGGCGCGGGTGAGGCGCTCGTCCAGGTGCACGGGACCCTCCGGGGTCACGGACAGGTACTGCAGGGAGATGTTGGAGCTGGTGGCGGAGGACAGCTCCTTCTTGGCCTGCTCCGCGGTCTCCTTGAGGCGCTGCAGGGCGATCTTGTCCTTGGACAGGTCGGCGCCGGTCTTCGACTTCACCTGCGCCAGCAGCCAGTCGACGATCCGCTGGTCCCAGTCGTCGCCGCCGAGCCGGTTGTCGCCGGCGGTCGACCGGACCTGGATGGTGGAGAAGTCGTCCTCGTCCTTGCCGACCTCCAGCAGGGAGACGTCGAAGGTGCCGCCGCCGAGGTCGAAGACCAGGATGAGCTCGTCCTCCTTGCCCTTCTCCAGGCCGTAGGCGAGCGCCGCGGCGGTGGGCTCGTTGACGATGCGCAGCACGTTCATGCCGGCGATCTCACCGGCCTCCTTGGTGGCCTGGCGCTCGGCGTCGTTGAAGTACGCCGGGACGGTGATCACGGCGTCGGTGACCTTGTCGCCGAGGTAGGACTCGGCGTCGGTCTTGAGCTTCATCAGGATGCGCGCCGAGATCTCCTGCGGCGTGTACTTCTTGCCGTCGATGTCCGTGGACCACCCGGTGCCCATGTGGCGCTTCACCGAGGCGATCGTGCGGTCCACGTTGGTGACGGCCTGCCGCTTGGCGATGTCGCCGACCAGGGTCTCGCCGTCCTTCGAGAAGGCCACGACGGACGGGGTGGTCCGGTTGCCCTCGGCGTTGGCAATGACGGTGGGCTCGCCGCCCTCCAGCACGGACACCACGGAGTTGGTGGTGCCGAGGTCGATTCCTACTGCACGAGACATGGGCGTGTTCTCCTTCGGGTCGAGCTGAACCGGGTGGGCCGCAACGGCCCGGTTGGGGTCCCGGAGGTCTCAAGTTCTTGAGTTTTCCTGGCTCAAGTCTGCCACGTGAGCCGCCGATGTCAACTTAACTTGAGCCATGTTGACTCAACTCAGGAGCGACGGCGGGTGTGAGAAGCCCCGCACTCCCTGCCCCAGCGACAGGGCGTCGGCTACGCTGGGCTGTTTGTGCCCGGTCTCGCGGGCCACCGACGACACTTCCGGGTCCGCCCCGCACGCCACCGCACGCACCGACACGCCACCGCACGCACCCGACACCTCAGGAGCCTTCGTGAGCAGCACGCCACCCCATTCGCCGCAGCCGCCCAGCGCGGCCGAGTCCTCCCGCCGGCCGAAGCCCCGGGAGGTGCTGCGTGAGATCAACTACCCGCACGGCATCCATCCCGCCCTGGTCCCCGGCATCGCCGTCGAGGACCAGAAGCTGCGCTACGGCACGGACAAGGTCGTCTTCCTCGTCACGGCCGCGCTGATCGTGGCGTTCATCGCCTGGGGCGTGCTTTCCACCGAGTCCCTGACGGCCGCCTCCACCGCGGCCCTGGGCTGGGTCACCGGCAACGCCGGGTGGTTCTTCACCGCCCTGTCCACGGCCGCGGTGCTGTTCATGCTCGTGGTCGGCTTCAGCCGGACCGGCCGCATCCCGCTGGGCATGGACGACGAGAAGCCGGAGTACTCCTTCTTCTCGTGGCTCGCCATGCTCTTCGCCGCCGGGATGGGCATCGGCCTGATGTTCTACGGCGCCTCCGAGCCCCTGAGCCACTTCGGCGCCGGCGTTCCCGGCTTCGGGGCGGAGTCCGGCTCCGAGGAGATGACCGTCTACGCCCTCGTCCAGACGGCCTTCCACTGGGGCCTCAACCCCTGGGCCATGTACGCGGTGGTCGGCGCGGCCGTCGCCTACGGCGCGTACCGCCGCGGGCGCCCCCCGCTCATCAGCCGGATCTTCGTGCCGCTGATCGGCCAGCGGCGCGCCGAGGGCGGCCTGGGCCGGCTCATCGACGTGTTCGCCATCTTCGCGACCCTCTTCGGCACCGCGGCCTCCCTGGGCATCGGCGCGCTGCAGATCTCCCGGGGCCTCGAGATCGTCGCCGGCTGGGGGCCGCTCGGCAACGGCGGCCTCATCGCCATCATCGCCGTCCTCACGGCCGCCTTCGTGGTCTCGGCCGTCTCCGGTGTGGCCCGCGGCATCCGCTACCTCTCCAACACCAACCTTCTGCTGGCCTTCCTGCTGGCCCTGTTCGTGTTCGTGGCCGGGCCCACCGTCCTGATCCTGGACCTGGTCCCCGCGGTGTTCAGCACCTACCTGCAGGAGTACCTCTGGATGACCGGGCAGACCGGCGGCTGGGGCGAGGACGTCACCGCCTTCGCGGGCGGCTGGACCGTCTTCTACTGGGCCTGGTGGCTGTCCTGGTCCCCGTTCGTCGGGATGTTCATCGCCAAGATCTCCCGCGGCCGCACGCTGCGCCAGTTCGTGACCGTGGTGCTCGTGGTCCCGTCCTCGATGTGCGTGCTCTGGTTCGTCGTCATCGGCGGCACGTCCATGTACCTGCAGCGCACCGGCACCGACCTGGCCGCCGCGGGCGGCCAGGAGGCCGCACTGTTCGGCATGCTCGACGCGCTGCCCCTGGGCGCGGTCACCTCGGTGCTGGCCATGGTCATCATCGCCATCTTCTTCGTGACCAGCGCGGACTCCGCGTCCATCGTCATGGGCACGCTCTCCCAGCGGGGCCGGCCCGAGCCCAGCCGGACGATCGTCGTGTTCTGGGGCCTGTGCCTCGGCGGCATCGCGGCCGTCATGATGCTCGTGGGCGGTGACGACGCCCTGACCGGCATGCAGAACCTCGTGACCGTCTCGGCCCTGCCCTTCGCCGTGATCGTCGCCTTCCTGATGGTCTCCTTCTACAAGGACCTGCGCAGCGACCCGGCCACGATCCGCCACGCGTTCGCCCTCACGGCCGTGCGCAAGGCAGTGATCCACGGCATCGAGGAGCACGGCGACGACTTCGCCCTCCAGGTGGAGCACGCCCCCGGCGCCCGCGCCGCCGGTGAGACGTTCGACTCCCACGACCCGGCCGTCACCGACTGGTACCGGCGGGTCGACGAGAACGGCGAGGAGATCGACCTCTCCGCCGGTTCCACCCCGGCCCGGGGCCCTGAGCAGGACCCCGAGCAGGAGCCCGAGCGCGCGCTCGACCGGGCCGGTGACCGGGCCTGACGTCCCGGAGCCGAGTGCGGCCGTCGCCCCGGGCGGCGGCCGCACTTCTCGTGCCGGGACCGGACGGCCTAGACTTCCCGCTATGTATTCGATCGTGACCGTGTGCACCGGCAACATCTGCCGCTCGCCCATGGCGGAGTTCGTCCTGCGCCGCGCCTTCGAGGCCGCAGGACTGGCGGAGCGCGTGCGGATCGACTCGGCGGGCGTCAGCGACGAGGAGCTCGGCAACCCCGTGGACCCCCGCGCGGACGACCTTCTGCGCCGCGAGGGGCTCGACGCCTCCCGGCACGCGGCCCAGGTCTTCGACCCCATCCGCTTCGACGACCGGGACCTCGTGCTCGCCCTGGACGTCGTGCACTGGCGCCGCCTGCGGGAGCTCGCCCCGGACGGGTCCGCAGCCGCCAAGGTGCGGCTGCTGCGGGAGTTCGACCCCGCCATCGAGGACCTCGAGCACGACGACCTGGGGATCTACGACCCCTGGTACGGCGGCCCGGAGGACTTCGAGACGACCTTCGGCATGATCACCGCCGCCGTCCCGGGCGTCGTCCGCGCCGTCGCCCGGGAGCTCGGTGCCGACCGGGACTCCGCGCGCGTCCCCGCGCAGGACGCCGGACGCGCGTGATCGACATCGAGCTCGAGCTGGACCCGTCGCTCGCCGCGGCCCACCCCGCCGGCACCAACCTGGCGCGGCTGCTCCCCTCGCCCACCCGCCGCCCGTACCTCATCGGCATCGACGGGCGCTCCGGCGCCGGCAAGACCAGCCTCGCCGAGCAGCTCGCCGCGGTGCTGCGCCCGGTGCGGGACGTGACGCTCTTCCACCTCGAGGACCTCTACCCGGGCTGGGACGGGCTCGGACCCGGCCGGCGGACCTACGTGCAGCAGGTCCTCGCACCTCTCGACCAGGGCAGGGACGCGGAGTGGAGCGCCTGGGACTGGGTCACCGGCTCCCCGGGCACACCGCGGCTGACCCGCGTGGCGGAGGTCGTGATCCTGGAGGGCGTCGGAGCGTGCAGCGCCGAGGCCCGGGCACTGCTGGACGTCTCCGTGTGGGTCGAGCTGCCCACCGCCCTGCGCTACGACCGCGCACTGAGCCGTGACGGCTCGTACTACGCCGAGCACTGGGACCGCTGGGCGGCCCAGGAGGACGCCTACCTGGCGGAGGACCACGTCTGGGAGCAGGTGGACATCCTGCATCCCGGCCCCGTCTGCTGAACGCTCCGGCCGCACCGACAGGAGGATCCGTGACCAGCACCGTCGTCGTCCTCGACGCCGCCCACCCGGCGGGCGTCCTCGCCGATCCGTCCGTCCCGCTCGTGCGGATCGACGACCAGGGGCTCACCCGCGGGGACGGCGTCTTCGAGACCATGCGCGCCGTGGACGGGTTCGTGCAGAAGTTCGAGGCCCACCACCAGCGGCTGTCGGCCTCCGCGCGGCTGGCGCAGCTGCCCGTGCCGTCGGCGCGGGACCTGCGCGGTGCGGTGGAGCTGGCGCTGGCCCATGCCGCGCCCGGCGGGAACGGCGGCCTGGGCCCCGAGCACGCCGTCAAGGTCGTGGTCAGCCGCGGCACCCCGGCGGACGGCCCGTGGTCCTGGATCGCGGTGAGCCCCGTGCCGGAGACCACGTTCCGTCAGCGGCGGGAAGGCGTGACCGCGGTGCTGCTGCCGCGCGGCCACGACCCCGCCCAGGACGCCGGCTACCCGTGGCTGCTCCCGGGGGCCAAGACGCTCTCCTACGCGATCAACATGGCCGCCCTGCGCCACGCCCGCTCCCTCGGCGCGGACGAGGCGGTCTTCACCACGGAGGGCCGCAGGGTCCTCGAGGGTGCGACGTCCTCCGTGGTCTGCGCCCGCGTGCGCGCCGGCCGCGGCACCCTGCTGACGCCGGAGCCCTCGCACGGGATCCTGCCGGGCACCACGCAGGCCAAAATCTTCGCCGCCGCCCGCCGGGACGGCTGGGAGCTCGGCTACGGGCCGCTGTACCCGGCGGACCTCATGGCGGCCGACGCCGTGTGGCTGGTCTCCAGCGTCCGGCTCGCGGTGCCGGTGCGCCGGCTCGACCACCAGCCGCTGCCGGTCGACCCGGATCTGACGCGCCTCGTCACGGGCTGGGTCTCGCAGGCCTGATCCGGGCTCAGGCCCAGATGAAGCGGTGCGTCCCGAGCAGGACGGACACCGCCGGACCCGCCGCGGCGGCCGCCGCGCAGCCCGCGAGCACCGCGGCGTCCCGCCAGGAGTACCCCGGGACGCGGGCCCACGTGCGCGGACCCGCGCCGAAGCCGCGGGCCTCCATGGTGACCGACAGCCGGGTGGCCCGGCGCAGGGACTGCACCAGCAGCGTGAACGCCTGGCCGCCGAACTCCCGCAGCGCGCCCGCCGGCCCGTGCCCGGACCCCGTGCCGCGCGCCCGCCGAGCCATCGCGAGGGTGGCCCACTCGGAGGCCATCACGCCCACCAGCCGCAGCGCGGCCAGGGACGCGAGCACGAAACGGGCCGGGAGGCGCAGCGTCTGGGCGAGGCCGTCGGCGAGGTCCGTGGGGTCCGTGGTCAGCACCAGCATCAGCCCGGGCAGCGCCAGCGCCAGTCCGCGCAGGGCGATCGCCGCGCCCGCGGCCACCGAACCGGCCGAGATCACGGTGACCCCCAGGTCGAGCAGCACCGGCCCCGAGTCCTCGGCGAGCAGCGCCGTGCCCCACCCGCTCACGAGGGCCGCCACGACCACCGGCCATGCCCGGCGCAGCAGTGCGAGCGGGCGCTGACCGGCCAGCGCCAGGAGCAGCACCTCGCCCAGCAGCACGGTCCCCGACGTCACGGGGTCCGCGCTGAGCAGCAGCACCACGGTGAGCAGCAGCGCCCCGGACAGCTTGACCACGGCGTTCGTCCGTCCCAGCAGGGAGGTCCGCGCCGACGGCGCGATCGCGGGAGCGCTCATCGGACGGGCTCCCGCCGGGCCGGGACGGCCCGCGCGGGGGCAGCGGCCGGAGCCGCTGGAGCGGCCGGAGTGGCTGACGCAGGGGCGGCGGCCGGAGCTGCGGCTGCCACCGGTGGTGCCGGTGCGGTGGCGGCCGCAGGTGCTGCCGGGGCCTGCCGCCCGGCCCGTGCCGCGTGAGTGGCTCGGTCCCCTTCGGGAGGCGCACCCAGTGCCAGCACCTCGGCGCCGAGCGCCCGCACGAAGTCCTCGTCGTGGGTCACGGCCAGGACCGACGTGCCGGCGTCGACGAGCTCCACCAGCAGGTCCACGAGCTCCGCCCACGTCAGGGCGTCCTGGCCGAACGTGGGTTCGTCGAGCACCAGCACGTCCGGGTCCGTGGCGAGCACCGTGGCCACGGACAGCCGCCGCTTCTCGCCGCCGGAGAGGGTGAACGGGTTCGCGTCCGCCAGGTGGGAGAGCCGCAGCCGGCGGAGCAGCTCGTCCGTGCGACGCTCCCGCTCGGCCCCCGGCGTGCCCGCCAGCCGGGGGCCGAGCTCGAGCTCCGCGCGCACGGTGGCGCGCAGGAACTGGTGCTCGGGCTCCTGGAAGACCGTCCCCACACGGGCCACGAGCTCCCGTCCGCTCCACTCCAGCGGGTCGGGGCCCGCGCCGCGGTCGAGGCGCGGGTGGGCCCGCACGGTGCCGCGCACGGGGGCCAGCAGACCCGCCAGCGTCAGGGCGAGCGTGGACTTGCCGGCGCCGTTGGGCCCGGTGAGCGCGAGCGCGCGGCCCCGGCGCAGGCCCAGCTCCACGTCGTCCACCGCCGTGGGGAGGTCGCGGCCCGTGACGGTGTCGTCCACCGGGCGGCCGCGGCGCCGGGCCCGCCGCCGGGCGCGCAGCTGCCGTGCCGAGGGCTGGGTGCGCGAGACGCCCAGACCGGTGGCGCTGAGCAGCGGTTCGCCGTCCGCCCCGGGGCCGTCGGCCACGGACGGGCTCACGGCAGGACCTCCGGCAGAGTCCGCGGACGGGCGCGTGGCCGGCACCCGTCCGGGAACCCACACCCCCGCCCCGCTGAGCTCGTCGGCCGCCGCGCCGAGCACCTGCCCCGGGGCCCCGTCGTGGGTGATCCCCCCGTCGCGGCCGAGCACGACGACGCGGTCCACGACCTCGGCCCACACGGCGACGCGGTGCTCCACGACCACGAGCGTGGCCCCGCTGCCGTCGAGGCAGGACACCACGGCGTCGCGGACCTGACGCACGCCGGAGGGGTCCAGGTTGGCGGTCGGCTCGTCGAGCAGCAGCAGGCCCGGGCTCATCGCCACGGCGCCCGCGAGCGCCAGGCGCTGCTTCTGTCCGCCGGACAGGGCCGCGGTGGAGTGGTCGAGCGGGAGGTCCAGGCCCACGTCGTCGAGGGCCGCGCGCACCCGCGGCCAGATCTGCTCGCGGGGCACCGCGAGGTTCTCCAGGCCGAACGCGGTGTCGTCGCCGATCCGGGACAGCACCACCTGGGACTCGGGGTCCTGCTGCACGAGCCCGGCGCGGCCGCGCGCCTGCTCCGGGAGCGCGCCGTCGATGAGCAGCTCGCCGGAGACGGACTGCCCGTCCTCGTCGTGGAGGACTCCTGCCAGAGCGTGCAGGAGCGTGGACTTGCCGGCCCCGCTGGGACCCAGCAGGAGCACCCGCTCCCCCGGTTCCACCACGAGGTCGAGACCGCGCAGCGCCGCCGTCTCCCGCCCGGGGTGGTGCCAGCCGAAGCCGCGGGCCTCGACGCGCGCCCCGCGGGCCGTGGGAGCCGTCATCGCCGCACGGCCCGCCCCGAGGCGAGGCCCTGCAGGACACCGGTGGCCGCGAGGGCCCGCACCACGGCCTGCATGAGCAGGCCGGCGAGCACCGCCCCCGAGACGGCGGCCAGGACCACGTAGACCACCTGGTGGCCCAGCACCCACTCGTAGTTGTAGACGATGTTCTCGTGGACGCCGAGGAAGATCCCGCTCACGGCGCCCGCGACGGCCGCCGTGAGGGCATCGAACCGGCGGTAGCGGAAGGCGGCGAAGGCCAGTTCCGCGCCGATGCCCTGGACGAGGCCGGAGAGGATGACCAGCAGGCCGAAGTGGGTGCCCAGGAAGCTCTCGATCACGGCGGCGAGCAGCTCGCAGAACAGGGCGGCACCGGGCTTGCGGATGATCAGCCCGCCGAGCACGCCGGCCACGAGCCAGCCGCCGGCGATCAGGCCCACGGCGGGCGGATAGGCGACCGCGGCCGTGCCGACCACGGGGTAGAGCAGGTTTGACCACGCCCAGAAGACGACCGCGCACACGGCGGCGAGGACGGCGGCGACGACGATGTCGACGACCCGCCAGGACGACGTGCGGGACGCGCCGGGGCGGCCGGCGGGACGGTGGGTGGTGGTGTTCACGGTGGGTTCCTCCTGGGCTCAGCGAGCCGTCGGTGCCAGGAGGGGACGGGGTTCCGCGGGCCGCGCCGGTGGCGCGCTCCCGGGGAAACACCCCTGAGATGCTCGACTCCCTTCGCCGGTGCTAACCGGAGCAGGTTCGAGGGTCTGCGGCGATCCGCACTCTCAGCGCCGCGCCGGTCTCACCGGCGGGGAGCGCTCCCCTGTCGTTCAGTGGCACCGAGTCTACCCCTCCGTCGCCCGTTCCGTGCACGCGCGTCGGCCTCGGCACCCCGGCCGCGCCCGCACGGCGTTCCCGCGGTGCGCCCGTCGCACGCCCGCTCCACGACGAGGGGGCCCGCCCGGTCGGACACCGGTGCGGTGTCCGACCGGACGGGCCCCCTCGTGAGGTGCCCGCCGGGTCTCAGACCTCGGCCTGGCTCGAGGCCTTGGGGTTCTCCTGGGACTTGTTCTCGATCTGGGCCACCTTGCGGGAGACGCTGACCTTGATGATGGTGCCCACGAGGCCGGTCACGAGCGACCAGATGATGATGCCCGTCCAGGCCTCGTCCGGGTCCGGGTTCTTGGCGGGGGGCGGGTCGCCGGTGATGCGCATCCACGCGGCGCCGAGCACCTTGTGCGAGAGCGCCACGCCGCCGAGCGAGAGGCCGGTGCCCACGAGTTCGAGGACCTTGGTGTTCATGGAGTGCTGCTCCTTGTCGTCCGGGGGGACGCGGGTGCGCCCTGTCGATCCCGTCCAGCCTAACGCGTCGCCGCCGATCCGTCAGTCTGCTGTCCGTCCGCTCGCCGGCCGTCCGGGCTGGGCACGGGGGGGCGCCCCGGCGGCCCCCTCCCCGGAACCCTCCGCTGCGCGGTTGAGCACCGTCTGCAGGTCGTCCTGGGTCAGCGTGGTGCGGTTCAGGTGCTTGGTCCGGTAGGTCGAGCGGCCCACCATGTGCGCCGAGACGGGCACGGTGAGCAGCTGGAAGATCCAGCCGAGGGCGATGAGCGGGATCATGACCGGGTCGCGGTTCTCCAGGCCGACGGCCGTGAGCATGAGGAGCAGCCCGAAGACCTGCGGCTTGGTGCCGGCGTGCATGCGCGTCAGCAGGTCCGGAAAGCGGACCAGGCCGATCGCGGCGGCGAGGGACATGAGCGCGCCGGCCACGAGGCACACGGCCGCGGCGGCGTCCAGGACGGTGTCCAGCACGGCGCTCACCGCCCGTGCTCGGCGGTCTGGGTGGCGAAGCGGGCCACCGTCACGGACCCGATGAATCCGACCAGCGAGACGATCACCATGAGGATCAGGTTGTTGAGGTGGCCGTGGTAGGCCATCTCCACGGCGAGGGCGGCTGCGACGATGGCCAGCAGCACGTCCGTGGCCACCACGCGGTCCAGCAGGGACGGTCCCTTGGCAAGGCGGTAGAGGGTGCCCGCGGCGGCCGCGCTGAGCAGCACGGCCGCGACGGCCACGGCGATCTGCATCACGGTCGGTCCTCCTCGGGGGTGTCGGCCAGGGTGTCTCTCGGTGTGCCGGCCGGGGTGTCTCTCGGGGTGCCGGCTGCGACCTCGTCCCGGCGGCGGCCCACGATCTGCTGGCTCGCGGTGACCGGGGAGCTGATGGCGGCGCTGTCCCGCCGGTCCGCGCGGGAGCCACCTCCGCCGCGTCGCTCGGCCCGCAGGGCGGCGAGCTCCTCCGGCGTGCCCATGATCCGGATCCAGGCGGCCTCCACCTGCAGCGCGGAGCGGCGGAAGTCCTCGGCCTCCTCGGCGCTGCGGACGTTGAGCGCGTGGAAGTACAGCGTGCCGGCGGCACGGTCCACCTCCACGACGAGCGAGCCGGGGATCAGGGTCATGGTGTGGCCGGTGGCCGTCAGGAGCAGGTCGGAGCGCGTGCGCAGCTGGACGCCGACCACGGCGTTGCGCGCGCGCGGACCCACGAGGATCGCGATGAGCATGACCTCGATGCTCGCCTTGGCGACCTGCCACACGAACGTCACGGCGAAGACGGCGAACTGGAGCAGGTTGAACCGGCCGGACAACTGGACGGGCGGCAGGTACAGCACCCACGTGACGAGCAGGGCCAGGACCAGTCCGACCAGCAGGTTGCCGGCGCCGAAGTCGCCCCAGAGGGCACCCCACACGACCACGAGCCACACCAGCAGCGGCAGCTCGACGAGCAGGGAGTTCTTGGGCCGGGTCACGGTGCCTCCTCCACGACGGGCCTCGGCGCGGACGCGGGGTCCAGCACGGCCTGGACGTAGCGCTCGGGGTGGACCAGGTTCTCCGCGGCGTTGTCCGCGAGCTGGAACAGCGGCCCGGCGAAGACGGTCAGAGCCACCCCCACGGCGACGAGGACCGAGGCCCCGCCGAGCATCGAGGGGGACATCAGGCGCACGTCGCCCTTGCCCGCGAACCGGCCCGCCTGGTCGTCGACGGCACCCGAGGTGAGCAGGAACCGGGAGCCGGCGGGCACCGGGGCCAGCAGGATCGGGTCCGGGTACTCCGCGTCCTCCGGCGAGCGCAGGAACACGCGGTTCCACACCCGGATCATGGCGAGCAGGGTCAGGAGGGACACCGCCACGGAACCCGCGACGAGGGCGTAGGCCAGGACGTCGCCCTGGTTGACGCCGGCCTGCAGCAGGCCGGTCTTGCCCAGGAAGCCGGAGAACGGCGGGATCCCCCCGAGGTTGAGCGCGGGCACGAGGTACAGCAGGGCCAGCAGCGGGGAGATCCTGGCCATCCCCGCCAGCCGGTCCACGTTGGTGGAACCGCCGCGGCGCTCGATCAGCCCCGCCACGAGGAACAGGCTCGTCTGGATCACGATGTGGTGGGCCACGTAGTAGACCGTGGCGGAGAGCGCCTCCTGGGTGCCCACCGCCACGCCGAAGATCATGTACCCGATGTGGCTGATCAGCGTGAAGGACAGCATGCGCTTGATGTCGATCTGCGCCAGCGCGCCCAGGATGCCGACCACCATGGTGAGCAGGGCGACCCACATCAGGAGGTCGTCGAGCCGGTCCCCGGGGAAGAGCACGGTCTCGGTGCGGATGATCGAGTACACGCCCACCTTGGTCAGCAGACCGGCGAACACGGCGGTGACGGGCGCGGAGGCGGTCGGATAGGAGTCCGGGAGCCAGAAGGACAGTGGGAAGACGGCGGCCTTGATGCCGAACGCGATGAGCAGCATCAGGTGCAGCTGCATCTGGGTGCCCACCGGCAGGCCTTCGAGCTTGACCGAGAGGTCGGCCATGTTGATGGTTCCCGTGGCCGCGTAGATCATCGCGATGGTGATCAGGAACAGCACGGAGGAGATCACCGAGACGACCACGTAGGTCACGCCGGTGCGGATCCGCTGGACGGTCCCGCCCATGGTCATGAGCACGTAGGACGCGGTCAGCAGGATCTCGAAGCCCACGTAGAGGTTGAACAGGTCCCCCGCGAGGAAGGCGTTCGACACCCCCGCCACGAGGATCAGGAAGGAGGGGTGAAAGATCGAGATCGGCCCCTCCTCGTCGCCGTCGGCCACGCCCTGCCCGCTCGCGTAGACGAGCACGGCGAGCGAGACCACCGTGGAGACGACGAGCATCAGGGACGAGAGCTGGTCCACGACCATGACGATGCCCCAGGGCGCCTCCCAGCCGCCGAGGTGGACGGCCTGCGGGCCGAGGTCCCACGTGGTCCCGAGCACCAGGGCCTCGATCGCGAGGGTGAGCACGAGCGAGCCGATGGCCACGGTCCGCTGGAGGGCGTTGCGCCGCAGCAGCAGGAGGCTCAGGGCCGCGCCGAGGAACGGGATGATGACGGCCAGCGGGGCGAGCTGGGCGAAGTTGACGGTCACCGGTCGCCTCCCCACTTCTCGATGCCGCGGGCGCCCGGGGCCTCGAGGGTCTCGCCCGGATTCCGGGGGCGAGGCGCCTCGTCGAACTCGGTGGTGTCGGCGGGGACGTCGGCGTCGTCCTCCATGTCGTAGGAGGACTGCCGCGCCACGCGCCGGTCCTCGACGTCGTCCTGGATCTCGTCCCGGCGCCCGAGGACCCAGGAGCGGTAGATCATGCCCAGGAGGAACGCGGTGACCGCGAGGGAGATCACGATGGCGGTGAGGATGAGGGCCTGGGGCAGCGGGTCGCTGTAGTCCTCCGCGGCGATCGACCCGTCGTACAGCGGGGCGGACCCTGCGGCCCCGCCGGCGTGCAGGATGAGCAGGTTCGTGCCGTTGGTCAGCAGCATCAGCCCGAGCAGCACGCGGGTGAGCGAGCGCTCGAGCAGCAGGTACACGCCGACGGCGTAGAGAACGCCCATCACCACCAGCAGGGTCAGGTTCACGGTCATCGGTGCTCTCCGCCTCCGCCCGGGCCGGTACTCGTGATCGGGGTCGGCGACGTCGCGGACGTCGCCGGGGTCGAGCCGGCGGGCGCCGCGGCCACCTTCCGCTGGCGCGTGACGCGGATGCGCGTGCCGCGCCCCGGGGCGCGCCGCCGCCGGCGGACGGCGTCCTCCTCGATCCGCTGGTCGATCCGCCCGCCGAGCGAGCGCAGGATGTCGAGGATGAGCCCCACCACGATGAGGTAGACCGCGATGTCGAAGACCAGGGCGGTGACGAACTTCTCGGCGCCGAGGACCGGCAGCTCGGCCTCGAAGGTGTAGCTCTGCATCACCGACCCGCCCAGGAACACCGGGGTGACGGCGTAGAGCGCGGCGAGCGCCAGTCCGATCCCGAGCATCGTGCCCGCGTTGATCGGGGTGGCCAGCTCGAGCTCGTAGCGTCCGCCCGCGAGGTAGCGCACGGTCAGGGCGAGGCCGGCCATGAGACCGCCCGCGAACCCTCCGCCGGGATCGTTGTGCCCGGCGATCAGGAGGTAGAGCGAGACCATCATGAACGTGTGGAACAGCAGCCGGGTGACCACCTCGAAGACGATCGAGCGCCGCTCGGGGGCCAGTGTCCTCCCGGCGAGCAGGTAGGGGTCCTCGAGGTCGTCGTCGCGGCGGGCGAGACCCACGTCCAGGGGCTCGCCGCCGGGCGAGACGGCCGCGGCGTTGCGCCGGCGGATCATCCGCAGCTGGTCGGTCGTGGGATCGTCCCCGGAGCGGACGATGCGGTCCCCGCGGCCCGTGACAAAGATCAGCGAGGCCACACCGGTGGCGGCGAGCACGAGCACCGAGATCTCCCCGAACGTGTCCCACGCGCGGATGTCCACGAGGATCACGTTGACCACGTTCTGGCCGTCGCCGAGCTCGTAGGCCATCCGCGGCAGCTCCAGGGAGATCGGATCGGCCGTGCGGGACGAGATGCTGAACGCCGCGAGCGCCATCATGAACAGCCCGAAGGTCACCGCGATGGTGCCGCGCAGCAGGCGGCGCCCGGCCGGGTTGCGGTGCCACAGCGGTGCGGGCAGCGAGCGCAGGGCGAGCACGAACGCCACGAGCAGCACGGTCTCGACGAGCGTCTGCGTCAGGGCGAGGTCGGGCGCGCCCTGCAGGGCGAAGATGAGTGCCAGCCCGTAGCCGGTGACCGACACGAGCAGCACCGCGAGGAAGCGCTTGGTGGCCAGGGGCACCAGCAGGGCCGCCACGACCATGGCCGCGCCCGCGATCAGCTGGGCCGGGCCGTCGGAGACCCTCAGCGCGCCCAGGGGCGGGGTCTCCTCCACGACCAGCGCCACGAGCGGCACGACGATCGCCGTGATCAGGATGACCGAGAGGTAGAACATCAGCGAACCGCGCTGGGTGCGGCCGGTGATCCACACGGCGGCGAGGTCCAGGACGTTGACGGCCCGCCGGTAGACGAGCTCGCCCGCCGGCAGGGACGGCAGGGCCCGCTGCACGTCGGCGACGCGGCGGCGCCCGAGGTGGATCAGGAGTCCACCCGCGATGATCACGGCGGAGAGGCCGAGCGCGGGGGTCGGGCCGTGCCAGAGGGCCAGGTAGAACTCGTGCTCCTCCGTGACCGGGAACTGGTCGACGTAGGGCTGCAGCATGGCGTTCACCGGCTGGGGCCACAGGCCGAAGACCACGGTGAGCACGGAGAGCACGAGCGGCGCGGCGAGGAACGAGGGCTCGACGCGCTGCATGTCGCTGATCACGGCCTTGCCACCGACCCCGGCGTCGAGCTCGGAGAACTCGGCGGACTTCTGGGCGAACCCGCCCCACACGAACCGGGCGCTGTAGGCGAAGGTCAGGACGGAGCCGACGACGAGCCCGGCGAGCACCGCGATCCCGGCCGCACTGTCCACGTCGTGGGCGAACGCGGTCAGCACGGACTCCTTGGCCACGAACCCTGCCAGCGGCGGCAGGCCCGCCATGGACGCCGCGGCGACGAGCGAGACGGCGAACAGCACCGGCACGTGGCCGGCGAGCCCCGACAGGCGGCGGATGTCGCGGGTGCCCGCCCGGTGGTCGATGATCCCGACCACCAGGAACAGCGTGGCCTTGAACAGCCCGTGCGCGAGGAGCATGGCCAGGCCCGCCTGGGCCGTGTCCGCCGAGCCGCGGCCCACGATCACCACCAGGAAGCCGAGCTGGCTGACGGTGCCGTAGGCGAGGATGAGCTTCAGGTCGTACTGCTTCAGGGCCGCCCAGCCGCCGAAGAGCATGGTGCCCAGCCCCAGCACCGTGACGGTCGGCTGCCACAGTGCCGTCTCGGCGAAGCCAGGGGCGAAGCGGGCCACGAGGTAGACGCCGGCCTTGACCATCGCGGCGGCGTGCAGGTACGCGGACACCGGGGTGGGCGCGGCCATCGCGGACGGCAGCCAGAAGTGCAGCGGGATCAGCGCGGACTTCGTCACGGCCCCCACGAGGAGCAGGAGGACCGCCACGTCCACCACGGTCCCGCGCTGCGCCAGCTCGGGGGCCGCTGCGAGCACCTCGGAGATCCGGTAGGTGCCCGCGGCCTGACCCAGCATCACGATGCCGACCAGCATGGCCAGGCCACCGGCAGTGGTGAGCACGAGGGCCTGCAGGGCCGCCCGCCGGGCGGACAGGCGGGTGCGGCTGTAGCTGATGAGCAGGAAGGACAGGACGGTCGTGATCTCCCAGAAGACGAACAGCACCAGCATGTCGTCGGCTGTCACGAGACCGAACATGGCGCCCGCGAAGGCGAGCAGCTGCGCCCCGAAGCCGCCGATGCCGCTCGCGTCGGACTTGAAGTAGCGGGCGCAGTAGAACAGCACCAGCGAGCCCACGCCGAGCACGAGCAGGGACATCGCCCACGCGAGGGCGTCCATCCGCAGGACGAGGTCCAGGTGCAGGGACGGGATCCACTCACCGCCCTCGGTCCAGCCGCCCTCGGGACCGTACACCCGCGGGGCGGAGGCCAGCAGCCACAGGAAGCCCATGAGCGGGACCGCCGCCAGGAGGTAGAAGGCGCTGCGTCCCATCCGTGCGAACAGCAGGGGCGCGACCGCGGCCACCACTGCGTGGAGCAGGAGCACAGCGGTCATCGGGCGCCTCCGGAGGTCGCGGGGAAGGGATCGACGGGCGGGCGTCGTGGAGCCCGGACGCGGGCACGGAGGGCCAGTGCGAGCACGGGGTGGCCGGGGCGCACCCGGGGAAACCACCCTATCAAAGGGGTGTTGCCGCCCCGTGTCCTCGGGTCCGGGCGGAGCCTGGAGGATCCCGGACGGTTCGCCGGGCGGTTCCCGGACCGCGGGGCGACCGGTCGGCGAGGCCGATGCCCTCTCCGGGCACCACGGGCCTAGCATGACTGCCATGGACGCCACTCCCCCAGGCCCCCCGGCCCCCTCACCGGCCCCTCCCGCGACGCCGTTCGTGCCGCGCCGCTCGCACGTGTGGGCGTGGAGCCTGTGGGACGCCGGGTCCGCCGCCTTCAACGCCGTGATGACGACGTTCGTGTTCACGGTCTACCTCACGAGCGACCCGTTCGGCGGGGAGGACCACGCCTCGGAGGTGCTGGGCTACGGGATCGGCGCCGCCGGCGTCGTCGTGGCCCTGCTGGCACCGGTGGTGGGGCAACGCAGCGACGGCGCGGGCCGGCGCAAGCTGTGGCTGGGCATCAACACGATGCTCACGGCTTTGCTCACGGCCCTGTGCTTCCTCGTCCTTCCCGACCAGCCGTACCTCTACCTGGGCGTGGGCCTGCTGGCGCTGGCCAACGTCTTCGACGAGTTCGCGGTGGTCAACTACAACGCGATGCTGCCCGGGATCGCGGGCCGCGAGCACATCGGGCGGGTGAGCGGCCAGGGCTGGGCGATGGGCTACTTCGGCGGGATCGTGGCCCTGACGATCGTGCTGTTCGGGTTCATCACCCCGGGCCTGCTCGGCATCCCGGAGGAGGACGCCCTCAACGTGCGGGCCGTGGCCCTGTTCTCGGGGCTGTGGATCGCGCTGTTCTCGATCCCCGTCCTGCTGGTGGTCCCCGAGATCCGCCCGGCCCGCCGGGGGCCGCGCCCGTCCGTGGCCCGCTCCTACCGCCAGCTGTGGCAGACCCTGCGGGGGCTGTACCGGGACGCCCCGCAGACGCTGTGGTTCCTGCTCTCCTCCGCCGTGTTCCGGGACGGGCTCAACGCGGTGTTCACCTTCGGCGGCGTCATCGCGGCCGGCACGTTCGGCTTCACCCTCAGCGAGGTCATCGTCTTCGCGATCGTCGGCAACGTGGCCGCCGGGGTGGGCGCACTGGTGGGCGGCCGGCTCGACGACCGGGTGGGGCCCAAGCGCGTCATCGTGGTGTCCCTCGTCGGCATCCTGCTGGCAGGGGCACCGCTGCTCGTCCTCGAGGGCACGGCCGCGTTCTGGGTCTGCGGGCTGCTGCTGTGCCTGTTCGTGGGACCCGCGCAGTCCGCCTCCCGCACGTTCCTCGGCCGGCTCACGCGGACCGGCGAGGAGGGCGCCCTGTTCGGCCTCTACGCCACCACGGGCCGGGCCGTGAGCTTCCTGGCGCCCACCCTGTTCGCGGTGTTCGTCTCCGTGCTCGGCGCGCAGCGGTGGGGCATCCTCGGGATCCTCCTGGTGATCGGCGCCGGCCTGCTCCTGCTGCTGCGCGCGCGCGACCCCAAGACGGCGGCGGCGCCGCCCGCGGAGCCCGCCGGGCGGTGAGCCGTCGGCCGCAGGCACGCCGGCCGCAGGTGGCCGGACGGTGCACGCTCAGATGCGGGTGCGGGAGAACCCGAGGTGGCTGCGCGATGCCGTCGGACCGCGCTGCCCCTGGTACCGGTTGGCGTAGGCGCCGGACCCGTACGGGTGCTCCGCGGGCGAGGAGAGCTGGAAGAAGCACAGCTGCCCCACCTTGGATCCCGGCCACAGCTTGATGGGCAGCGTGGCCATGTTGGACAGCTCGAGCGTGACGTGCCCCGAGAAGCCGGGGTCGATGAACCCCGCCGTGGAGTGGGTCAGCAGACCCAGGCGTCCCAGCGAGGACTTCCCCTCGAGGCGGGCGGCGATGTCGTCCGGCAGCGTCACCTTCTCGTAGGTGGAGCCGAGCACGAACTCCCCCGGGTGGAGCACGAAGGCCTCGTCCGGGTCCACCTCCACGAGCCGCGTGAGCTCCGGCTGCTCCACGGACGGATCGATGTGCGCGTACTTGTGGTTGTCGAAGAGCCGGAACCAGCGGTCCAGCCGCACGTCGATGCTGGCGGGCTGGATCAGGGCGGGATCGTAGGGCTCGAGGACGACCCGGCCGCCGTCGAGCTCCCGGCGGATGTCGCGGTCAGAGATCAGCACGGTCCCCAAGGTATCGCACGGGCTGGGCGCCGGGGCGGGACCGGCCCGTGCCCGGCCCCGCCCCGGCGGGTGGTGTAGAGTGTGTGGTGTCCTCGTCCGGTGCGCGCGCCGGACGATCCACGGTTGCGCGGCTGTAGCTCAATGGTAGAGCGCACGCTTCCCAAGCCTGATACGCGGGTTCGATTCCCGTCAGCCGCTCTCGCACCGAACGCCCCGAGCCCACCCGGCCGGGGCGTTCGTCGTCGCCGAGGACCGCGCGGTAGGATGTTCCCGCGCCCCTTTCCCCGCATCTGCACCGGGGCGGCCACCGCCCGGCGGACCATCCGGGCCCCGTGCCCGTCACCCGCACCCCGCTCACGAGGAGCACCTCTCCCGTCATGCTGCGCACCATGTTCAAGGCCAAGATCCACCGTGCCGTCGTGACCCAGGCCGACCTCCACTACGTCGGCTCGGTCACGGTCGACCAGGATCTGCTCGACGCCGCCGACATCCTCCCCGGCGAGCTCGTCTCCATCGTGGACGTCACCAACGGCGCCCGGCTGGAGACCTACACGATCGCCGGCGAGCGCGGCTCCGGCGTCGTCGGGATCAACGGGGCCGCCGCCCATCTCGTGCACCCGGGAGACCTCGTCATCCTCATCAGCTACGCGCAGATGGACGACGCCGAGGCCCGCGCCCACGTGCCGTCCGTGGTCCACGTGGACGCGGACAACCGGATCGTCGACCTCGGGACGGATCCCGCCGAGGCCCTGCTCGACGGTGTCGCCCGCCCTCCCCTCTCCCGGACGCTGGACGCCGCCCGCGCCGACCTCCCCGCCGCGTGACCGGCCCCGGCCTGTCCGCGGACGGGCCGGCGATGGGATAGAACGGTAGGGGCCCGCGGACGCGGACCCGCAGCAGCGTGAGGGAGGGTCCCGTGACCGGAGTGTTCTCGGGGTTCTTCATCGTCTGGGCCGTCATCCTGACCGGCTACGCCGTGGGC